>CAXUHK010000052.1:0-24061 GCA_964250775.1 uncultured Acetobacteraceae bacterium | reverse complement strand
GGTTGCTTGCTGCGCCTCCAGCCCGGCGGCGTCCTGCACCCTGGCAACGCCCAGGCCCTGCATGCCGCCGCTGCGTGCCGCCTGGATGCCGGCCGGTGCGTCCTCGGCGACGAAGCAGCATGCGGGCGCGCGGCGCAGCCCGGCGGCGCGGGCTAGGAGCCAGCACGGCAGTCCCGAGCCGGCGGCCCGCGCGCGGGCGATCGGCTGGTGGGCGGCGTCCGGCAGCGCCGCACTGACGGCGGGGCCGGTGGCCGGCGGCGCGCTGGTGACGCTGTTCGGCTGGCGCAGCATCTTCCTTGTCAACCTTCCCATCGGGATGGCGGGGATTTGGCTGGCGCGGCGGCACCTGCCAGGTCATGCGAACAATGGCGGAGCGCGGGCGGACGTCGTGGGCCAGCTGGTCGCCATGGCGATGCTCGCATGTCTTGTGCTGGCGGTGAGCGAAGGTGCCCGGAGGGGTTTGACAAGCGACACCGCGATCGGTCTGGGGAGCGCGGCCGTCGTCCTGGCGGGCGTCCTCGCGATGGTCGAGCGCCGCGTCCGCGCACCGATGCTGCCGCCCGCGCTCCTCGCGCGCGGCGGGTTCGTGGCAGTGGTGACGATTGGGGCCGTCATCAACTTCGTCTTCTACGGCCTTGTCTTCGTGCTGAGCGTCTATTTCCAGGGAGCGCAACATCGCGACGCCCTCGGCGCCGGCCTGGCCATGGCGCCGATGATGGCCGTGCTGGTCGCGCTCAATACGGCTGCCGGCTGGTTCGACGCGCACCTGGGCGCGCGAAGGACGATCGTGGCCGGCCTGTCGCTCGTCGCCGCCGGATGCGGCGCGGTCGCCGCCGTTGCCGGCGGGATGACGCTGCTGCCCCTGCTGCCCGGCCTGCTGCTTATCGGAACCGGAACGGCGATGGCAGTTCCGGCGATCACCGCTACGGCGATGGCTGGCGTGCCGCTGCAATCGGGCGGGATCGCCTCGGGCATCTTCAACGCAGCGCGCCAAGTCGGTGGCGCGTTGGGCGTCGCGTTGTTCGGCTCCATGTATGGCGCATACGGCGATGCCGCAGCCACGTTGCGCGCGGCCAGCGTGGTCGCGGCGCTCGCAGCCGTTCTGGCAGTCGCACTCGCAACCGGCCCCCGCACAGCAGCGTGAACCAAGCCGTCCTTTCAGCCCGGTGCCGATGGAGTCCCACTCGTTCGGCGGCTGGAAGCGCTCGTCTGTCGGCGACCATCACATGCACGGGCCGGAAGGCGTTTGCTTCTACACGCGCACCAAAACGTCGACGCCGCGCTGGCCGAAGAGCATACGCGCCGGCGCGGAGTTTTTCATGCCGACGCTGAAGTAGAACCGCAAGATGACTTCTGAATCTTTCGTCAACGAGGTGGAAGTCATGGGTTGCAGGCACCTCCAGCTCGGCCGCGTGGATCGGGGAAGCCGACGCCGCGCTCCGACGAGCCTGCGCGTGACGCAGCGGCGGGTAGTGGATGGCCGGGACGGGCCGATCGAGCAGATCCTAAAAGACGACTTCCGCGTCGCCGGACGCATCGTCGGCGGCCACGATTTCGTGGAGGGCGCACGTGCTACCCTGATCGACAAGAACGGATAGCCACGTTGGCCTATTGCATCGTTGGCAGAAGTCACCGAGGCCGATGCCGCCGGGCTGCCTCTTCTGTGAAAATCACAGAGTGCGAGACTAATGCGTTTATCTCTTAATGCGTTTATCTCTGCCTTGGTGAAGGCGAAGCGCGAGCACAGCGCAAGAATCTTGTCTCACGAGCGGCGGTGCAGTCACGCAGCGCGTCCTGCACGCCTCCTGGCAGCGCTGCCGCGTCCACTTCATGCGCAACGTGCTTGCCCACGCCGGCCGCACCCACCGCCGGGTTGTCGTCGCCTGGGTAGGCACCGCGTTTGCCGAGGCTGATGCGGAGGCCGCGCGCAAGCAATGGCGCGGCGTCGCCGACCAACTCCGCCCAAATTGGCGGCCGTGATGGACGGCGCGGAGGCCGGAATGGTGGCGTTCATGGCCTTTCCTAAACACCACCATGCTAAGATTCACAGCACCAACCCGCTCGAACGCCTCAATGGCGAGGTCAAGCGTCGCACCGACGTGGTGGGTATCTTCCCCAACGACGCCGCCGTCTCCAGGCTGGTTGGCGCAATTTTGCTCGAGCAGAACGACGAGTGGGCGATACAGCGCCGCCACATGGCCCCTGAGACCCTCAGCGCCATGAGCCGCAATGCACACGTCCTAAGCATCAACCAACTGGCGACCTGACCATGCAGCCAACGCTGCTCCGGAGCACCGCTCCTGCACCACGCAACGGGAAACGATCCTCGACGTTTCCGGTGCCATGATCCACGTCGCATTGGGAAGCCCGCTCCTGCGTCGGATTGCCCATCGATGACATTCTCAAATGGTCTTCGATAGCTGCCGTCCGGTGAAGCCTAGCAACAAGGCGCTCGCAACCGCTCGCGCTTCCGGCGCAAGCGCCTCATCAGGCAGTTCGCCCGCGGTCCAGAACGACAGCACGCCACGAAAGGCGAACGCGAGTTGCCGCGGCAGGCAGCGCAGCGCCTGTTCCCGCCGCGCCTCGATCAACCCTTCTCCCGCGCCCAGCGCAAGCGTCCAGAGAGCCATCGAGCGCGCCCAGACCTGCCCGGGCGAAGGACTCGCACTGCCAAGCCAACCCATCACCGCGCGGTTGATCTCCGGCTCCTCCAGCATCACGGCGACCGCCGCATCGATGGCCAGCAGCACGCGGTCCGCCGTGTCCGTCAGCGGCGCCGCCGCGACAAAGCGCGTCTCCATGGTGTCGATCCGCCGCGTGGAGAGGGCCTGCATGATCGCCGCCTTGCTCCCGAACTGGTTGAACGGGGTCGCGAAGCTGACCCCGGCCTCGGCGGCGAGGTCGCGCATCGAGAAATCGGCCTTGCCCTCGCGGAGCAGCCGCTCGGCGGCGTCGACCACGCGCTGACGCAGCGGCTCGCCTCTGGCGCCATGGGGAAAAGGTTTGGGGGGAGAAGGTTTGGTCTTGCTGCCTGCCATGCCGGTATCTATATCATGATATATCCACCGTGGCAGATCGGAGTTGGACCATGGCAATCGCCGCTTCCAAGACTTTCCTCATCACCGGCGTCAGCTCGGGCCTGGGACGAGCGTTCGCCGAAGGCGCGTTGCAGGCCGGCCATCGGGTGATCGGCACGGTGCGGCGGCCCGGTGACGCCGAAGCCTTCGCGGCGCTGGCACCTGGTCGCGCCCACCCGCTGGTGCTCGACGTGACCGATTTCGCCGCCATCCCGGCCGCCGTGGCGGATGCCGAGCGGCAGGCGGGCGCCGTCGACGTGCTGGTGAACAATGCCGGCTACGGCCACGAGGGCGTGCTGGAGGAATCCTCGATGGATGACCTCCAGCGCCAGTTCGCGGCCAACGTGTTCGGTCCGGTCGCGATGGCGAAGGCGGTGTTGCCTGGGATGCGCGAGCGGCGGCGCGGCCACATCGTCAACGTCACCTCCATGGGCGGCTTCATCACCATGCCGGGGATCAGCTTCTACTGCGGCAGCAAGTTCGCGCTGGAAGGCATCTCGGAAGCGCTTGGCAAAGAACTGGCAAGTTTCGGGATTCGGGTGACGGCCCTGGCACCCGGCCAGTTCCGCACCGACTGGGCCGGACGGTCGATGGACCGCACGCCCCGCAGCATCGCCGACTACGACGCGGTCATGGACCCGCTCCGCGCCGCCAGACAGGCCAAGAGCGGCAACCAGCCAGGCGACCCGGCGAAGGCCGCGCAGGCGCTGCTGGCATTGGTCGAGTCCGAGAACCCGCCGGTGCGGCTGTTCTTGGGAGATGACGCGCTGGGGCTGGTCGAACGCAAGCTCGAGAGCATGAAGGTCGAACTCGCCGCCTGGGATGCGCTCTCGCGCTCCACCAGCTTCGGGGCTGATTGAGGGTTAGCCCGTCTGGCGGATCGGCGTGGTGCCCGACACCGTGGCGAAACTCCGCTTTCGGAGGGGCTGGATGCGTTGATTGATGACCGACTTCACTAACCAGGCGGTTGAATAGGTATCATTGATCTCCGCGGGTGGAGATTGGTCACGGTGGGCGGTCGGGATTCTCGTAGGTTGGATGTAGCGGCGCAGGCGGAGTTGCGCCGTGTTGCGGTGGGGATGGTGGAAGCGGGCGAGACGCGGATCGAGGCTGCGGCGGCGGTCGGCGCGAAGCAGCGCCGCGCAGAACGGGCCCGCGATGTAGCGGCCGACGTCGAGCACGCGAATGCCGGCCAGCACCAAAACCGCCATCAGCCCTCCACCCGTTCGCGAACGGCCGCGCCCTGCGCGGCTGCGCGAATGACGTCTACTGCGGCGGCATCGTCGAGCGAGGTCAGGTCCCCGGGGTCCTGGCCCGTGTAGGCGTGCCGGATCACGCGCCGCGTCACCTTGGAGCTGCAAGAACCCTGATGACGCCGTGCTGCTGCGCAGGCTTCTCGCGCAAGCCGACGTGTTCATCCAGAACCTGGCGCCGGGTGCCGCAGGCCGCGCGGGTCTCGGCTCCGAGGCGCTGCGGGAGCGGTTCCCGAAGCTGGTCACGGTTGACATCAGCGGCTACGGCGAAGGCAACTCCTATGCCGGCATGTTGGCTGCACAGGCGACGGCCGACGCGCTGGCGAACCGCCGCCCGGCCGACCAAGCTCCGGGCTCCAGACCGCTGGCGCAGTGTCGACTGGGACGAGTTTGGCTTACCCGAAAGCCGATATTGGCCGGCCGGAGTGTACGAGGGCGCGGGTGGCCCGAACTACCCGGGCGGCATGTGGCGTGAGCGCCGATGCCCCCGCCGCGGCTCGTTCGACCTGATCCGGAGCAGGCAGCGATGCAGGACAGCACGACGAGGCGCGCTGAAATCGACCCGCTAACGCCTGGGGAAGTCGACGCACTCAAGGCGTTCGTCGGCGACACGGCGCTGCGGCGAGAAATTCTGTCCGTGGAAATGCTGCGTCGGTTTGCCGCCACAGTCGGGGCGGACCTGGACGTGGAGCGCCGACCGCCGCCGCTGGGACATTGGGCTTTCTTCCTGGATGCCGCAGACGCCGCTGCACTGGGACGGGACGGACACCCGGCCCACGGCGGCTTCATGCCGCCGGTGCGGTTGCCTCGCCGGATGTTCGCTGCTTCCACGATGCGCTTCATGGCACCGTTGGCCTGCAGTTGCCGGCGACCTGCGGCTGACGATCGCAAAGGTCGAGCGCCGGGGCGGGGAGTCATGACCTGGATTACGCGCGGGATGTGGAGGGCTATCCTGGATCGGTCGTCCACGGCCCGCTCACCGCGGCGAAGCTGTATGCGCTTGCCTCCCTTGCCGGGCCGATTCGGGAGTTCGCGTTCCAGGCTCGTGCCCCACTGTTCGCCGGGCAGCCGACACGCCTCGTGTCTGCGGGCGAGCCGGGCAGGGTCGAGGCGATACGGTGCGACGGTGTGACTGCCATGTCCGCACAAGCGAGCTAAGTGTTTGGTCCCGGCAACGGTCTCGTGATCGACCTGCCCGCTCGCGAGCCCTTCCGCCCTGCCGTACTTGACCCGCTCGTGCCCGTCACGGGTGGCGTAGCCGTCTGGTCGGGGGGAGGCGGTCCGGGTGGGTGTAGTTCGCCATCGTGCCGGGCGACGGCCTCGGCGGCGATGGGATGCCGAGCGGCGGCAGCGTCGGCCGCTGCCGGTTCGACCATGCGCTCGCCAACCCGCCTGGGCCCGTGCCGGCCGGCGAGTGCTGCCGCAAGCTGCTCTCGAAGGTCGCTGACCCACCACCGGGCGCGTGCCCGAACGCGGCGAGCAGCCGCGGCCTGCTTTCCCGGGCCGTTGGCGCGCGTGGTCCCGGTCCGACCGACTTGCCGACTAGACTTACCTTTGTTCACTGAACGACGTTATGGTATGCGTCCGACAGGCAACACAGGCGGTAAGACGATGCGCCCGACGCTGCTCCCCGCGCTGTTGCCGCTCCTCGCGCTGCTTTGCGGCGCCGCCGGCGACCCGGCGCGTCCGGTGCGCGTGGTCGCCGTGGCGCTGCGGCCGCTGCCCTCCCGCCTGGTGTTCTCCGGCACCGTGCAGCCGCGGGTGCAGGCCGAGCTCGGCTTCCGGGTCGGCGGCAAGGTGACGCAGCGGCTGGTCGACATCGGCGACCATGTGCGCAGCGGTCAGGTGCTGGCGCGGCTCGACCAGGGCGACCTGAAGCTGTCGCAGGAGGCCGCCGAGGCGGCGCTGCAGGCGGCGCTGGCCGACGCCGGGAACGCCCGCGCCGACCTCGGCCGTTACAGCCGGCTGGGGCGCAACTCCGCATCCTACCTGCCGTCCCAGTTCGACAAGCGCGAGAGCGCCAGCCGGATGGCCGAGGCGCGGGTCATGCAGGCGGCCCGCCAGGTCGCCCTGGCGCGCAGCCAGCGCAGCTACAGCGACTTGGCCGCCGATGCCGATGGCGTCATCACCGCCCTGCCGGTGCAGGTGGGACAGGTGGTCGCCGCCGGGCAGGCCGTGGCCACCCTGGCCCACACCGACGCGACCGAGGTCGTGGTCGACGTGCCGGAGAACCGCCTGGCCGAAGTGCGCACGGCGACCGATGTCGGCGTGGCGCTCTGGGCCACGCCGGGCCGGGCGCTGCATGGCCGGGTGCGCGAGGTCGGCGCCTTCGCCGACGCCGCCAGCCGCACCTTTGCGGTCAAGGTTTCGGTGACGGACGCGCCGGACGGCGCGCTGGCCTTCGGCATGACCGCGACGGTGACGTTCGGCCGGCTGGGCCCCCCGCTGGTCCGGCTGCCCCCCACGGCGCTCACCGACCGCGGCGGGCAGCCCGCCGTCTGGGTGCTCGACCCGGTGCTGCAGCGCGCGGCGCTGCGGCCGGTCGACGTGGCCGGCTACGACGACGACGGCGCGTTGCTGGTGCGCGGCGGCCTGGCCGAGGGCGAGCGGGTGGTGACGGCGGGCGTCGGCCAGATCGAGCCCGACATGGCACTGACACCTTGGATCGGGGCCACGCGATGAAGCTCAACCTGTCGGCCTGGGCGCTGAGCCATCGCGTGCTCACCCTGTTCGCCATGGTGTTGCTGGCAGCGTCCGGCGCGTGGTCGTACCTCTCGCTTGGCCGCGCGGAGGACCCCGCCTTCACCATCAAGCAGATGGTGGTGCTGACCGACTGGCCCGGCGCCTCGGCCGATGAGATGTCGCGCGAAGTGACCGACCGGATCGAGCGCAAGCTGCAGGACCTGGCGCATCTCGACCACACCGAGAGCCAGACCCAGCCGGGCCACGCGGTCGTCACCGTGACGCTGCGCGACGACACCCCGGCGGCGCTGGTGTCGGGCCTGTTCTACCAGGTGCGCAAGAAGGTCGGCGACATCCGCGCCACCCTGCCCGACGGCGTGCAGGGCCCGAATTTCGACGACGAGTTCGGCGACACCTACGGCCTGCTGTACGCGCTGACCGCCGACGACTTCACCCTGGCCGAGCTGAAGCACATAGCCGAGGAGGTGCGCGAGAAGCTGCTGCCGGTGCCGGGCGTGGGCAAGGTGGTGCTGGTGGGCCAGCAGGACGAGCGCGTCGACGTCGACGTCTCGTACCGCAAGCTGGCCGAGCTGGGAGTCACCCTGCCGGAACTGTTCGACGCGGTGCGCAAGGAGAACAGCGTCGTCGCCAGCGGCTTCGTCGACACCGCGCACGACCGCATCCGCATCCGCACGCAACCCTCGCTCGACGTGCCCGACGCGCTGGAGACGCTACCGCTGCGGGCGGGCGGGCGCCTGCTGCGGCTCGGCGACGTGGCGACGGTGAGCCGCGCCACGCAGGACCCGCCGGCCGCCACCATGCGCTACAACGGCCGCCCGGCGCTGGGGCTGGGCATCAGCATGGCCGAGGGCGGCAACATGCTGGCGCTGGGCAAGCAGGTCGCGGACCGCATCGCGCAGGTCGAGCCGACCTTGCCGCTCGGCGTGCATATCGGCCGGCTCAACGACCAGTCGGTCGTGGTCGCGGCCGATGTCGGCGACTTCCAGCGATCGTTCCTGGAGGCGCTGGCGATCGTGCTGCTGGTGAGCTTCGTGAGCCTGGGCTGGCGCACCGGCGTCGTGGTCGCGATCAGCGTGCCGCTGGTGCTGGCCGGCGTGTTCGTCGGCATGAAGCTGCTCGGCATCGACCTGCAACGCATCTCGCTGGGCGCGATGGTGATCGCCCTGGGTCTGCTGGTGGACGACGCCATCATCGCGGTCGAGACCATGACGGTGAAGCTGGAGCAGGGCTGGGACCGGGTGCGCGCCGGCAGCTTCGCCTACACCTCGACCGCGTTCCCGATGCTGACCGGGACGCTGGTGACGGCCGCCGGCTACCTGCCGGTGGGCTTGGCCAACTCCAGCACCGGCGAGTACACGCAGGACATCTTCCGCGTGGTCGGCATGGCGCTGATGCTGTCCTGGCTGGTCGCGGTGCTGTTCGTGCCGCTGCTGGGCGCGGTGCTGCTGCCCAAGCCGGCGCGCCACGATCCCAGCCACGACGTCTATGGCGGGCGCGTCTACCGCCGCTTCGCCCGGCTCGTCGCCTGGTGCGTGCGGCGGCGCTGGGTGGTGATCGGGCTGACCGTCGTGGCGTTCGCCGTCTCGGTCGTGGGCTTCTCGCGCGTGCCGCAGCAGTTCTTCCCGGCCAGCGACCGGCTGGAGGTGCTGATCGACGTGCGCCTGCCGGAAGGCGCCAGCTTCGCCGCCACCGCGACCGAGGTGGCGCGGCTGGAGGCGCTGCTCAAGACGCAGCCGGGCATCGCGTCCTACGCCGCCTACACCGGCACCGGCACGCCGCGCTTCTTCCTGGCCTTCGCGCCGGAGCTGGCGCAGCCGAACTACGCCCAGTTCGTCATCAACACCCGCACCATCCCGGACCGCGAGGCGCTGCTGCGGACGCTGAACAAGGCGCTCGACGACGGCATGTTCCCCGACGTGCGGCTGCGCCCGGCCCGGCTGGAGCTGGGGCCGCCGGTCGGCTACCCGGTGCAGTTCCGCGTCATCGGCCCCGAGCCCTTGCGGCTGCGCGCGATCGCCGCTGACATGCGCCGGGCCATGCGCGGCAACCCGCACTTGCGCAACATCAGCGACAACTGGGGCCAGCTCGGCAAGCAGGCGACCGTGGCGCTGGACCAGAACAAGGCGCGGCTGCTGGGCCTCAGCAGCGAGGACATCGCGACCACGCTGGAGACCCTGCAGCAGGGCGCCACCCTCACGCAGTACCGCGAAGGCACCGACATGATCCCCGTGGTGGCGCGCGCCATCGCATCCGAGCGGCAGGACGTGGGCGGCCTGGGCGACGTCACCGTGACCTCGGCGGGCGGGCGCGCGGTGCCGCTCTCCCTGGTCGCCTCGATCAAGTGGGGGGTCGAGCAGCCGGTGATCTGGCGGCGCGACCGCACGCCGATGCTGCTGGTCCGCGCCGACACCACGCCGGGCGTGCAGGCGCCGGACGCCACCGCCGAGACGCTGCCGGCGATGGAGCGCGTGCGCGCGACGCTGCCGGCCGGCTACGCGATCGAGACCGCGGGCGCGGTGGAGGAGAGCGCCAAGGGCTCGGCCAGCATCAACAAGGTGATGCCGCTGATGCTGCTGGTCATGCTGGCGCTGCTGATGGTGCAGATGCAGTCGTTCTCGCGCACGCTGATGGTGGTGGCGACCGCCCCGCTGGGCCTGATCGGGGTGACGGCGGCACTGCTCGTGACGGGTGCCCCGTTCGGCTTCGTGGCGACGCTGGGCTTCATCGCGCTGGCCGGCATCATCATGCGCAACTCGGTGATCCTGGTCGACCAGATCGAGCAGGACATCCGCGCCGGCATCCCGGCCGGCGAGGCCATCGTGGGCGCCACGGTGCGCCGCTCGCGGCCGATCGTGCTGACCGCGGCGGCGGCGGTGCTGGCGCTGGTGCCGCTCGCCTTCTCGGTGTTCTGGGGGCCGATGGCGATCGCCATCATGGGCGGGCTGCTGAGCGCCACGCTGCTCACGCTCTGTTTCGTCCCCGCATTGTACGCAGCCGTGGCGCGGGTGAAGCGCGATGCGCCCACCCGGACGCGGAAAACCCGCCAACAGGTCGCGCCGAGGGGGCTTGGCGACATGCGGGACGACCCGCCACACGGCTTGCCGCCGCGTCGGAGGCCGGTGGGCGCAGCCTCGGTGGCGTCCGGCTTGCCGCGCTGGTGGTCAACGCTCGCCGATCAGCTCCTGCCGGGGAAGCGGGCGCGCTAACGACCGTACTCGGCTATGGGCACACTTCCGGGCAACGGTCACGCCACGGCTTCAACTTCTGGCGATTGCGTCCCCAGGGAGAAGCACGAGTTTGCCATGGGCGTGCCCAGTTAGGCTGAGGTCGAGCGCCTCGCGCCAGTCCTTGAGGGCAAGCGTGCGTGCCACCGGCACGGTGAACCGACCCTGGGCGGCGAGCTTCGCGAAGTCGCCAAGCACGTCGTAGCGCAGCTCGCTTTCAAAGCTGTCGTGTATTCCAAGCTCCGCGGCGACGGGACCGTGGTTGCTGATGGTGAGGATGCGACGCCCATCGCCACCGGCGATTGTGGCGAGGCCGGGCAGCACGTCGCTGATCGGGCCGGCATCCAGGATCAGGTCCGGCGCTCCTCCACCAATGTCGAGCACCCGCCCAACCATGCCGTCTCCATACGGCGTGACCTCTGCGCCGAGCGCGCGCAATCGCCCGGCGAAGGTGTCGCCTGCGACTGCAATCACCCGGGCCTTGCGCATGAGCGCCATCTGCACGGCGGCGAAGCCGATCATTGTCCCCGCGCCGTACACCAGGAGCGTATGCCCGGCCGCCACCGCCAGGATGTCGAGGCTCCGACAGGCGGTCTCGACCGCCATCGGCAGCGCGGCGGCCTCGACAAGATCAAGGCCTTGCGGCACGGGCGTCCAGACGGCCAGGACCGCCTCGTCGGACGCTCCGGCGCTCGGATGGCCTCTGAAATCGGGCACGCCCAGCACGCGATCGCCGACGCGGACGTCCGTCACGCCCTCGCCGACCGACGTCACCGTTCCGGACACATCAAGGCCGACGCCACGGGGGAGGCCGCCGGCGAACAGCCCCCGGCACAGAGCCCAGTCTGCGGGATTGAGCCCGCACGCATGCACCCGCACGCGTAGTTGCCCGGCGCGGGGATTCGGCTCGGCGATCTCTTCTAAGCGCAGCACGTCCGCCGGTTCGCCATACTCATTGAAACGGAGCGTCCTCATGGGCCACGGTCTCCGGTTGCGTCAGTTGCTGACATATAAGCGTAGAGACAGTCCCTGACAATATGTGTATGGGTCGTCCATGCCACGCAGCGGAGAAGACGCGCGCCGCCGCCTTCAGCAGGCGACCTTGGAGCTGTTCCGCGAGCGCGGCTACGACGCGACGACGACGGCTGAGATCGCCGCCAGGGCCGGCCTGACGGAGCGCACCTTCTTCCGGCACTTTCCGGACAAGCGGGAGGCGTTGTTCGATGGAGAAGAGGCGTTCCGCGACGCCTTGACCGACGCGGTTGCCGGGGCGCCCGAGGAGTTGGCCGCCATGGACGCCCTGCTCTGCGCGTTCCGTTCGGTCGAGCCGATGCTTGAGCGCAATCGGCGCTTCAACGAATTAAGGCAGGAAATCATCGTCCGCACGCCGGCGCTGCAGGAGCGGGTGCTGACGAAGACGGCGAACGTGATTGGCGCTCTGTCCGCAGCACTAGGCCACCGTGGCATCGATGATAGCCGCGCGACCCTTGCGGCCCAGGTCGGGATGGCCGCCCTCGGCTACGCCGCCAAAGCCTGGTTCGACGATCCAAGGCCAGGCCTGGACGGGCACTTGAGGCGCGCCTTTGAAACGCTGCATCACCTCTCGCCGACCCTCAAAAAACCGACCTGAACGTTGGCTAACAATCGCAGGCCGACCCTCACCATGGGTAGCAAACGTCAGTTTTTTGACTGGGACGCCTCCACCCGGTCGCCTTCGCGCACCACGCCACCCGCCACGACCTTCATGTAGACGCCGAAATGCATGTGTCCGTAGAGCTCGCGCAGCGCCGCCACGAGCTTGATGTCGCGCTCCCCGGTCTCGGGACTGACATGGGTCGCGACACAGCGGACGGTGGGCTCCAGCATCTCGACCGTGGCCGCGCCGAGGCTAACCCGCGCGCCGGGCGCCAAGCCCAGTTCCGACCAGGCCGGCCAGCCGTCCAGGGTGATGTTGGCCCGGAAGCGCAGCGGGTCGACCGGCTGGCCGATCCGGGCCTCCAGGTCGCGCACGCTGGCAAGGTTCACGACCGACACATAGCCGTCGGGGTCGTCGGTGAACCGATAGGGCGGCGCCGCCAGGACCTTCAACGGCCCGCGCTGATCGTCCGGGTCCAGGAAATTCGTCAGCCACGCGGCGAAGCCTTGCTTGCCGTCCTCCTCCCGGAGGTCGCCCGCGAACGGTTCGACCCCGCTTGCGCTCACCGACAGCACGCCGGTCCGCTCGTCGTACTCGGTACGCGCCAACGCCACCCTGGGGATCGACGCCAGCACGGTGTAGCGAGTCTTGGAGACATGGGCAGGGGTTTGCGGGTCGAACCCGGACGGGCCGTTCTCGATCGCGTAGAGTCGGTCGCAAGGGAAATAGGCACCTTCGACCAACTCCACCGCCGCGACGCGCTCCGGGGTGAAGCCCTTGACGGGGTGGCGATACATGGAGACGACGTGCCCGATCATCCTGCCTCGATCACTGCGCTGGTTTCAAGTCTTGCCCGGTCAGCGTAGAACGGCGGATCGGTCGCGTGCCACACCGGCGAACACGAAAGGACATGCCATGAGCGGGGACACTCGGACCGGCGGCTTCGGGTTGGGCGACCTGGCGCTGCAATCCGGCGAGACGCTGCGGGCCGCGTCGCTGAGCTGGAAGAGCTACGGCACGCTGTCGGCCGCGCGCGACAACGTGGTGGTCTACCCGACCAGCTACACGGCGCAGCACGTCGACCAGGAATGGCTGATCGGGCCGGACGGCATCCTCGATCCCGGACGCTGGTTCATCGTGGCCCCCGACATGTTCGGCAACGGCCTGTCCAGCAGCCCGTCGAGCCACCCGGACTACCCGGCGCTGGTCACCACCGCCGACAACGTGCGGGCGCAGATGCGGCTGCTGCGCGAGGTGTTCGGCATCGAGCGCGTCGCCTGCGCCTACGGCTTCTCGATGGGCGCGCAGCAAGCCTACCACTGGGCGGCGCTGTACCCGGAGCAGGTCGCGCGCGCGGTGATCGTCTGCGGCAGCGCCCGCACCGCCACGCACAACCAGGTGTTCCTGCGATCGCTGCTGGCGACGCTGGAGGCGGCCCCCGAGCATCGCGGCGGCGGCCGGTTCACGAGCGAGCCGCGCGCGGCGGTGCGCGCCTTCGCCCGCATCTACGCCGGCTGGGCGATGAGCCAGGACTGGTACCGCGCCGGCCTGCACCTGAGTTCGAGTGGCGCCGCCACGCTCGACGAGTTCCTCGACGCGCATTGGGAGCCCGGCTTCGCGCGCCGCGCGGCGGAGGATTTGTACGCGCAGGCCAGCACCTGGCTGGCGTCCGACATCAGCGACAACGAACTCTACGAGGGCGACCTGGTGCGAGCGTTGCAGGCGATCCGGGCGCGGGTGCTGCTGATGCCGTCGCGCACCGACCTGTACTTCCCGGTCGCCGACAACGCCGACGAGCTGGCGCACCTGCGCCACGCCGAACTGCGCCCGATCCCGACCGTCTGGGGCCACGCAGCCGGCGCGCCGCGGTCGGACCCGGCGGATTTCGCCTTCATGCGGGACGCGGTCCGTGGCTGGCTCGGGGAGTGACGCCGTCATTGCGTGCGCGGCTCCGACGCCACGTGGCGGCCCGCGCGCTGCGGCAGGACCAGGATGCAGACGACCATGAACGTCATCAGGGCCGCCGAGGCCGAGAATCGGTCCAATGCCAGCCCGCCATTCGCAAGCGGCTTGTCGAGCAGGTCGCCGACCGTGGCGCCGAGCGGCCGGGTGAGAATGAAGGCAGCCCAGAACAGCAGGGTCCGCGAGATGCCGGTCAGGAAGTAGGCCGCGGCGACGGCAACCAGCGCCGTCGCGAACACCAGGGCGCCGCCCTCGTAGCCGAGGCCGGTGGTGTCGGCCATCCAGTCGCCGAGCGCCGTGCCCAGGGTCTGCGAGAACATGATCGCGGCCCAGTAGAACATCTCGGCCTTGGGCGTCGTCACGGTGTCGACCGAGACCGATCCCAGTGTCCGGTGCCACAGGGCGAGAGTGGCCCCCAGCAGAACGACTAACGCCAGCGAGCCGCCGACATAGCCGATCCCCAGGGAACGGTCGAAGAAGTCGGCGAGCGTGGTGCCCGCCGTCGTGGTCGCCACGATGACGGCCCAATAGAGGAACACGCCGTACCGCTTCGCCGCGATCTGCGCCGCGACAGCCAGAACGACGATCGTGGCGAAGATGGCGGTGCCGATCAGGTAGCCGAGGCCCAGCGACATCGTGACCGCGTCGCCGCCGGTCTCCCCAAGGGTGGTCGCCGCGACCTTGATGATCCAGAAGGCGAGCGTGACTTCGGGTACTTTCTTCAGAACGCTTGTCCTGGTTTCGCTCATGCTCGATCCTTTCCGGCGATTGTCCGAGCCGACACCACGCTCCACCTCGCCTTGAGCCTTGCGGGACCCCGCGTTAATGATTCCCAATGCCCGTTGTCGACGACACGACGGCGTCGCGTCGGATCGCAACGGCTCCTAGCGGAGCGCGGCCAGCGCCAGGACGGACCACCGATCAGTGGCGCTCGCCGATGACATCCACGTCATGGACGGCTTCCGTTCTGGCGGGATTCAAAGTTGAGCCTCCATTTGCCGAGGCACCGCCACGCCAAGATTGGAAGTCAGCGCCACGTCCCGGACCAGCGTCCTGAACCAGGCAAGCAGCGGGTCCGAGGCCCGCGCGTGGGAGTAGACCAAGGTGACTTCCAGGCGGGTCTCGTCGAACGGGGGAGCGTGCAGCACGAGGTCGAGCACCGGCGCGAAGCGGCGCGCGAACGCCGACGAGACGGTCGTCACCAAGTCGGTCGCGGCGACCACGGCCAGGGCCGCCATGAAATGCGGCGTCCACAGCACCACCCGACGGCCGATGCCCCTGGTCGCCAGGGCCGAATCGATCTGCGACTGGCCATCGCCGAGCACGTCCACGTCGACATGCTGGTGCGATCCGTAATCCGCGATCGACCAGGCGTGTCGCGCGGCCGGATGGCCGCGGCGCATCACCAGGGCCAATCGATCTTCGGCGACAGCCTCGCTGTAGGTCCCGGAGCGCAGCGGCGTGGTCGAAAGCGCGAACGCGAGATCCAGCGAGCCGTCATTGAGCCGGGCCGAGGTGTCGCGCCGATAGGGTTCCACAAGCAGGTCGACCCCGGGCGCCTCGACGGCCAGGCGAGCCGCGACGCCCGGCAGGATGAGGATGGTGTGCGTGTCCGCGGCGGCGAGACGAACGACGCCGCGCTCGGTTCCGGGATCGAAGTCCTGCTGCCGAAAGACGTCGCGGAGCTGGTTCATCGCCGACGCCAACAATGGCCGCAACGCCTGCGCCCGCGCGGTCAGGACGTAGCCATCCGGGCTGCGCACCAGCAGAGGATCACCCTGCACGTCGCGCAGGCGCGCCAGGCAACGGCTCATCGCGGGCGGGCTCAACCCCACGGCGGCCGCCGCGCGGGTCAGGCTGCGGCGGCGCAGCAAGGCATCCAGGGCGGGGACAAGGTTGAGGTCGACTCCGGCTATATTTACCTCACGCATACCGACAATCATAAACATGCATTTTGGATAAACCAACAGCGGCGATATTGTCGACATGGACGGGGTGGCCGACACGGTTGCGACCAGCATCGCTGGACTGAAAGTTGTAGTCCCAGACGCTCGGGTAGTAGCGCTTGAATAGATTGTAGCTGCCGACATGGGCAAATAGCCGGTTGTCGTCAATGATGGCGGCAGCGGACAACGCGGTGCCCTTGCCGTGAGCACAGTACCGGCTCAAGCGTCATCCATGGCTTGTCGATTGGAATGCGGCTGCGTTCGACGCGATGTCTGTCGTAATCCAGTCAATGACTTTAAACATTGTGGAGTAAGTTGACATGCGCAAGACGGCGGCTTTATCCCTGTCTGTCGGTATCATGGCTGCGTTTGCTTGGACCGATGCCGCCTTTACCGCCGCGCCCGACGGCAACGCTGGCTTCAACCCGTTCACCGCCCCAGACTCGTGGTCCAGCGCAGGCAACGGCGCCTTGGACCACCATGACGCGCCCTATGAACGCCTGCTCAGCCCGTCCACTGTCCCACACCTGCAAGTCCGTTGGGCATTCCCCGCGAACGGCGAGGTATGGGGCACCCCCACGGTCGAGCAAAACGCCGTCTACGCCTCCGATACCGGCGGCTCGGTTTGGCGCATTGACGCGCGCACCGGCAAGGCCGTCTGGGAAATCAAGCTGTCCGATTACACCGGCAACGCGGCATCCTTCTCGCGGGTCAGCCCGGCCATCGGCCAGGATACGATCGTCGTCGCAGACCAAGCCTCGGCCACGGTCTTCGCGATCTCGAAGGCGTCCGGGGCGTTGGCGTGGAAGACGACCCTCGCCACCAACCAGTTGGCGTTCATCACGAGTTCGCCCACGATCGTGAAAGGTCGCGTCTATGTCGGTGTCGCGTCCGACCAGGAGGTCGGCGCGGTAACGACGCCCGGGTTCAAGATCGACTTCCGCGGCTCGGTTGCGGCGCTCGACCTGATCGACGGAAAAATCGTCTGGCAGACCTACACCGTCCCCGACGGCTACACCGGCGGGGCAGTCTGGTCGAGCAACCTCGCCGTCGACGCCCGGCGCCGCGCCGTCTATGTCGACACCGGCAACAACTACTCGGTGCCAGACGCCGTCGCGAGCTGCCAAGCCAGTGCGACGACGAGCACCCAACTGGGCGCTTGCCTCGACCCGAACGACCACATCGACAGCGTGCTGTCGCTCGACATCGACACCGGGGCGGTGAGGTGGGCGCAACGGTTCACCGAGGCGGACAACTACACGGATTCCTGTCCCGGCCTGACGCCGACGCCCGCGACGCCCTGCCCGACGCCGACCGGCGTGGACGCCGATTTCGGCGCCGCCCCCAACCTGATGACGATCCATTCCAACGGAACCGAGAAAGACGTCGTTGGCGCGGGGCAGAAAAGCGGCATCTACTGGGAGCTCGACCGGGATAGCGGCAAAGTCCTGTTCGGGACACAGGTCGGTCCCGGGGGCCATTACGGCGGCATCGAATACGGAACGGCAACCGACGGCACGCGGGTCTACGTGCCTGAAGGCAACTTCGGCTACAAGGAAACCACATTGGTCCCGTCGGGCGAGAAGACCAATGGCGGGTACTGGTCGGCGCTGGATCCCTCGACGGGAAAAATCCTGTGGCAGACCCCCACCACGGCGGTCGCGACGGATACCCCGTTCGCGGGGACGCCGTACGCCGCGCCGGCCGGGGCACTTTCCGGCGCGTATGGCTCTGTCAGCGTTGCCAACGGTGTCATGTATGGCGAAGACCAGGCAGGGACGTTCGTCGCCCTCGATGCGGCGACGGGCAAGACACTGTTCAGCTTCAAGAGCGGCGGCGCCTCGGTCTCAGGACCGGCGATCGTCGACGGAAACCTCTACTGGAGTTCCGGCTACAAGAACCTCGGGCCTACGAACAACAAGGTTTACTCGCTTGGCATTGGCCCATGACGGCCATTCCAGCGTGGAGTGGGCGCCGACGGGCTGATCGCGCGCTGGTCGGAGCCTTGGGGCGCCCTAGGCCGGGTTGGTCGCTCGGATCGAACGGGCGCGGCTGTCCGGCCGCGCCCGGCCCTGCTTACTCGCTGACCGTCGGCGCGACGGAGCGGGTGCTCGCATCGGCGGCAACGCGCCCGCCCAGCCGCTTGGCCATCGCCAGGTGCGACTGCACATCCGGCGCCACGCGGGCGGCGAACGCCTTGACGTCGGGGTCGGTGCCGTTCTGCGCCTCGTTCTGGAACAGTTGCAGCGTGGTGGCATGGTCGGTGGCCTGGCCGTTCAAGTAGGCGCGGTCGAACGCCCGGCCGCGCAGCTTGCCGAGCGCGTCGTATGAGGTCTGGTGGGTGTCGTCCATCGTGGTGGGCGGGGTGACACCCTTGCTGGCGGCGAGCTGGGTCAGTTGCTGGTTCACCGGGGTGTGCGCGTCGACCATCTTCACCGCGAAGCCGCGAGTCGAGGCGCGGGCCGCGTGCTGCCGCGCCAATTGCCCGAACGTCACCTCCTCGATGCCCGACTGCGAGGCCTGGTTGAAGAACGCGGTGTCGGTCGCCGAGACCGGCGGCGGCGCCGGCGCCTGAGCCACGGGCGCCGGGGGCGGAGGCGAGGAGCAGCCGGCCAGCGGCAGGGCGGCGAGGGCGGCGGCGAGCAGCAGTTTCGAGCGTGGGTGCAGCATGGGGTTCTCCCGTCAGACAACGTTATGATGCACCGCCAACGCAGCGCCGCGGCAAAGTTGCACCTACCGACCGTGACGGAACCGCTCCACGGCGGCGACCAGGGCACGGCGCACGCCGGCTTCCAGCGCCGAGTGGCCGGCATCGGGCACCACGCTGAGCCTGGCGGCGGGCCACGCGGCGGCAAGGTCGAAGGCGCTGCGCGCCGGGCAGATCATGTCGTAGCGGCCCTGCACGATCTCCGCCGGGATATGGCCGATGCGCGCCATGCCGCCGAGCAGCCCTCCCGGTGGCAGGAACAGCCGGTGCGCGAAGTAGTGTGCCTCGATCCGCGCCAGCCCCAGCGCGGAGCGGTCTTGCGCGAAGCTGGCCACGGTGTCGGGGCTGGGCAGCAGGGTGCTGCACGAGCCCTCGTAGACCGACCAGGCGCGGGCGGCGGCCATGTGCACCGCGGGGTCGGCATGGGTCAGCCGGCGCAGGTAGCCGCCCAGGATGTCGCCGCGCTCGGACTCCGGCAGGAAGCTGGTGAAGGTCGCGTGGGCGTCGGGGAAGAACGCCGCGAGGCCGTGCAGGAACCAGTCTACCTCGCAGTCGCGGCCCAGGAACACGCCGCGCAGCACCAGGCCCGCGACCCGGTCGGGGTGTGCCTGGGCGTAGGCCAGCGCCAGTGTCGAGCCCCAGGAGCCGCCGAACAGCAGCCAGCGGTCGATGGCGAGGTGGCGGCGCAGCGTCTCGATGTCGCGCACCAGGTCGGGGGTGGTGTTCTCGGCCAGGCTGCCGAGCGGGCGGGAACGGCCGGCGCCCCTCTGGTCGAACACCGCGAGGCGCCAGAACGACGGGTCGAAGAACCTGCGATGCACCGCCCCGGCGCCGGCGCCCGGCCCGCCGTGCAGGAACAGCACCGGCAACCCGCGCGGGTTGCCGACCTGCTCCCAGTACATGATGTGGCCAGCCGAGAGCGGCAGGTAGCCGGTCTCGTACGGGCCGATCTCGGGGAACAGGTCGCCACGGGGCATGGCGGCAAAATTGCGCGATTTCGTCGGCAGGTAAATGCGTTCTAGCCTGCAGGCATGAACATCGGCCGCTCCGTGAAGAACATCGGCTTGAGCAGGTTGTGGATCGGCTGTGGATCGCTGGCCGGAGTCACCGCGGTCGCGATGGCCGCCGCGGCGGCGCACGGCCCGGTGCCGGACCGGCTGACGCCGGCGGCGCTGCAGCAATTGCGCAACGGCATCGAGATGCACGGCTGGCACGCCTTGGCGCTGCTTGCCGTGGGACTGTGGGCGCCGCGTGGCGGGCGGCTCGCCGACGCGGCGGGGGCGGCGTTCGTGCTGGGCTTGCTGGCGTTCTGCGGCGCGGTCTACGGGCTGGTGCTGGGCGGCTGGCACATCGGCAGGCTGGCGCCGACAGGCGGAGTGCTGCTGATGGCGGGCTGGCTGCTGCTCGGCGTCTCGGCGCTGCGCGCGCGTTGACCGTCCGCGCGGCCTACCTGGCGCCGGAGGGACTGGAGACGGTGCTGGCGGAGGAGCTGGATCGTGTCGGCGTCACGCTGTCCGGCTGGCACGGCCGGTTGGCGCTGTCGTGCGACCCGCCGGCCAGCAGCGCCTGGGCGCTCGACATCTGGACCGCGCCGCAGGAGGTCGCGGTGGGATCGGTGAAGCGGGCGGCCGACGCGCTGCGGGCGATCCAGCGCAACTGGGCGGCGCACGAGGCCGTGCATCACCGCCGCATGGCGCTGATCGCCGCCCGCCTGCCGCCGGTCGCCGCAAGGAAGCTGCACTTCCCGAGCCTGCCGCCCGCCTCGCATTTGGGCGCCTGGACGCTGCTGGCGCCGGACCGGATGCTGGCCAGCGCCACCAAGACCAGTCCGTTCGTGGGCGGCGAGGCGGCGTTCGAGGAGGATCGCGCCGGCCCGCCCAGCCGCGCCTACCTCAAGCTGTGGGAGGCCTGCACCCGACTCGGCGCTTGGCCCAAGCCCGGCCAGACTTGCCTCGATCTCGGCGCGGCGCCGGGCGGCTGGACCTGGGCGCTGGCGCGGCTCGGCGCGACGGTCACGGCCGTCGACAAATCCAACATCGATCCGGTGGTGGCGGCGCTGCCCGGCGTGTCGGTGCTGCGCGAGAGCGCCTTCGCCCTGGACCCGCGTCCGGTGGATTGGCTGTTCAGCGACGTCGTGGCCTACCCGGACCGGCTGCTGGGCCTGGTCCGGCGCTGGATCGAGTCCGGCCAGGCGCGGCGCGTCGTCTGCACGGTGAAGTTCCAGGGCGCCACCGACCACGACACCGCCGCCGCGTTCGCCGCCATCCCGGGCGGGCAGCTCATGCACCTGTTCCACAACAGGCACGAGCTGACGTTCGTTTGGGGAATGGGCGCCTCGGGGATGCGCCGGCCCGCCGCATGAAGGATTTCTCCTGGCAGGCGACCGGGGCTGGGGTGCTGGCGGCGTTCGTCGGCTGCTCCAGCACGGTCACGGTGATCGTGCGCGGCCTGCTCGCCGTCGGCGCCGACGAGGCGCAGGCGGCCTCCGGCTTGATGGCGGTGCTGGTGCTGATGGGGCTGTGCGGGCTGCTGCTGACGTGGCGGCTGCGCCAGCCGATCAGCGTGGTGTGGTCGACCCCGGCCGCGGCGCTGCTGGCGTCGTCCGCCGTTCCGGTCGGCGGCTTCCCGGCGGCGGTCGGGGCGTTCGTCGTGACCGGATCGCTGATCGTGCTGGCCGGGCAGTGGCGGCCGCTGGGGCGCGCGGTGGCGGCGATCCCGCCGGCGCTGGCCAGCGCCATGCTGGCCGGCATCCTGTTGTCGCTGTGCGTGGCGCCGGTGCGCGCGGTGGCGGCGTTTCCGGTCGCAGGTCTCGCGATCGTCGTCGCCTGGGCGCTGGTGGCGCGGGCGCGGAGGCTGCTGGCGGTGCCGGCGGCGGTGCTGGTGGCCGCCGGCGCGGTGCTCGTCACGACGCACCTGCCGGCCGGAGGCATCGGGCCGCTGTCGCCGCAGCCGGTGCTGGCGCTGCCGAGATTCACCTGGGCGGCAGCGGTCGGCATCGGGCTGCCGCTATTCGTCGTGACAATGGCGTCGCAGAACATCCCCGGCTTCGCGGTGCTGGGAGTGCATGGCTACCACCCGCCGCCGAGACAGGTGTTCACCGCGACCGGCGCGTTCTCGGTGCTCGGCGCGCCGTTCGGCGGCATCGCCATCAACCTCGCCGCGATCACCGCCTCGATGTGCGCGGGGCCGGACGCGCACGCCGACCCCGCGCGCCGCTACTGGGCCGGGCTTAGCGCCAGCGCGCTATACGTGCTGTTCGGCTTCGCGGCCACGGCCGTGACCCGGTTCATCGCCGTCGCACCCCCGGTGCTGATCGAGGCGGTGGCCGGCCTGGCGCTGCTGGGCGCGTTCGGGGCCGCGCTGATGCAGGCGATGCACGAGCCGCGCGAGCGCGAGGCGGCGGCGGTGACGTTCCTGGTCACTGGCTCGGGCGTCGGCTTCCTCGGCATCAGCGGCGCGTTCTGGGGCCTGCTGGCCGGCGGCGCGATGCTGGCGCTCACGCGTTGGCGCGGACCACGGCGCAGATAGCGTCGACATCGGCATCGGTCAGGTCGGGGTGCAGCGGCAGCGCCATGATGCGCGTCGACAGATCCTCGCTCACCGGCAGGGCGCTGCCGTCATGGGCGTGCGCGTAGGCCGGCTGCAGGTGCAGCGGGCGCGGGTAGTAGACGGCACTCGGGATCGACGCCGCCTTCAGCGCGCCTTGCAGCCGCTCGCGCGCGGCCGCGTCGGGCAGCAGGATGGCGTAGACCGCCCAGGCGCTGCCGCTGTCCGGGACCCGCGCCGGGACGGCGACAGCGTTGCCGAGAGCGGAATCGTAGGCTTGGGCAACGCGTTCGCGCGCCGCCAGTTCCTCGGCGAACACCGTGAGCTTGCTGAGCAGCACCGCCGCCTGGATGGTGTCGAGCCGGCCGTTCATGCCGGTGCGCAGCACCTCGTAGCGGGTCGTGCCCTCGCCGTGCGAGCGCAGGCTGCGGTACAGCGCCGCCCGTCCGGCGTCCTCGGTGAACAGCGCGCCGCCGTCCCCGTAGGCCCCGAGCGGCTTGGACGGGAAGAAGCTGATCGCGGTGGCGTCGGCCATGGTGCCGAGCGGCGCGCCACCCAGCGTGGCGCCGAAGCTCTGGGCGCAGTCGTCGAGCGTGAACAATGCCTCGCGCGCGGCGATGTGGCGCAGCGCCGGCCAGTCGGCGGGCTGCCCGAACAGGTCGACGCCGACAACCGCACGCGGCAGGAGCTTTCCCGCCGCGCGCACCGCCGCGATCCGCGCTTCGAGGTGCGCCGGGTCGATCTGGAACGTATGCCGGTCGACGTCGACGAACACCGGGGTGGCCCCGAGCAGCAGCGGCACCTCGGCGGTCGCGGTGTAGGTGAACGCCGGGAGGAACACCGCGTCGCCCGCGCCGATCCCCTCCGCCATCATGGCGATCTGCAACGCGTCGGTGCCGGAGCTGACCGCGACGCAGTGCGAGGCGCCGCAGAACGCCGCCAGGGTGCGTTCCAGCTCCGCGACCTCGGGGCCGAGGACGAACTGGCAGTGCGCCAACACCGCGTCGATCCTGGCGCGCAGGTCGGTGGCGATCCGGGCCTGCTGCGCCTTCAGGTCGAGGAACGGGATCGGGCGCGCGGGCGCGTCCACCGTCAGATCGAGGCGGCGATCCAGTCGCGCAGCACGCTCTTGGGGGCGGCGCCGACCTTGGTCGCGACCGGCTTGCCGTCCTTGAACATCACCAGCGTCGGGATGCCGCGGACGTTGTAGTCGGTCGGCGTCTGCGGGTTCTCGTCGATGTTGACCTTGGCCACGGTGAGCTTGCCGGCGTACTCGCCGGCGATCTCCTCCAGCGCCGGGCCGATCGCCTTGCACGGGCCGCACCACTCGGCCCAGAAATCGACCAGCACCGGGCCGGGGGCCTGCAGCACGTCGGTGGAGAAGCTCTGGTCGCTGACCGGCTTGGTGTTGGCGCTCATGATGGGGATCCTTCGCTGTTGCCGCTGACTTGGGGCGCATCGCCAGGGGTATCAAGCATTGGGGGACCAAGCGGCGCGTGCGGGTCCAGCCATGCGTCGGGCAGGGGCATCACCACGCCGCCGGCGGTCCAGACCAGCGCGCACTCGACGGCGCGGCCGGGGAACGCCGCGCGCAGCACGGCGCGGTAGGCCGCCATCTGCCGCAGGTACAGCACGGGCACCGCGTCCAGCCCCTCGGGCGGCAGCCGGTTGGTCTTGTAGTCGGCGAGCAGCACGCGCCCCGGCAGCACCGCCAGCCGGTCGACCACGCCGCCCACCACGGTCCCGCCCACGACGCCGGTGAGCGGCGCCTCGGCCCGGCTGCCAGGGGCGAACAGCGGCGCCATCGCCGGGTGCGCCAGCACTGCCAGCACGTCGGCCAGCACCGTGTCGGCCTCGCCGGGGTCGAGCCCCAGCCCCGGCCGCGCCAGGTAGCTCCGCGCCGTCGCCGCGCGCTGGTCCGGCGGCAGGTCGGGCAGGTGTTGCAGCAGCGCGTGCAGGGCGCGGCCGCGCCGGAAGCGGTCGGCGCCGCCGGCGCGGGCGGCGAAC
>CAXUHK010000051.1:22113-24297 GCA_964250775.1 uncultured Acetobacteraceae bacterium | reverse complement strand
CCGCACGCCCAGGTGGCGGGCGGCTTCGGCCGGGTAGGTCTCGGCCACCGCGACCGCGCCGTCGCGCACCAGCGCGCCCAAATCTCCGTCGAACGGCCACAGCAAGGGTGGCGCGCCACCCAGCAGGCTCGGCACGATCAGCTCGCGCCAGGCGCTCAGCGCCGCCTTGCCGGTCTGGTTGGCGCCGAGCGTCCAGAACAGCGGCGCCCCGGCCGGCCGCTCGGCCGTCGCCCGGTCGCACAGCCGCGATAGGCCGGCGGCATCGTCCAGGCCCAACGCCCGCGCATGGCCGGCGCGGGTCATGCCGGCGACGTTGCGCGCCGGGTAGAACGGCCGCAGCGGCGATACCTCGTCGAGCCGCTCGCAGACCGCGGAGAACTCCGGGCGCTCCGGCAGGCGCCGCAGGAAGCTGGGGAAGTCCGGCTCGCGCACGTGGCGCGCCACGAAGCCGCGCGGCAGGCCGAGCGGCAGGTCGACCCCCAGCACCACCGGCCCGCCGGACGCGGCTTCGCGCAGCCGCTCGAACAGCGTCGCCAGCGCCCCGACCGGCTGCGCCGCCGTGACCCGCCAGCCGCCGGGCGTGCCATGCGCCCAGGTCATCCACCGCTTGCCCGCGGCAACGCTCCAATCGGCGTGCGCGGCCAGCATCGGGGGGCTACAGCGGCTTGTGCGCGCGATCCAGCAGGCGCTTGAACAGGCCCGGCTTCTTCGGAGCCGGCAATGCCGCCGCGCGGCTGCGGGCGGCCAGTTCCGCGGCCTCGGCGCGCCGCTTCATGTCGAGCCACTTGTCCAGGCTCACGCCGGCCTTGGCGGCGCGCTTGGCCTCGTAGGCCCGCTGGCCTTCGGTCATTCCCGGTGGCGGCGACTTGCCCATGGGTGCTGTCCTCGCTGGTCGGCGTGTATGTAGCCGACCGGCAGCGTGCGACAAGCGGCGGCGGGGCAGGTCAGGCGGGTGCGATGGAGCCAAGGGTCAAGGCCCGGCTATGGGTGCAGGCGGCGCTGCGGCTGGGGCAGGAGGCGGGCCGCTACGGCGTGGTGGCGCGACGCGGCGACGCCGATGCCGGCGGCGTGCTGGTGCTGCTGCGCGACCGCGATGGCGGGGTCTCGGTGTTGAGCCAGGTCCGCGCCGGCGACGGCGACGTGGCCTGGTTGCGCGCCACCGGCCCGGTCGCGGTCGACGCCGCCGTTGCCGACGCCTATGTGTCGCGCCAGCTTCGCAACGATCCCGACCTGTGGGTGGTGGAGTTCGAGAGCCCCGACCTGCTGCCGCCGTTCGAGGCCCGCATCCTCGATTGATTGGAGCCGCCATGGTGACGCCGTTCGGACAAAGCGGGTTCAAGCCCACCGATCACGGCCTGGTCGGGATGCCGTCGCCCGACCCGGCCCTGCCGTTCCCCGCCTTGTTCGCGCGCCACTACCAGCCCCGGCTCGAGAAGCGCGCGGAAGGGTTCAAGACCCTGTTCGCTGCCTTGGCCCGGATGCCCGCGGCGCCGCTGATCCTGGAGACCGGCTCGCTGCGGCTGCCCGGCAACTGGGAGGGCGACGGCCAGAGCACCTATTTGTTCGACGTGTTCGTCCAGGCCGAGCGGGCGGCGGGGCACGGCGGGGCGCTGTTCTCGATCGACCTCAGCCTTGACAGCATCGCCGCCGCCCGGCGGGTCTGCAGCGGCGTCGCCAACCTGGTCTGCAACGACAGCGTGCAGGCGTTGCACTCGCTGGCCCGGCTGCTGGCCGGCCGCCAGGCGTCGTTGCTCTATCTCGATTCGTTCGACCTCGACCTGGCGAACCCGATGCCGAGCGCCACGCACCACATGATGGAGCTGGCCGCCGCCGGACCGTTGCTGTCTACGGGGAGCCTGGTCGCGGTCGACGATTACTGCATCGACGGCAAGCCCGGCGGCAAGGGGTTGCTGGTCGACCTGTACATGGACTCGGTTGGCGCCGCGGTGATCCATTCCGGCTATCAAAAGATCTGGCTTCTGCCCTGACATCGGCAAGCCGGACGACACACTAGGTGTTGCGGGGAAGGCACAGTATGCGTGCGACCGTCGCCACGTTGCGGCCGTGAAGTATTCCGCGCTGGTTTCGACTGCGCGCGGCAGATAGCTTTGTCTCCGACAGGTCCCCGGCGGCGAGCG
This sequence comes from uncultured Acetobacteraceae bacterium, assembly GCA_964250775.1. GTDB lineage: Bacteria > Pseudomonadota > Alphaproteobacteria > Acetobacterales > Acetobacteraceae > CAVRQM01. The sequence goes on along the minus strand of CAXUHK010000051.1, from coordinate 22,159 downwards.
CCGCCCTGGATTTGGGGGCCCCGAGGGGGCCGCCGCCACGCAACCC
>CAXUHK010000051.1:12256-22103 GCA_964250775.1 uncultured Acetobacteraceae bacterium | reverse complement strand
GGCCCGCGGGGCCCCGCCGCCGGTGTGTTGGCCCCCCCCCGCGGCCCCCCCCGCCAGACAACGAGGAGAGAGTATCATGAAGCTCCGCAACGCGCTTCTCACCGCAACCCTGGTCGGCGCGCCGGCGATCGCGATGGCGCAGCCGATCGAGGGCCTGTATGTCGGCGCCGGCGCCGGCTACAACTACCTGGAGAATCTGAAGATTCGCCGGATCACGCCGCAGTTTCCTGGCCTTCCGGTCGCAGGCGGCAAGCTCAAGGGCGATGGCGGCTTCATTGGGTTGGCCAGCGTAGGTTACGGCCTCGGCAACGGCCTGCGCTTCGAAATCCAGGGCGACTACCGCCAGGATCATCAGCGGCTGCGGAACTCTTCCTACATCGGCGGCACCAGCGATACCCAGAGCTACGGCGGCTACCTCAACGCGCTGTACGATTTCAGCTTCGGCGATATCGGCCTATCGATGCTGGGCGCCGATTTCCTGAACCCGTACGTGGGCGTCGGCATCGGCTACCGGGAGCTTTCGCTTCACAGCTTCCATGCCAGCGTCCCGTTCACGAATGCCGGCTATAGCCTGGGCAACAAGTTCTACGGCGCCCCCTCGGCCCAGGGCATCGTCGGCTTGGCGTTCCCGTTCACGGCGGTGCCTGGCCTGTCGATCACCACCGAGTACCGCTTCACCGGCACGTTCAACAGCATCAAGGCCAATGGCGTCGAGAACCTAACGGTTCCGACCGAGGGCGCCCAGGTGAAGGTCGGCCAGCAGTTCAACCACTCGTTCCTGGTGGGCCTGCGCTACGCCTTCAACGTGCCGACCCCGCCGCCGCCGCCGGCTCCCGTGGCCGCTCCGGCGCCGGCCGCCGCGCGCACCTACCTGGTGTTCTTCGACTGGGACCGTGCCGACCTGACCGCGCGCGCGCGGCAGATCATCAGCGAGGCGGCGACCAACTCGACCGCCCTAAAGGTGACGCGCCTGGAAGTCAACGGCTACACCGACCTGTCCGGCACCGCCGCTTACAACCAGAGGCTCAGCGTGCGCCGCGCCAGGGCGGTCGAGGCCGAGCTGGTGCGCGACGGCGTGCCGCAGTCGGAGATCGCGATCCAGGGCTTCGGCGAGACGCACCCGCTGGTGCCGACCGCCAACGGCGTGCGCGAGCCGCAGAACCGCCGCGTGGAAATCATCCTGAAGTAACCACGCGAACAGCCGGTCCGCTCCAGTCGCCACGGGAGCGGGCCGGGGCTTGCATCGCGGGCAAGTCTGCTATGCAGTCGGGCACCTTCGCTGCATGATCGCAGGAGCCCGACACCCATGTTGCTCAACCCTCCCTTGGTCAGGCCGGCGGCGTTCCTGGACTATGCGGCCGGCGAGTTCTTTTGCGAGCTGACGACGCGGCGGCCCGGCGACGGCGGCGCTGCGGGTATCCTGCGTGGGCGCATCGACGCGATCGGGCTCGACGCGCTCCGCCTGCGCGCGGCGGCGGCGGAGAACGACCTGATCAACCTCGGCATCACCTTCACGGTGTATTCCGAAGCCAGCGCCATCGACCGCATCCTGCCGTTCGACTGCATCCCCCGCGTGCTCACCGCGACCGAATGGGCCACCATCGAGGCCGGCGTGAGGCAGCGGGTCACGGCGCTGAACGCCTTCCTGCACGACATCTACCACGCCCGCCACATCATCCATGACGGCGTGATCCCGGCCGAGTTGGTGCTGGGCAACGTCAACTACCGTTCCGAGATGGTGGATTTCCCGGTGCGGTTCGGCACCTACGTCCACATCTGCGGCACCGACATCGTGCGCGACCGCAGCGGCGCCTTCCTGGTGCTGGAGGACAACGCCCGCACCCCGTCCGGCGTCTCGTACGTGATCGAGAACCGGCACCTGATGTCGCGCGCCTTCCCCGACCTGATGGCCGGGATGCGGCTGCGCCCGGTCGACGATTACGGCCGCCGGTTGCTGTCCGCGATGATCGAGATCGCGCCCGAGGGGGTGCCCGACCCGCAGGTCGTGCTGCTCAGCCCCGGCATTTACAACTCCGCCTATTTCGAGCACGTTTTCCTAGCGCGCGAGATGGGCGTGCCGCTGGTCGAGGGCGCCGACCTGTTCGTCGACGACGAGCGGGTGTGGATGCGCGTGACCGGCGGCAGGCGGCCGGTGCACACCATCTACCGCCGCATCGGCGACGACTTCCTCGACCCCACGGTGTTCCGCGCCGACAGCCTGCTGGGCGTGCCGGGCCTGGTCCAGGCCTGGCGGCGGGGCAACGTGGCGCTGGCCAACGCCGTCGGCGCCGGGGTCGCCGACGACAAGGCGATCTACGCCTACATGCCGCGCATCATCCGCTACTACCTAGGCGAGGACGCGGTCCTGCCCAACGTCGAGACTCATATCTGCCGCGAGCCGGAGGCGCTGGCGTTCACGCTGGAGCGGCTCGACCGCCTGGTGGTCAAGCCGGTCGGCGAGTCGGGCGGCTACGGCATCACCATCGGCCCGCGCGCCACCCGCGCGCAACTGGACACGGCGCGCGCTGCCCTGGTCGCCGATCCAGGCAATTGGATCAGTCAGCCGGTGATCTCGCTCTCGGTGGCGCCGACGCTGACAGAGGACGGCATCCGGCCGCGCCACCTCGACCTGCGCCCGTTTGCCGTGACCGGGCGCGACACCTGGGTGCTGCCGGGCGGCCTGAGCCGGGTGGCGCTGAAGGAGGGCAGCTTGGTGGTCAACTCGTCGCAGGGCGGCGGCTCCAAGGATACCTGGGTCCTGGAAGCCACCGCGAACCCATGAGCCGCGAGACGCCGCTGCTGGCGCGCTACGCCGAGAGCCTGTTCTGGATGGCGCGCTACCTGGAACGGGTCGAGAACCTGGCGCGGCTGCTCGACGTCACCGAGACTTTCGAGAGCCCCGGGCGCGAGGCTGAGTCGTGGCTCGGCATGGTGCGCATCAACGCCGACGAGCAGGGATTCGCGGCGCGCCACGACGAGGCGACGGCGGACGCGGTCAAGCATTTCTACCTGCTCGACCACACCAACCCGACCGGCATCCCGGCCAGCCTGGAGGCGGCGCGCACCAACGCGCGCACCTTGCGGCCGCTGATCTCGACCGAGATGTGGATGCAGCTCAACGTGTTCCACCGCGACATGGTGGCGATCACGCCGATGGAGCTGCGCGGCGACCGCCTGAGCCGGTTGTGCGCCCGCATCAAGGAGGGCGTGCAGACCCACACCGGCATCACCGAGGGCACCTTCTTCCGCGACCAGGGCTGGTTCTTCTACCAGTTGGGCCGGCTGATCGAACGCGCCGACCAGACCACGCGCCTGCTCGACATCCGCTATCACCTGCTGGTGCCGATGCAGGGCGGCGGCGAGGGCCGTCGAGTGGCGGAACTGACGCAATGGGGCGGCGTGCTGCGGGCGGCGGCCGGATATCATGCGTTCCGGCGGGTGGCGCAGCCGGGCTTCACACCGTCGGACGTCGTGGCGTTCCTGCTGACCGACACCGCGTTCCCGCGCAGCGTCGGGCTGTGCGTCGACCAGATGGAGTGGATGCTGCACCAGTTGCGCAGCCGCTACGGCCTGCGCGGCACCGTCGCGTCGCTGGAACGGGTCGAGGAGTTGCGCGCCGGGCTGTTCGGCCGCAGCGTCGAGGGCATCGTCGCCGATGGGCTGCACGTGTTCCTGGACGCGGTGCAGCGCGACCTGATCATGCTCGCGGGCGAGATCGGCACCGCCTTCTTCCGCGACTGGCGACCGCTCGCGGGCGGGGGGCAGCAGCAAGCGGCGGATTAGCATCCGCCCTACGGGTAGGGCGGATGCAATCCGCCGACTAAGCCGCCTCCGCCAGATCCTCCGCCATCCCGGCGCCCTGCTTGCGCAGCAGGTCGCGGTACGGCCCCGGCCGGTGCGCCAGCTCGTGCGGGCTGCCATCGTCGATCACCTGGCCGTCGGCCATCACCACGATGCGGTCGAAGTTGCGCAGCGTCGACAGCCGGTGCGCGATGGCGATCACCGTGCGCCCCTGCATCAGGCTGTCGAGCGCGATCTGGATCGCCTGCTCGCTCTCGCTGTCGAGCGCCGAGGTGGCCTCGTCGAGCAACAGGATCGGCGAGTCCTTCAGCAGTGCCCGGGCTATGGCGAGGCGCTGCCGCTGGCCGCCGGACAGCTTGGTGCCGCGGTCGCCGACCATGGTGTCGAACCCCTCCGGCAATGCCTCGATGAAGTCGCGGCAGCGGGCGATCGAGGCCGCGGCCAGCACCTCGCTCTCGGCCGCCTCGGGCTTCGCGTAGCGGATGTTCTCCAGCACGCTGCGGTGGAACATCGAGATGTCCTGCGGCACGATCGCCACCATGTCGCGCAGGCTGTCCTGCTGGACGCGGGTGATGTCCTGCCCGTCGACCAGGATGCGGCCGTGCTCGACGTCGTAGAACCGCTGCAGCAGCGCCAGCACGGTCGACTTGCCGGCGCCCGACGCGCCGACCAGCCCGACCCGCTGCCCCGGCTCGATCTTGAGGTCGAGGCCGCGCAGAATCGGCGGGCGGCCCGGATAGGCGAAGGTGACGTTCTCGAACACCACGCGGCCCGGGCCGTGCTCGAGCACCTTGGCGTCCTCGACGTCGGGCAGTTCGTGCGGCACCAGCAACGCGCCGATCGCCTCCTCGAGCCGGGCGACGTGCTGCGTGAGGTCGACCAGCGCCACCGCGAGGTCGCGCGAGCTGTGCAGGATGGTGAAGCCCAGCGAGCAGATCAGCACCAGGTCGCCGGGCGAGGCGTGGCCCGCCTGCCACATCACGACACCCCAGCCGAGCAGCCCGGCGCACAGCAGCGCGGTCAGCACAGCGTGGGTCAGGCGCAGCTTCTCCATGTAGATCAAGCTGCGGCGGCGGGCGCCCATCTCGGTGCCGATGCGCTCGGCGACCCGGTTGCCTTCGCGCAGCGTGGCGCCGAAGGCCCGCACCACGCCCATGTTGCTGATGATGTCGACCAGCTCGCCATCCACGGCGGCGGCGCGGCCGGCATAGTCGCGGTGCAGCGGCGCGCCCAGCTTGGCCAGCCGGTAGACCACCGCCGCCAGCGTGGCGCTGACCGCGATCATGCACAGCGCCATCAGCGGGTTGACCGAGGAGATCAGGCCCAACGAGACGACCACCGCCAGCGCCGGCGGCAGCACGTTCCAGGTGGTCGTGGTCTCGACCTGGAAGGTGGCGTTGGAGGTCGCGGTGATGCGCCCGGCCAGCGTGCCCGGCAGCCGCTCGGCGAAGTAGCTCGGGGCATGGCCGGACAGGTGGTTGAACAGGTCGCGGCGCACGTCGCCAGTGACCGCCACGAAGGCGCGCGCCGCCATCCAGCCGCCGATCCGCCAAGTCAGGTTGTCGGCGGCGATCATCGCGCACAGCACGCCGAACGCGGCCCACACCGCGCCGCCTCCGGCTCCCGGTCCGTGCGCCACGACGTCGATCAGCCGCTTGATGCCGTACTGCGTCGACACCGAGGCCAGCACCGCGAGCGACACCGCGCCCACCACCACCAGATGCGCCGCGGCATGGCCGCGCACGTAGTGCATCAGGAAGCCGAACGGCCGGGTGCGCTGCAGCAGCAAGGTCTTGGGCAGGGGTGGTGCGACCATGACGGGGATTCCTGCGAGAGGCGTTAACGGCCCGACACTCCCACGGCAATAAGGCTCAAATTGGGCCATCCGGCCGCCCGCGAGAAATTTTTGGCGCCTTCGCCGCAATGCGGCATGACGCCCATTTTTCGCCACGTTCACCCTCTAATAAAACGGCACCAAGTCACGGCACCACCGCTCCTGGTTCCTCGGGTCTTTATTCTACCGCATCGAAAGGTCGGCTCCCATGCGCATCGCCCAGATCGCCCCGTTGTTCGAAGCTGTTCCACCGCTGCTCTATGGCGGGACGGAGCGCGTCGTTTCGGCGCTGACCGAAGAACTGGTGGCGATGGGTCATGACGTGACCTTGTTCGCCAGCGGCGACAGCGTCACCGCCGCGACGCTCGACGCGATGCGGCCGCGCGCCCTGCGGCTCGACCCGCAGGTCAAGGACTGGGTCTCTTGCGTCAACCGGCAAGTCGAACTGGTCCGCCGCCGCGCCCATGAGTTCGACGTCATGCACTTCCACATCGACTACTTCCCGAATTCGGTGATGACGCGGCAATCGACGCCGTTCCTGACCACGATCCATGGCCGGCTCGACTTGCCGGAGTACGGCGACGTCTACCGCCTGTTCCCGGAAGTGCCGATGGTCTCGATCTCCGACAGCCAGCGCAAGCCGCTGCCGGACCTGGGCTGGATCAGGACGGTGCTGCACGGGATGCCGGCCAGGAAGCTGCGTCCCACCACGCTCACGCCCAAGACCGGCGACGACGCCTATTTCGCCTTCCTCGGCCGCATCTCGCCGGAGAAGGGCATCGAGAGCGCCATCCGCATCGCCACCGCCGTCGGCATCAAGCTGAAGGTCGCGGCCAAGGTCGACGTGGCCGACAAGCTGTATTTCGAGAGCAGCGTCCGTCCGCTGCTCTGCCACGACAACGTCGAGTTCATCGGCGAGATCAACGACGACCAGAAGCCGGAATTCCTTTCCAACGCCCAGGCGCTGCTGTTCCCGATCGACTGGCCGGAGCCGTTCGGCCTGGTGATGATCGAGGCGATGGCGTGCGGCTGCCCGGTGATCGCGCGCAACCGCGGCTCGGTGCCCGAGGTGATGGAGGACGGCATCACGGGCTTCGTGATCGAGAACGACGCCGAGGCGGTCGCCGCTCTCGGTTCGCTGCACACGCTCGACCGCAGCGCGGTGCGCCGCCGCTTCGACCAGCGCTGGACCGCTCGGCGCATGGCCGAGGACTATGTGGACGTCTACGAGGAGCTGATCGAGGCCCGCCAGCCCCGCCTGCGCGCCGTCGGCGACTGACGGCAGCACGCCTCGCGCCGGCCACGGAACCCCGCAGGGCTATGCTGCGGGGTTTTCTACGTTATCGTGGCGCGTGCGGGGTAGGGGATCGATGCCGATGAGCCCAACCGAGAGCGAGCCCGACCAGACCACGGCCCGAGTGGTGTGGAACTACTATGTCGGCAACCTGACGCAGCAGGAGATCGCCGACCGGCTCGGCCTGACCCGGCTGCGGGTCAACCGAATCATCGGCCAGGCCCGCGCCGACGGTTCGGTGCGCATCGACGTGCGGCATCCGCTGATCGAATGCGTGGCGACGGCGGCGGCGCTGTGCGAGCGCTTCGGGCTGGCCAACGCGTCCGTGGTGCCGGAGCTGGAGGACGTGGCCGAGCAGCGCCGCGTCATCGGCGAGGAGGTGGGCCAGATGATCGACGGCCATCTGCGCGATGGCGGCGCGCTGGGGATCGGCTGGGGCCGCACCTTGCGCGCCTCGCTGTCCCGCCTGCCGCGCCGGGCGCCGGGCGCGCGCGACGTGGTGTCGCTGATGGGCGGCCTGACCCGCGGGTCGGGCATCAACACGTTCGAGGTCTCCACGCAGTTCGCCGACGCGCTCGGGGCCGAGTGCTGGTATCTCGCGGCGCCGTTGTACTGCCCGAGCGAGGAGAGCCGGCGGATGATGCTGGCGCACGCCGAGCTGTCCGAGGTGATGCGCCGCGCCCGCAGCGTCTCGGTGGCGCTGCTCACCTGCGGCGACATGTCGGCCAAGTCGCTCATCGCCAGTATGCCGATGGTGCGGGCGCACGAGGCGGAGCTGGAGGCGCTGGGCGCGGTCGGCGACCTGCTGGGATCGTTCCTGGACGCCGATGGCGCCCTGGTGCCGCATCCGCTCAACCGCCAGGTGATGGCGCTGATGCCGCCGGAGCTGAAGGCGGTGCCGGTCTCGATCCTGGCGTCGGGCGGCATGAACAAGGTGCCGATCATCCGCGGCGCGCTGCTGGCCGGCTACGTCAACCATCTAGTGACCGACGAGGGCTGCGCACGGGCGCTGCTGGAGGAGCGTTGATGCTTGATCGGGCACGTCCGATGGAGGATTCTGATAAGGTAACGGCGTATCCGACCGCCGCGGGAGGCAGCGATGATTTCTGAGTTCGACGTGGAGATGGCCTACAAATACATCCTCGGCCGCCAGCCGGAGAACCGCGAGGTGGTGACGGAACAGGCGATGTCGCACAGCTCCGTCGACCAACTGCGCCGGACGATGTTCAATTCGCCCGAGTTCAGGGAGAAATTACCCTTGCTCACCGAGTAGCCGCCGCTCGCCGGCCATCCCTTATAGATTTCATCATGCGGCCGGAGCGCTCCGTTGGACACCTATCTCGGCCTGGACATCGGGACTTCGTCGATCAAGGCGCTGCTGCTCGACGAGCGGCAAACGCCGCTGGCGACCGGCGCCGCCAGCCTCGAAGTGACGCGGCTGCATCCGCTGTGGTCCGAGCAGGATCCGGAGGATTGGTGGCGGGCGACCCAGGCCGCCGTGGCCGAACTGCGAGCGGCGGCGCCGGAAGCCTGGTCGCGGCTGCGGGGGATCGGCTTGTCAGGGCAGCAGCACGGGGCGGTCCTGCTGGACCAAGCGGGCCGGGTGTTGCGCCCCGCGATCCTTTGGAACGATGGGCGGAGCTGGGCCGAGTGCGCCGAGATCGCGCGCCGGGTGCCGGACCTCACGGCGCGCTCCGGCAACATCGCCATGGCCGGGTTCACCGCGCCGAAGCTGCTGTGGGTGCAGGCCCACGAGCCGGAGGTCTTCGACGCCACCGCCTTGGTGCTGCTGCCGAAGGACTACATCCGTTTCCGGCTCAGCGGCGCCGCCGTCTCGGACATGTCGGACGCGTCCGGCACGCTCTGGCTGGATGTTGCCGGGCGGCGCTGGGATGACGTGCTGCTGGCCGCGACGGACATGCGCCGGGCGCAGGTGCCCGAGTTGGTGGAGGGCTCGCAGCGCAGCGCCGACCTGTCGCCGGCGATGGCGGCGGAGTGGGGGCTGTCTGGCCGCCTGGTGCCGATCGCCGGCGGCGGCGGCGACAACGCCGCCTCGGCGGTGGGCATCGGCGCGGTGCGGACCGGCGACGGCTTCCTGTCGCTGGGCACGTCGGGGGTGCTGTTCGCGGTGTCGGACCACTACGTCTCGGCCCCCGAGCGCACGCTGCACGGCTTCTGCCATGCGCTGCCGGACCGCTGGCATGGCATGTCGGTGCACCTCTCGGCAGCGGCGTCGCTGAGTTGGGTGGCCGAAATCGGCGGCTGCGGCCAGGACATCGCCGGGCTGCTGGCCCGCACCGAGGCTTGGGCCGCCGGCGGCGTCCGGCGCGACAACGCGCCGTTGTTCCTGCCGTACCTGTCCGGCGAGCGCACGCCGCACAACGACTCAGAGGCGAGCGGCTTGTTTGCGGGCTTGCGCGCCCAACACGGGATCGAGGCGTTGACCTATGCCGTGATGGAAGGCGTCGCGTTCTCGATGGCCGACGGACTCGACGTGCTCAACAGTGCCGGCGCGCGTCTGGACACCTGCCAGTTTATCGGCGGCGGCGCGCGCAGCCGGTTCTGGGGTCAGATGCTGGCCGACGTCATGGGTATCGAGCTGATGTTGCCCGAAGGCGCGGAGCACGGCGCGGCGTTCGGCGCCGCGCGGCTCGGGATGCTGGCGGCCGAGGCCGAGAGTGAAGCGGAGATTTGCACGCGCCCGACGGTGCGGCACTCGTTCGCGCCCGGACCGGACCGGCACGCCAGCCGATTGGCGCGGTTCCGGGCGTTGTACCCGGCGGAACGCGCCACCCGTGCCAGTCCCTGAAGCAAGCCACGGGATGCTCCCGCCCTACGACGCGTAGGGCGGGAGCATACCGCCGCCGTCCACGCCTAGGCCGCCCTAGCCAACTGCGTAACGCCCGTAAAGGCGAGCC
>CAXUHK010000051.1:0-12246 GCA_964250775.1 uncultured Acetobacteraceae bacterium | reverse complement strand
CCCCCCCCCCCCCCCCCCCCCCCCGCGCCCCCCCCCCCCCCCCGGGGTGGCGGGCCCCCCCCCCCCCGCCGCCTTCCTCGCCTAGGCCGCCGTCGCCTCGTGCGTCACGCCCTTCTCGGCGAGCAGCGAGACCAACTCGCCCGACTGGTACATCTCGGTCACGATGTCGCAGCCGCCGACGAACTCGCCCTTCACGTAGAGCTGCGGCACCGTCGGCCAGTTGGAGAACTGCTTGATGCCGTCGCGCAGGCCCGGCTCCTCCAGCACGTTCGCGGTGGCGAACGGCACGCCCAGATGGGTCAGGATCTGCACCACTCGGGCGGAGAAGCCGCACTGCGGAAACATAGCGGTGCCCTTCATGTAGAGCACAACATCGTTGCTGGCGATCTCGGACTGGATGCGGTCGGCGATGGAGGCGCTCATGCTGGTGATCCTTATTCGGGAGCGGAGGTTTGCAAGGCGAGGGCGTGCAGCTCGCCCCCCATGCGGCCGCGCAGGGCAGCGTAGACGATCTGGTGCTGCTGCACCCGCGACTTGCCGCGGAACAGGTCGCTGACCACGGTGGCGGCGTAATGGTCGCCGTCGCCCACCAAGTCCTCGATGGTGACATGGGCGTCGGGCAGGGCGGCCTTTATCAGCGCTTCGATGTCGTTCGCGGCCATCGCCATGACGGTGTCCTAGCTCGAAGGTTGATCCATCCAGGCGGGAAAGAACGCCTCGTGCGCGGCCCGCAACGCAGCAAGCGATATGGTCGTGCCGTCGGGCAGTGTCAAATGCGGCGTGGCGACGCTGCGCCCGAGCCTGCGCAGCGGCACGTCGGCGGCCTGCAACGCGTCGGCGTCGCGCACCGCCAGGATGTAGCGGGCCTGGTCCTCGCCGAACCAGAAGCCATGGTCGCCTTGCGCGCCCAGCTCGATGCCGGTGCTTCCGGCCAGCGCCATCTCGGCTAGCGCCACCAGCAGCCCGCCATCGGAGACGTCGTGGCACGCCGCCACCGTGCCGGCCAGGATGTGCGCGCGCACCAGGTCGCCGTGGCGGCGCTCGGCCGCCAGGTCCACCGGCGGTGGCGGCCCGTCCTCGCGGCCCGCGATCTCGCGCAGCCAGAGCGATTGGCCGAGCCAGCCCCGCGTCTCGCCCACCAGCACCAGGTCGAGGCCGGGCGTCACCGCCAGCCCGACCGCCCGCGCCACGTCGTCGAGCACGCCCAGGCCGCCGATCGCCGGCGTGGGCAGGATCGCGCGGCCCTCCGTCTCGTTGTACAAGCTGACGTTGCCGCTCACGACCGGGAAGTCGAGCGCCGTGCAGGCCGCCGCCATGCCGGCGATGCTGGCGGCGAACTGGCCCATCACCTCCGGCTTCTCGGGGTTGCCGAAGTTCATGTTGTCGGTGATGGCCAGCGGCTGGGCGCCCACCGCCGTGAGGTTGCGCCAGGCCTCGGCCACCGCCTGCATCCCGCCCGCCTCGGCGTCGGCGGCGCAGTAGCGCGGCGTGCAATCGGTGGTCAGCGCCAGGCCGCGAGGCAATCCTTCCAGCTTGACCACCGCCGCGTCGGCGGCTCCCGGTCGGCGCACCGTCTGGCCGCCCACCGTGCTGTCGTACTGGTCCCACACCCAGGCGCGCGAGCACAGGTCGGGGCAGCCGATCAGAGTCAGCAGCGCCGGCCCGATGCCCACCGGGTCGGCCACTGGCCCCAGCGCCGGGCGCTTGGGCGTGGCCGCGACCGGCCGATGGTACAGCGGCGCCTGGTCGGCCAAGGGCGCCAGCGGGATGTCGGCCTCGGTGCGGCCCTGGTGCGTGACCACGATCCGTCCGGTGTCGGTCAGCCGGCCGATCACCGCGAAGTCGAGGTCCCACTTCTCGAAGATGGCGCGCGCCATGTCCTGCCGGTCCGGGCGCAGCACCATGAGCATCCGCTCCTGGCTCTCCGACAGCATCATCTCGTAGGCGCTCATCCCCGCCTCGCGCTGCGGCACCGCGTCGAGGTCGAGCAGCAGGCCCACGCCGCCCTTGCCGGCCATCTCGACCGAGGAGCTGGTGAGGCCCGCCGCCCCCATGTCCTGGATCGCCACGATGGCGTCGGTGGCCATCAGCTCGAGGCAGGCCTCGATCAGCAGCTTCTCGGTGAACGGGTCGCCGACCTGCACCGTGGGCCGCTTCTCCTCGCTGTCGGCGGCGAACTCGGCGCTGGCCATGGTGGCGCCATGGATGCCGTCGCGTCCGGTCTTGCTGCCGACATAGATCACCGGGTTGCCGACGCCCGCCGCCGCCGAGAGGAAGATGCGGTCGGCGGGCGCGATGCCCACGGTCATGGCGTTGACCAGCGGGTTGCCGTTGTAGGCGGGGTGGAAATTCACCTCGCCGCCCACGGTCGGCACGCCGACGCAGTTGCCGTAGCCGCCGACACCGCGCACCACGCCGTCGACCACGCGCCGCGTCGCCGGGTGCGCGGGGTCGCCGAAGCGCAGCGCGTTCAGGTTGGCGACCGGGCGCGCGCCCATGGTGAACACGTCGCGCAGGATGCCGCCTACGCCGGTGGCGGCCCCCTGGTACGGCTCGATGAAGCTCGGGTGGTTGTGGCTCTCCATCTTGAACACGGCGGCCAGCCCGTCGCCCACCGCGACCACGCCGGCGTTCTCGCCCGGGCCGTGGATCACCCACGGCGCAGTCGTAGGCAATTGCTTCAGCCAGACACGGGAGGATTTGTACGAGCAGTGCTCGGACCACATGACGCTGAACACGCCGAGTTCGGTGAGGCTCGGCACGCGGCCCATGATCGCCAGCACGCGCTCGTACTCGTCGCCGCTGAGCCCGAAGCTGCCCGCCAGCGCCGCGTCGACGGTCATGCGGCGGCCAAGGCGTCGAACAACGGCTTGCCGTCCTCGCCGCCCATCAACGGGTCGACCAAATCCTCCGGGTGCGGCATCAGCCCGAGCACGCGCAAGTTTGGGGAATACACGCCGGCTATGTCGCGGGCACTGCCGTTGCGGTTCTCGACGTAGCGGAACGCGACCAGGCCGTCGCCGTCAAGGCGGTCGAGCGTGTCCGGGTCGGCGGTGTAGTTGCCGTCACCGTGCGCCATCGGCGCACGGAACACCTGGCCACGCTGGTACTGGCTGGCGAAGGCGGTGTCGCTGCGCTCGACGCGCAGGCGGCAGTCCATCGACAGGAAGCGTAAACGCGCGTTGCGCAGCAACGCGCCCCGCAGCATCCCGGCCTCCGTCAGTATCTGGAAGCCATTGCACACACCGAGGACATAGCCGCCCCGGGCCGCGTGCGCCCGCACCGCAGCCATCACCGGCGACTGCGCCGCCATCGCGCCGCAGCGCAGGTAGTCGCCGTAGCTGAACCCGCCCGGCAGCACCACGAGGTCAAGGCCGGCGAGGTCGGTCTCCTTGTGCCACACCATGCGCGGCCGCCGGCCGGCGCTGCGTTCCAAGGCGATCGCCATGTCGCGCTCGCGGTTGATGCCGGGGAACAGCACGATGCCGGCCCGCATCAGGGCAGGTCCACGCGGAAGCTCTCGATCACCTGGTTCGCCAGCAGCTTGCGCGCCATCGCCTCGCCGGCGGCACGGGCGGCGGCCGGGTCGGTCTCGGCCAGGTCCAGCTCGATCACCTTGCCGGCCCGCACCTCGCCCACGCCTATGAACCCCAGCCCGTGCAGCGCCTGGCCGATGGCGCGGCCCTGCGGGTCGAGCACGCCGGGCTTGAGCATGACCGTGACGACAACCTTCATGGCGCTACTGCATGATCTCCGGCCCCTTGATGTCGCGCACCCCGGCCTCGGGCAGGATGCCGAGCCGGCGGGCGACTTCCTGGTAGGCTTCCTCGACCTGGCCCAGGTCGCGGCGGAAGCGGTCCTTGTCCATCTTCTCGTTGGTCTTGCTGTCCCAGAGGCGGCAGTTGTCCGGGCTGATCTCGTCGGCCAGCACGATGCGCATGTCCTCCTCCTCCCAGAGCCGGCCGAACTCGACCTTGAAGTCGACCAGGGTGATGCCGACGCCGAGGAACAGCCCGGTCAGGAAGTCGTTAATGCGCAGCGTCAGCGCCACGATGTCGTCCATGTCCTGCGTCGCCGCCCAGCCGAACGCGGTGATGTGCTCCTCCGCCACCATCGGGTCGCCCAGCGCGTCGTTCTTGTAGTAGTACTCGATGATGCTGCGCGGCAGCCGCGTGCCCTCGGCGATGCCGAGCCGGGTCGACAGGCTGCCGGCGGCGACGTTGCGCACCACCACCTCGATCGGGATGATCTCGACCTCGCGGATCAGTTGCTCGCGCATGTTGAGCCGGCGGACGAAGTGCGTCGGCACGCCGATCTCGCCCAGGCGCATCATCAGGTACTCGCTGATGCGGTTGTTGAGCACGCCCTTGCCGGTGATGACGCCCTTCTTCTGCGCGTTGAACGCGGTGGCGTCGTCCTTGAAGTACTGCACGAGCGTGCCCGGCTCCGGCCCCTCGAACAGGATCTTGGCTTTGCCCTCGTAGAGCTGGCGGCGGCGGGCCATGGGCAGGGAATCCTTCTCGCGATGCCGCACCGCCGCACGACGACGCTGCGGCGCGGGTATAGCAGCGGCGTCCGGGCGCTGCCAAACCTACGCCGGCGGGCCTGCTTCCCCGAACACGCGCGTGTAGATGCGGTCCAGCTCGCGCAGGTGCATTCCGGTGTCCATCGCGGCGTCCAGCACGGCGTCCGGCACCCGCCCGGCGATCTCCGGGTCGGCGTCGAGGTTGGCGCGGAAGTCGCGCCCGTCCGGCTGGCCGAGCCGGGTCCAGGTCGCCATCGCGTTGCGCTGCACGACCGCGTAGGCGTCCTCGCGCGACAGCCCGGCGCGGGTCAGCGCCAGCAGCACTTCGCCCGAATGAACCACGCCGCCGAGTGCCGCGAGGTTCGCCGCCATGCGCTCGGGATATACCAGCAATCCCTCCATCATCGACGCCAGCCGGTCCAGCGCGAAATCCAGCGTCGCGGTGGCATCCGGGGCGATCGCCCGCTCGACCGAGGAGTGGCTGATGTCGCGCTCGTGCCACAGCGCCACGTCCTCCAGCGCCGGCATCACGGCGGCGCGGACGATGCGGGCGAGGCCGGTCAGGTTCTCGCTCAGCACCGGGTTGCGCTTGTGCGGCATCGCCGACGAGCCCTTCTGGCCCGGGTGGAAGAACTCCTCCGCCTCGCGCACCTCGCTGCGCTGCAGGTGCCGCACCTCGGTCGCCAGCCGCTCGATGCCCGAGGCGGTCACGGCCAATGCCGCGAAGTAGGCGGCGTGGCGGTCGCGCGGGATCACCTGCGTCGACACCGGCTCGACCGCCAAGCCGAGGGCCGCCGCGACGTGCTCCTCCACGCGCGGGTCGACATGGGCGAAGGTGCCGACCGCGCCGCTGAGCGCGGCCACCGCGATCTCGGCCCGCGCCGCCAGCAGCCGGGCGCGGTTGCGCGCGAACTCGGCGTAATGGCCGGCGAGCTTGAGGCCGAAGCTGGTCGGCTCGGCGTGGATGCCGTGGCTGCGGCCGATGGTCGGCGTGTGCTTGTGCTCGAACGCCCGCCGCCGCAGCGCCGCCAGCACAGCGTCCACGTCCGCCAGCAGCAGGTCGGTCGCCTGGGTCAACTGCACCGACAGCGTCGTGTCGAGCACGTCGCTGCTGGTCAGGCCCTGGTGCACGAAGCGGCTGTCCGGGCCGATTTTCTCCGCCAGCCAGGTGAGGAAGGCGATGACGTCGTGCCGCGTCTCGCGCTCGATCGCGTCGATGCGCTCGATGTCGGCGGGACCGATGGCGGCGATGGCGGCGTCGCCGCGCTTGCGGATGGCGCGCGCCGCCGCTTCGGGCACCGTGCCGATGCCGGCCATCGCCTCGCAGGCCAGCGCCTCGATCTCGAACCAGATGCGGTAGCGGTTCTCGGGCGCCCAGATGGCGGCCATGGCCGGGCGGGTGTAGCGAGGGATCATGCGGACGATTTACGACCCGGGCCCGCCGCCCGCAACTTCGGGAGGCTGAGTGGACAGCGAGCTGCTGCGCGATTTGGCATCGCTGGGGCAGGTGCTGCTGGTCGACCTGACCTTGGCCGGGGATAACGCCGTGGTGGTGGGATTGGCCGTAGCTGGCCTGCCCGAGCGGCAGCGGCGCCGTGCCATCATCGCGGGTATCGCCGGGGCGGCGATCATCCGCGTGGCGCTGGGTGCGGTGACGCTGCAACTGCTGCAGATCGTGGGGCTGCTGCTGGCCGGCGGCGTGTTGCTGCTGTGGGTGTGCTGGAAGATGTACCGCGAGCTACGCCGCCCGGCGCGCCACGCCACCGACCCCGCACCGGCGAAATCGCTGCGTCAGGCGATGGTGCAGATCGTGCTGGCCGATCTGTCGATGAGCCTCGACAACGTGCTGGCCGTGGCCGGCGCCGCCGGCGGGCGGCTTTGGGTGCTGGTGACGGGGCTTGGGGTCTCGGTGGTGCTGATGGGCGTCGCCGCCAACTTGGTGGCGCGGCTGCTGGAGCGCTATCGCTGGATTGCCTGGGTCGGGCTGCTGATCGTGCTCTACATCGCGCTCAAGCTGGTCTGGGATGGCGGCCACGAGGTGCTGGCGGCGCTACGCCATTAGCCCCTCCTGGCGCAGGCTGACCCAGCGCCCGTTGCCGACGATGACGTGGTCGTGCAAGGCCACCGACATGGTGCGCGCCGCCTCGGCGATCTCGCGCGTGGTGTCGATGTCGGCGCGCGAGGGCGTGGGGTCGCCGCTCGGGTGGTTGTGCACCAGGATGAGTGCCGTCGCGTGCAGCTCCAGCGCGCGCTTGACCACCTCGCGCGGGTAGACCGGCGTGTGGTTGATGGTGCCGCGCCCCTGCGGCTCGTCGGCCAGCAGGCGGTTGCGGCCGTCGAGGAACAGCACCCGGAACTGCTCGACCCGCTCGCGCGCCATGACCGCGTTCAGGTACTCCATCAGCCGCTCCCAGTTGGTCAGCACCGGGCGGTCGACCACCTCGGCGCGCACCAGCCGCAACGCCGCCGCCTGCACCGTCTTGAGCGCCGCCACACCGGCATCGCCCAGCCCGTCGATGCAGCGCAGCTCGGAGGGGGTGGCGGCGATGGCGGCGGCGAGGCTGCCGAAGCGCGCCAGCAGCGCCCGCGCCAGCGCCTTGGTGTCGCGTCGCGGCAGCGCCAGGAACAGCACCATCTCCAACAGCTCGTGGTCCGCCAACGCCTCCGGCCCGGCGGTGAGCAGGCGGATCCGCATCCGCGCCCGGTGCCCATCGACGCCAACCGCCGGCGGGGCGGGCGGGTCGAGGCTGGCGAACTGATCGGCCAGGCCAGGCAAAATTTTCGGCATCGCAACAATCTTGCCACGCACGATGCAACGCAGGTCGGCAATCCTGCGTCAGTGGCCCGTCAAAGCGCTCAGGCGAGCGCGGGTGGCTTGTCCAGCCCGGCCGGCGAGTAGGTGAACACCTCGACGCCCGCTTCGGTCACGCCGACCATGTGCTCGAACTGCGCCGACAGGCTGCGGTCGCGGGTCACGGCGGTCCAGCCATCGTCGAGCACCTTCACCTCCGGCCGCCCGGCGTTGACCATCGGCTCGATGGTGAAGAACATGCCGGGGCGCAGCACCGGGCCTTCGCCCGGTCGGCCGAAATGCAGCACGTTCGGCGCCTCGTGGAACTGCCGCCCGATGCCGTGGCCGCAGAAATCGCGCACCACGCTGAAGCGCTGCCCCTCGACATAGGACTGGATGGCGAAGCCCACGTCCCCCAGCGTGGCGCCCGGCCGCACCGCGGCGACGCCGCGGCGGAGCGCCTCGAACGTCACGTCCATCAGGTTGCGCGCCCGCGTCGAGGGTTGCCCTGCCGCGTACATCCGGCTGCTGTCGCCGTACCAACCGTCGAGGATCGCCGTGACGTCGATGTTGAGCACGTCGCCGCCGGCCAGTTTCCGTTCGCCCGGGATGCCGTGGCATACGACGTGGTTGATCGAGGTGCAGATCGACTTCGGATAGCCTCGGTAATGCAGCGGGGCCGGCACGGCTCCGTGGTCCACGATGAAATCGTGACACAGACGGTCGAGTTCGCCGGTGGTGACGCCCGGCTGGACATGCGCCGCAACCATGTCCAGCGTCGCGGCAGCGAGCTGGCCGGCGCGCCGCATACCCTCGAAGTCCTGTGGCTGGTAGATGGTGATGCGCCGCGCGTCTGAACCGCCGTCCATGGAAACCGCTCCGTTCGGATGCCCTCGCACCCTCGCGGGCGTAACGTGCATCGCGGCGTGAAGATGCGGGGCGGCGGCCGGCGTTGCAAGACCGTCAGCGGCTGGCGACGTCGCCCGCGCTTCCGTCATGCGTGGGCACGCAGGCGCGGCGGCGGCGCAGCATCTCGACGCAGACGCCGCGCGCCTGGGGCGAGGTGAGATCGACCAGCAAGGCGCGATACAGCGGGCGCCGGCGCCTGCCCGCCGGCTCGACCCTGACGTCGCCGTTGTCGGCCAGCTCGCGGGCGAACGTGGCGGCGCGTCGGGCGGCGACGCCGGTGCCGTAGACGCCCAGCGACACCGACCAGCGCGGCGCCTGCCGGGGCAGCTCGGCCAGCGGGTCGCGCAGCGGCACCATCGAGGGCGGCGGGCTGGCGGCGGCGTATACCAGGCCGCCGATATGCGGCGCGGCCGGGGCCCGCGCCACGGCCACCGGGACGTTGAACTGCTCGAACCCTGCGTCCAGCAGCGACGCCATGTGACGGTCGCGCTCGACCGGGCGGGCCGCGCCCAGCACGACGCCGATCAGCCGCACGTCGCCGCGCATCGCCGAAGTCACGAGGTTGAAGCCGGAGGCGGCGACGTAGCCGGTCTTGAGCCCGTCGGCGCCGGGATAGCTCTGCAGCATGTTGTCATGGTTGGGGATCACCCGGCCATGGAAGGTGAAGCTCGGCAGGCTGAAATAGTGGTATTGCTGCGGGAAATCCTGCAGCAGGTGGCGCGCCAGCACCGCGAGGTCGCGCGCCGTCGAGACCTGGTCCGGGTCGGGCAGGCCCGAAGCGTTGCGGAACACCGTGCCGGTCATGCCCAGGGCGCGGGCGCGCAAGGTCATCATCTGCGCGAACCGGCGCTCGTCGCCGCCGCCCAGCAACTCCGCCAGCGCCGCCGCGGCGTCGTTGGCCGATTTGGTGACCAGGCCCATGATCGCCTGCTCGACGGTGATCGCGTTGCCCGGCAGCAGCCCCAGCTTGGTCGGCGACATGCTGGCCGCCGACAAGCTGACCGGAACCAGCTCGCCCAACGACGCGCGACGGTCGCGCAGCGCCTCGAACGTCATGTACAGGGTCATGAGCTTGGTCAGGCTGGCCGGGTAACGCGGTTCGTCGGGATTGATCGCCGAGACGATCCTGCCGGTCGCCGCCTCCATCACCAGCGAGCTGTAACGCGCGGAGCCGATCTGCGCCCGCGCCGCGCCGCCCGACATCGCGCACACCGACGCCACCAGGAGGGCCGCCAGCCATCGTCCCGCCAGCATCCGCCGCGCCATCCGCTTGAACCGAGCCGCCAAACCAACACCTCCGGGATCGCGTCCACCCTAACGACCGAGCTCTCCGCGTGTCCAGCTTCAAGCGCGGTGAAAGCAATGTATTTGAATACGTTAACAGCGAATTCATGCGGCTTTTGACCGCCTCCGACGGTCCCCGCGAAAGTTTTTTGTGCAATGCACAATTTCACCTTGTCTCGGCATGTGGATGCAACTATTCCATGCGGGCGCTTGAGCGGCGCCGGCGCCGGCGGGCAGGTGAGGAAGTCAACTATGGCGAAGCGGATCGCGCGAGCCTCGGCGGCGCCAGCTCCGGGAACACTCCAACCAGGCATCGAACCCATGAACGACCAACCCCATGACCCGACCGCGAACCGCGACGTGGTGATCCAGGCGACGGACAGCGCCATCGCGGCGAGCCTTGCGATCACGCCGTCCGTGCCGGGCGCGCCGACCGAGTTTGCCCATGTCGCCGCCGCGCCGCTCGCCGAGACCGCCAAGCGCGCCTTGCCGGCGTTCAAACCAACATTGGAGAGTATGATGACGACAGCGGAAGACCTGATGGCGTTCAATCAGGCCAACATCGACGCGCTCATGAAGTCCGGCCAGATCTGGGCGGCAGGTGTCCAGGACCTCGGCAAGCACATGGCCACCAGCGCGCAGGCGCAGCTCGACCAAACCATGTCGACCTGGAAAGCGATGGCCGGCGTGAAGTCGGTCAAGGAGGCGGTGGACATGCAGGCCGGCCTGGCGCGGTCGGCGATCGAGGCCGCGGTGAACGGCACTGGCAAGCTGACCGACGCCTCGCTGAAGCTGTCCGAGGAGGCGTTCGCGCCGATCACTGCCCGGTTGTCGGTCGCCGTCGAGAAGTTCGGCAGCGCCGCCTGAGCGCTCCCCCCGGGGCAAGGCTGGACGGCCGGGAGCGCACGCTCCGGGCCGTTTTCGTTTGTCGGCCGCCTACCCCGCCGCCGCCGTGGCACTTGCGTGCGACCGGGGAGCAACCCATCATCCCGAGATATGCCAAGTCCGGTTGCGGCCATCAATGGCCGTGCGCGACGAGGTTTGGACGGTGCCGGCGAACAGCCCAACAGAGCGGTTACGAGCGATGAGCGACGACATCACACTCCACGGCAGCCGGGCGTCCGAACGTCTGCCCGACCAAGCGCCGCCTGCGACGCGCGAGATCAGCGCGGCGGACCGGCGGGACGATGGCAGGCGGGACGACGGCCGTGACGGCGGTGGCGACAACCCCAACACCGGCGTGGTGGTCAAGGCGCGGCCCAAGACGCGCAAGCCCGCCCTGTACAAGGTGCTGATGCTCAATGACGACTACACGCCGATGGAATTCGTCGTGCATGTGCTCGAGCGGTTCTTCCAGAAGACTCGCGAGGAGGCGACGCGCATCATGCTGCATGTGCATCGTCGCGGGGTCGGGGTGTGCGGCGTGTTCACCTACGAGGTCGCAGAGACCAAGGTGACGCAGGTCATGGATTTGGCGCGACAGAACCAGCACCCGCTGCAGTGCACGATCGAGAAGGACTGAGCGCCAGGGATTGAGGCCTGGCATCCCCAGCAGAGCCCGGCATCCCCGACAGATGGCGGGGGTGCAAACCCGATGGCTGGAATTTAAGTTTTATTGTGTTGCTTCCCACTGTTTTTCGGATGGTTTCCGCCGAAAGATGCTCTAGCGTCGGCTGCCAGACAGTTCGCCGTGGTGTTCCGCGTCGCTTGGTTGCCTGTCCTGCTTCGGCGTGCCGTTTGAATTCCCGCTGGCCTGCCCATTTGTCGCCGTGACAGACGGGTTTTGTCTCTGACTTGGAACCAAGGAGCGTTGCAATGCTCTCGCGCAATCTCGAACAGACGCTCCATCGCGCCCTGTCGCTCGCCAGTGAGCGGCGACACGAGTATGCCACCCTGGAACACCTGCTTCTGGGCCTGCTCGACGACACCGACGCCGCGACCGTATTGCGCGCCTGCGGTGTCGACATCGACAAGATCCGCACCGACCTGACCGAGTTCCTGGACAAGGACCTTGCGGGCTTGGCCACCGACCGGCCGGGCGAGCCGAAGCCTACCGCCGGCTTCCAGCGCGTCGTGCAGCGCGCCGCGATCCATGTCCAGAGCTCGAACCGTGACGAAGTGACCGGCGCCAACGTGCTGGTGGCGCTGTTCAGCGAGCGTGAGAGCCATGCCGTCTATTTCCTGCAGACGCAGGACATGACCCGGCTCGACGCGGTCAACTTCATCAGCCACGGCATCGCCAAGGCCCCCGGCCGCACCCAGCCGCGTGCCGCGCAGGGCAATTCCGGCGACGGGCCGGAGCCGGAGCGCGAGGAGAAGCCGGGCAAGCGCGGCCAGGACGCGCTGGGCAACTACTGCGTCAACCTGAACAAGAAGGCGACGTCGGGCAAGATCGACCCGCTGATCGGGCGCGACACCGAGATCGAGCGCACCATCCAGATCCTGTGCCGCCGCACCAAGAACAACCCGCTCTACGTGGGCGACCCCGGCGTCGGTAAGACCGCCATCGCCGAGGGACTGGCCAAGCGGATCGTCGAGGGCGACGTGCCCGAGGTGCTGGCGCAATCCACCATCTACGCGCTCGACATGGGGGCGTTGCTGGCCGGCACCCGCTATCGCGGCGATTTCGAGGAGCGGCTCAAGGCGGTCGTGACCGAGCTCGAGGCGCAGCCCAACGCGGTGCTGTTCATCGACGAGATCCACACCGTCATCGGCGCGGGCGCGACCAGCGGCGGCG
>CAXUHK010000050.1:5058-25389 GCA_964250775.1 uncultured Acetobacteraceae bacterium | reverse complement strand
CAGTGCGACAGCCTGCTGATCGGCGACCAGTGCGGCGCGCACACGGTGCCGTACATCGAGAGCCGCAACCCGACCGCGAGGCTGGAGCACGAGGCCACCACCAGCAAGATCGCCGACGACCAGTTGTTCTACTGCCGCCAGCGCGGCTTGTCCGAGGAGGACGCGGTGGGCCTGATCGTCAACGGGTTCTGCAAGGAAGTGCTCAAGGAGCTGCCGATGGAGTTCGCCGTGGAGGCACAAAAGCTGTTGGCGGTGAGCCTCGAAGGTTCGGTGGGCTGACCATGCTCGAGATCAGTAACCTGTCCGCCAGCATCGGCGACAAGGCGATCCTGAACGGTGTCGACCTGGTGGTGCCGCAGGGCGAGGTCCATGCCATCATGGGGCCGAACGGCTCCGGCAAGTCGACGCTGTCCTACGTGCTGTCCGGCCGCGAGGGCTACGAAGTCACCAGTGGCACGGCGACGTTCGACGGCGCGGACCTGCTCGGCATGGAGCCGGAGGCGCGCGCTGCCGCCGGCCTGTTCCTGGCGTTCCAATACCCGGTCGAGCTGCCCGGCGTCGGCAACGCGAACTTCCTGCGCACGGCGCTCAACGCCGTCCGCCGGGCGCGCGGCGAGCCGGAGCTGGACGCGGTGCAGTTCCTGAAGCTGGCGCGGGCCGAGACCAAGCGGCTCGCGATGCCGGACGACATGCTGAAGCGCAACGTCAACGTCGGCTTCTCCGGCGGCGAGAAGAAGCGCAACGAGGTGCTGCAGATGGCGATCCTGCGGCCCAAGCTCGCGATCCTCGACGAGACCGACAGCGGGCTCGACATCGACGCGCTGAAGGTGGTGGCAGAGGGGGTCAACGCGATGCGCGGGCCGGGCTTCTCGGCGCTGGTCATCACGCACTACCAGCGGCTGCTCGACCACATCGTGCCGGACCGCGTGCACGTGCTCTCGGCCGGACGGATCATCCGCTCCGGTGGGCCGGAGCTGGCGCACGAGCTGGAGGCCAACGGCTATGCCGGCGTGGTGGCGGAGGCGGCATGAACGCGATCGCTCCCACCGCCCTGCAGGGCAGCGCGCAGCATTTCGTGGCGCGCTACGAGGGCTTGTCCGCCCGGATGCCCGGCAGCGCCGCGTTGCGCGCCGCCGCGGCCGACGCCGTGCGCGGCCAGGGCCTGCCGACCGCGCGCGAGGAAGCCTGGCGCTACACCCAGTTGCGGCCACTGGCGGAGCTCTCGTTCAGCGAGCCGGTGATGCCGGTGAGCGACCATGCCCGACTGCTGGCGTTGTTGCCGGAACTCGACGCACCGCGCTTGGTGTTCGTCGACGGGCGGTTCCGCGCCGAGCTGTCGCAGCGACCGCCGCAGGTGCGCGTGCGGACCGGCGTGCCGGCGTTCGGCGGCGCGGCGCCCGACCTCACGCAGAAGATCGTGGCGCTGAACACCATGCTGGCGCAGGACGGTGCCGACATCGAGGTGCCGGCCGGCGTCGACGGCGGCACCCTGGTGCTGGCCAGCATGGGCAGCGACGCACAGGGCCGACCGGTGTCGTTCCATCCCCGCCATGCCATCCGCCTTGGGGCCGGCGCCAAGCTGACGCTGATCGAGGTATCGGCTGGCGAAGGCGCCTATCTGCACAGCCCGGTGTTCGAGGTCACCGTCGCCGAAGACGCGACGTTCACCCATCTGCGGCTGCAGAACGAGGCAACGTCGGCGTTCCATCTGTCGACGCTGTACGCCGACATCGCGGCACGCGGCACCTATGACAGTTTCGCGCTGACGCTCGGCGCGCGGCTGGCGCGGCTTGAGGTCCATGCCCGCCTGTCTGGCGCCGGCGGGGCGGTGCATCTGAACGCGGCCCAGTTGCTCGACGGCTCGCAACATGCCGACTTTACGACGGTGGTGTCGCACGACGCGCCCGGCTGCGCCTCGCGCCAGACGGTCAAGAACGTGCTGAGCGGGCGCTCGCGCGGGGTGTTCCAGGGCAAGATCGAGGTGGCGCGCGCGGCGCAGAAGACCGATGGCTACCAGATGAACCAGGCGCTGCTGCTGTCGCCCTTGGCCGAGATCAACAGCAAGCCGCAGTTGCAGATCTACGCCGACGACGTGAAGTGCAGCCACGGCGCCACGGTCGGCGAGCTCGATGCCGAGCAACTGTTCTACCTGCGCAGCCGTGGCATCGCGGATGCAGAGGCACGCGCCATGCTGGTGCGTGCTTTCCTGGTCGAAGCCTTCGACCCCATTGCCCACGAGGCCGGCCGTGCCATGCTGGAGGGCGCCGTCGACCGCTGGTGGCTAGGACGCGCCGCATGAACAGCATCACACGCATCGCCCCCGCCCGTCTCGATGTCGAGGCGTTGCGGGCGGAGTTCCCGATCCTGTCGCAGCAGGCGCACGGCAAGCCGCTCGTGTTCCTCGACAGCGCCGCCTCGGCGCAGAAGCCGCGTGTCGTGATCGACGCGATGGCTGGCGCCATGGAGACGCAATACGCCAACGTGCATCGCGGCCTGCACTGGATGAGCGAGCGCACCACCGACGCCTACGAGGCGGCGCGCGACGCCGTGGCGCGCCTGCTCAACGCGAGCGATAGGCGCGAGGTGGTGTTTACGCAGAACTCGACCGCCGCGATCAACCTGGTCGCGCACAGCTACGGGCGCGGCATCATGCGGCCGGGCCAGGCGGTGCTGATCTCGGAAATGGAGCACCACGCCAACATCGTGCCCTGGCAGATGCTGCGCGACGCGCACGGGATCGAGCTGCGGGTCGCCCCGATTACCGATGCCGGCGAGCTGGACATGGCGGCGATCGAGGCGTTGCTGGCCGACGGCAAGGTCGGCCTGGTCGCGATCACCCACATGAGCAACGTGCTCGGCACCTACACGCCGGGCGAACGGCTGGCCGCGCTGGCGCACGCGTACGGGGCGAAGATCCTGCTGGACGGCAGCCAGGCGGTGGTGCATCGGGCGGTCGACGTGCAGGCGCTCGACGCCGACTTCTACGTGTTCACCGGCCACAAACTATACGGTCCGACCGGCATCGGCGTGCTGTGGGCGCGGCGCGAGCTGCTCGACGCGATGCCGCCGTTCATGGGCGGCGGCGACATGATCGCCTCGGTCAGCTTCGAGCGCTCGACCTGGGCCGAGGTGCCGCACAAGTTCGAGGCCGGCACCCCCGCCATCATCGAGGGCATCGGCCTCGCCGCCGCCGTGGCGTTCATGGAGGGATTGGGGTTCGAGGCGATCGCGGCGCACGAGGGGATGCTGACGGAGCACGCGTTGGCGCGGCTGTCTGCCATCCCCGGCTTGCGGATCGTGGGTCAGGCGCAGGACCGTGGCGGGGTGCTCAGCTTCACGCTGGAGGGGGCGCACGCGCACGACGTCGCGACCCTGCTCGACCGCGAGGGCATCGCGGTGCGCGCCGGCAACCACTGTGCCGAGCCGCTGATGCGTCGCTTGGGCGTGGACAGCACCGCGCGCGCCAGCTTCGGCGCCTACACGACGCTGGCCGAGATCGACAAGCTGGCCGACACGCTCGACCGCGTCAGGCTGTTCTTCGCCTGATGTTCGACGACCTGCGTGACTTGTACCAGGAAACGGTCCTGGATCGTGGCCGCCATCCGCGCCACGCGACACGGCTTGTGGCGTTCGACGCGACCGCCCGCGGCGACAACCCGATGTGCGGCGACCGCTGCCAGGTGTGGCTGCGCCGTGCCGCCGACGGCACGCTGGACGAGATCGGCTTCGAGGCGCGCGGCTGCGCCGTCAGCATCGCGTCGGCAGATCTGATGGCGGAGGCGGTGCGCGGCCTTGATGCCGGAGCGACGCACGGCCTGGCGGAGCGGTTCCGGGCGCTGGTCAGCACCGGGAAGGCGGACGACCCGACGCTGGAGACACTGCGGCCGCTGTCCGGCGTACACGAGTATCCGTCACGGGTGAAATGCGCGACGCTGCCGTGGGACGCGCTGGAAGCGGCGCTGAACGAGAAGGAGGCAAGCCATGGATGACATCGCGCCGGCGCACAGCGCCTGGACGCCGGACGGCGAGGTCGAGGGCAAGCCGTCTGAGGACGCCATCATCGCCGCCTGCGCCTCGGTCTACGACCCGGAAATCCCGGTCAACATCTACGAACTGGGCCTGGTCTACGCGATCGAGATCGACGACGACAACCGGGTCAAGGTCGAGATGACGCTGACGGCGCCCGCCTGCCCGAGCGCGCAGGAGTTGCCGGAAGCCGTCCACAGCGCGATCATGGCGGTGCCGGGGGTCGCGTCCTGCGACGTGCTGACGGTGTGGGACCCGCCTTGGGACCCAAGCCGGATGAGTGAGGACGCCCGCCTCGCCTTGAACATGTTCTGACGCCGCACGAGGTCTCCGCCATGTCCGCATCCACCACGACCGCCGCTTCCCGTCCACGCCGCGCGCTGCCGCCGCTGATGGCGCTCACCGACACTGCCGCGTCGCGGTTGGCGGCGCTGTACGCCTCCGGTCAGGCCGGCATGACGCTGCGCATCAGTGTCGGCACCAAGGGTTGTTCGGGCCTGTCGTACGACATGGATTGGGTGGCTGCCCCCGGCCCGGGCGACGAGGTTGTGACCGACAAGGGCGTCACCGTCGTGGTCGACCGCAAGGCCAGCCTGTTCCTGATCGGCACGGTGATGGATTACGAGACCAAGGATTTGTCGTCCGGCTTCACCTTCAGTAACCCGAACGAGAAGGGCCGGTGCGGCTGCGGCGAGAGCTTCCACGTCTGAGCCGCGACGACACGCCGATGTCGGGCAGCGCTGACCTGCCGCTGTTCTTTCGCCGCGTCGTGGGCGTGAACCCGGCCACCCATCCCGACCTGCGCCTCGACCGCTCCGCCGGCTTCGCCTTCGCGGCCCATGCGCAATCGGTGCCGCTGGGTTTGGCCGAGATCGAGATGGCGGCCCAGCATTACCCGGTCCTGTTCACCAGCGGCCCGGAACCGATGCCGGTGGCGCTGCTCGGCCTGCGCGAGGGGCAGAACCTGTATGTTACACCCGGCGGCGAGTGGCTGACCGACTGCTACGTGCCGGCCTATGTCCGAGCGTTTCCCTTCATCTTCGTGCAAAATCCTGCCAGCCAGTCGTTGTTCGTGGCCATGGAGCCGGACGCGGCGGCGCTCAACAGCGGCGCTGGGACGCCGCTGTTCGAGGACCAGCACCCGACACCGGCGCTCGACGAGGCAATCGCATTCTGTACAGCGCTGCGTGAGGGAATCGCCGCCGCCACCACGCTCGGGCGGGCGCTCGACGCCGCCGGCCTGCTGGCGGAGGAGCAGGCGATGATCAACTTCAAGTCCGGAGGCGCGGCCCGCGTGCGCGGCTTCAAGCTGGTGAAGCCGGAACGGCTGGCTGGCCTCGACGACGACGTGTTCCTGGACTGGCGACGGATGGGCTGGCTCGCGGCGATCTACGCGCATCTTTATTCGGCCGGTCGTTGGGAGCGGCTGATCGCGTTGGGAGCGCCCGCCGACTAGGCGCACGCGGCGTCCGCGTGCTACCGCCGCCGCCATGTCCGTGGCTCCACGTCCGCGATGTCGTTGAAACGTTTGCTGCGCCAGCCCGCGGCCCAGGCAACGGCGGCGGCGCTGGTCGCCCGCTACGTCGCTTTCGCCTTGCGCACGACGCGCTGGACATTGCAGGGGGCGGAGCATTTGGCGCCATTCGCCGGCGGCCGCCGCGCGGTGGTGGCGGCATTCTGGCATGAGCGCCTGCCGCTGATGCCGGCGCTCTGGACGCTGGCGCAGCGGCAGGCGCTGGCTCGCACCGGCGAGACATTGCGCGGCAACGTGCTGGTCAGCCGACACGCCGACGGCCGCTTCATCGGCGACGTCATGCGCCGGTTCGGCGTCGGCGTGCTGCACGGATCGAGCCGTCGCGATGGCCAGGAACGCGGTGGGGCCAGTTCCGCGCGGCGGCTGCTGGCGGCGCTGGCGGCGGGCGAGCACGCCATCATCACGCCCGACGGCCCGCGCGGCCCCCGCCGCGTCGCGGCGCGCGGCGTCGCGTCACTGGCGGCGCAGGCCGGGGTGCCGGTGCTGCCCTGCGGCGCGCAGGTCAGCCGCCGCCGGGTACTGCGGAGCTGGGACCGCATGGTGCTGCCGTTGCCGTTCGGGCGCGGCGTGCTGGTGTGCGGCGCGCCGATCGCTGTCGCGCCCGAGGCTGCCGATGCCGCCCTGCCGGTCATCGCCGCGGCGCTCACCGCCGCCGCCGACGCCGCGGACCGGCTGTGTGTGGCGTGATCGCGCCCATCTGCACCGGGGCCTATGCCGGGATCGCGACGTTGGCCACGCCGGCGCTGCGCGCGATGCTGCGCGCCAGGGTGCGACGCGGCAAGGAGATCGCGGCGCGGTTGCCGGAGCGCTGGGGCGAGGACGCGACGCCGCGCCCGGCCGGGCGCCTGCTGTGGCTGCACGGCGCCAGCGTCGGCGAGGCGGTCTCGGTCCTGCCGGTGCTGACCGCGTTGGCGCGATTGGCCCCCGACGTCACGGTGCTGCTGACCACCGGCACGGTGTCCTCCGCCATCGTGCTGGCGCGGCGGCTGCCGGAACTGGGACTGGAGCGGGTGCTGCACCGCTTCGTGCCGCTCGACGTGCCGGCTTGGGCTACCCGGTTCCTGGCGCACTGGCGGCCCGACGCGGCGGCGTTCGTGGAAAGCGAGATCTGGCCCAACCTGATCGCCGCCTGCGGGCGCGCGAAGGTGCCGCTGATGCTGCTGAACGCCCGGCTGTCCGCCGCCAGCGCCGCCGGCTGGCGCCGCGCCGGGGCGTTCGGGCGGCGTCAGTTCACCGCCTTCGGGGCCATCCAGGCGCAATCTGAAGCCGACGCCGCGAAGTTGACCGCGCTGGGCGGCCGCGCGGTCAGCAGTCCCGGCAACCTCAAATTCGCCGCCTTGCCACTGCCGGTGGACGCGTCCGAGCTGGAGCGGTTGCGGCGGCTTCTGGCTGGGCGCCCGGTCTGGCTGGCCGCCAGCACGCATCCCGGTGAGGAGTCGGCAGTGGTGGCAACGCACGCGGCGCTCGCGGCGCGTCATCCCCGGCTGCTCACGATCGTGGCGCCGCGCCATCCCGAGCGTGGCCCCCGGATCGCCGCGGCCGCACGCCGTCGCGCCCTGGGCCAAGACCCTCCGGATGCCGCGGGCGTCTGGATCGCCGACACGCTGGGCGAACTGGGGCTGCTGTATCGATTGGCGCCGGTGGTGTTCGTGGGCGGCAGCCTGGTGGCGCATGGCGGGCAGAACCCGCTGGAGGCGGCCAGGCTTGGCTGCGCTACGGCGATCGGGCCGCACGCCGAGAACTTTGCGGCGGTGGTGGACGCGCTGCTGGCGACGGGGGCGCTGGCGCAGGTCGCCGACGCGCCGGCCCTGACCGGCTGGGTCGATGCGATGCTGGCCGACCCGGCCCGCGCCGGTGCGATGGGCCGCGCCGGCATCGCCGCCTCGGATCGCTACGGTGAGTTGCCTGGCCAGGTTGCGGCGGCGCTGCTCGGCCTGTTGCGGCCGAATTGATGCGGGCGCCGGAGTTCTGGCGGCACGACGGACTGGCCGCGCGGCTGCTGTCGCCGCTGGGCCACGTCACCGAACGCGTGACCGCCCGTCGCGTGCGGCGCGTCGGTTGGCGGGCGCCGGTGCCGGTAATCTGCTGCGGCAACGTCGGCGTGGGCGGCAGCGGCAAGACACCGCTGGCGCTCGATCTCGGGGCGCGACTGCAGGCGCGAGGCCGCAGCGTGGCGTTCCTGACCCGCGGCTATGGCGGGCGGCACCGGGGGACCATTCGGGTCGAGCCGCGCCGCCACGACGCTGGCCTGGTGGGTGACGAGGCGTTGCTGTTGGCGGCGCTGGCACCGACCTTCGTGGCGGCCGACCGCGCCGCCGCAGCACGGGCCGCGATCGCGGAGGGAGCCGAAGTGTTGGTGATGGATGACGGGCTGCAGCACCCGGGCTTGGCCAAGGATTGCGCCTTGCTGGTGATTGACGGCGGCAGCGGCTTCGGTAACGGCCGCGTCATGCCGGCAGGGCCGTTGCGCGAGAGCGTGAGCGCCGCGGCGGCGCGCTGCCAGGCCGCAATGCTGATCGGCGCCGATGCCGCCGGAGCGCTCGCGCGACTGCCGGTGGGGTTGCCGGTGCTGCGCGCCGAGCTGGAGGCGCAAACCGCGATGACCGCGCAACGGGTTGTGGCGTTTGCCGGGATCGGGCGGCCGGAAAAGTTCTTCACGTCGCTGCGCCAGGCCGGCGCGTCGCTGCTGGTTACACGGTCGTTCGCCGACCATCACCGTTACGGTGCCGGCGAGCTGGACGCGCTGCGCCACGAGGCCACCACGTTGGATGCTCGCCTGGTCACGACAGCCAAGGATTTTGTGCGATTGCCGGACAGTTTTCGCGAGCAGGTGATTCGCTTCGATGTGCGGCTGGCGTGGCGCGCGCCCGAGGCGGTCGAAGCATTGCTGGATGGGCTGGCATGACCCTGCGCGACCTGCGCTGGCGGGCCGAGGCGGCGCTGCTGGGCCTCGTTGTGGCGGGGCTGCGCCGCCTCTCCCCGGTCGCCGCCTCCGACCTGGGTGGCGCCGTGGCGCGTGCCATCGGCCCAAGGCTTCCAGTGTCTCGGGTGGCCGACCGCAACCTGCGGCTGGCCTTGCCGGAGCTGGACCGCGCGGCGCGGCGCCAGATAATACGCGGCATGTGGGACAACCTGGGCCGCACCACGGCCGAGGTCACGCAGCTCGACCAGCTTTCTCGCAGCGAGTCAGGCGCCGGTTGGGCGGTGGAGGGCGAGGCTCATGCGACCCTGGTGAAGAACCATCCCGGCCCGGTGATCCTGATCACCGCGCACCTGGGCAACTGGGAAATGCTGGCGCGCGCGTCGACAGCGCACGGCATCCCGCTCGCCACCGTCTATCGCGCCGGCCCCAACCCGTATGTCGAGGCGATGATCACCCGGCTGCGCGTCGCTGGCGCATTCGGCACCATGCGAATGTTCCCGAAGGGTGCCACCGGGGCGCGGCAAGCGCTCGGACATTTGCGCGGCGGCGGCCGGCTGGTGCTGCTGATCGACCAGAAGATGAACGACGGCATCCCGTCGCGGCTGTTCGGCCACGTCGCGATGACGGCACCCGCCGCGGCGGCGCTGGCGCTGCGCACCGGCGCGCTGCTGGTGCCGGCGTTCTGCCGCCGCCTCGGTCCGGCGCGGATACTGGCGTCGGTCGAGGCGCCGCTGGCGGTGCCGGGCAGCGGCGACCGCGCCGCCGACGTCGCGGCGCTGACCCAGGCGATCAACGACCGGCTCGAGGCGTGGATCAGGCAGCAGCCGCAAGACTGGCTGTGGCTGCACCGGCGCTGGCCACGCGAGATCTACCAGGAGGAGACCTGATGCGCTCGCTGCTGTTCGACCTCGACGGCACCCTGGTCGACAGCCGGCCCGGCATCTTCGGCAGCTTGCGGGCGATGCTGCGCGGCCTCGGGCACCAGCCGGACGCCGGGGCCGACTACACCTGGGCGGTCGGCCCGCCGCTGGAACAATCGATCGGCCGCGTCCTGGCACCCTATGGCGATGACCGGGTGACGCTGGGCGCGCGACTCTACCGGAAGGATTACGGCGAGCATGGCGTGCTCGCGGCGACGCCGTTCCCCGGCATCGTCGCGGCGCTCGACGCGCTGGCCGGGTGGCGGCTGTTCGTCGTCACCAGCAAGCGTGAGGCGTTCGCGCGCGTCATGCTCGACCGCCTGCGCCTGACGCCACGGTTCGTGGCCATCCATGGCGCGGTCGAGGGCGGCGCGTTCGACGACAAGGCGGTGCTGCTGCGCCATGTGCTCGCCCGCCACGGCATCGACCCGGCGCAGGCCGCGATGATCGGCGACCGTCACCACGACATCGACGCCGCCCGCGCCAACGGCGTGGCCAGCGTGGGCGTCGCCTGGGGCTACGCGCCGCCCGGCGAGTTGGCCGGCGCGGACCGGATGGCGGCACGTCCCGAGGACTTGCCCGCCGCAGTCGCGGCGCTGGGCTGAACGGGTCGTTAACCCGCGCCTGTCACGGTGCCGCCCTCAGACGTGCATGGAGCGGCGCGATGCCTGACCGGCTGCCGGTGCCCACCGAGGCGTGCGTGCCGCCGACCGTACTGGGCACGGCGGCCCTGGCGGCGCTGGCGTTCGAGGGCGCGGGCTTCCTCGCGTTGATGGAGCATGTCGCGCGGGCCGGGACGGAGGCGGCGGCACCGGGCTACGACCGTGCCGTCGCCTCCGCGCTGTCGTTCCGGCGCGACGAGGCGCTGGCGCTGCAACGCGCGGCGCTCGACCGTTGCCCGCTGTACCGCGTGGCCGGGTCTCCGAGCGACGGGCGGCAGTTGCGGATGCTGGCGCTGCTGGCGCCCGGCGACCTGATGGTGAACACGCCGCTGGACTTCATCACCGGCCATGCGGGCATCCGGCTAGACCTGCTCTACTTGCTTCCCGGCCGGGACTTGCCGGACCAGGTGCCCGAGCACGACGTCGCGTTCTTCGCGGTGAGCGAGGCCGATGCGGACGAGCACGCCCGGCTTTGCCGCCTGTTCCAATCCTGGCCACGACCGGCGCTGAACGACCCCTCGCCGCTCGACGTGCTGGCGCGCGACGCCTTGCCGCGGCGTCTTGCCGGCATCGCCGGGGTATGCAGCCCGCCGGCGATCGTGGTGTCACGCCAGCGGGTCGCGGGCGGAGCGCTGCCCGAAGGCGGCTACCCGCTGCTGATCCGGCCGCTGCATTCGCACGCCGGCAGCGGGCTGGCGTTGGTCGAGGACGAGGCGGCGCTGGGCGACTACCTGGTGATCCATGGCGGCCCGGCCTTCGTGCTGACCCGGTTCGTCGACTACCGCAGCGCCGACGACCAGTTTCGCAAGTATCGCGTGGTTTTCATCGAAGGGCAGCCCTGGCTGTGCCACATGGCCGTCTCGTCGCATTGGATGGTGCATTACCTAAACGCCGGCATGGCCGAGAGCGCCGAGAAGCGGGCCGAGGAAGCGCGCGCCATGGCGGGGTTCGACGACGGGTTCGGCCGCCGGCACGGCCCGGCCCTGGCCGCCGTGGCCGCGGCGCTCGGCTTCGACTACTGCTCGATCGACTGCGGCGAGACGCCGGACGGCCGGTTGCTGGTGTTCGAGGCGGACACCGCGGCGATCGCTCACCTATTGGACTCACCGGCACTGCACCCGTACAAGCCGCCGCAGATGCGCCGGGTGTTCGACGCCTTCGCCGCCATGGCACGCCGCGCGTCCGAGCTAATGCCCGCCGAGCGGCACCAGGTGCGATAGGAAGATGTCCGCGCAGACGCGCCAACTGAACCGCTCGGCATGGGCGCGGCAGGCGGCTCGGTCGGCGCCCAACGCGCGTAGGCAGGCAGCGCGCAGGTCAGCATCCAGTGCGCCGACCTGAGCCGGGGCGGCGGCCAGCACGTCTTTGGGCCCTGTGACGGGGAACGCCGCCACCGGCGTGCCGCAGGCCAGCGCTTCCAGTATGACCAGGCCGAACGTATCGGTGAGGCTCGGGAACACGAACACATCGGCCCCGGCGTAGCTGCGCGACAACGCCGCGCCGTAACGTGGGCCGGTAAACACGGCATCCGGGAAGGCGCGCCGCAGTTGCGCCAGTTGCGGGCCGCCGCCCACCACCACCTTGCTGCCGGGCAGGTCGAGTGCGAGGAAGGCGCGGATGTTCTTCTCGACCGCGACCCGCCCGACGTAGACGAACACCGGCCGGGCCAGCCCGTCATAGGGGTCGCGGTCGTCGGCACGGAACACGTCAAGGTCGACACCGCGCGACCAGGCTCTGATGCGCTCGAAGCCGCGCCGCCGCAGTTCGGCGCGCAGGCTCTCGGTGGCGACCATGATGCCCTGACCGGCCGCGTGGAACCGACGAAACCCCGGATAGAGCGCCGCCGCCGGGAGGCCGGTGCGCGCTTGCACGTATTCCGGGAACCGGGTGTGGAATGACGTGGTGAAGGCACAACCGCGTCCCTTCGCCCAGGCCCGGGCCGCCAGCCCGAGCGGCCCTTCGGTCGCGATGTGCAGCGCATCCGGCGCAAACACCTCGATCATGCGGCCGAGCTTGCGGCGCGGCAGGACCGCCAGGCGGATGTCGGGATAGGTCGGCAGCGGCACGGTGCGGAAGCGGTCGGGACCGATCACCTCGACGGTGTGGCCCATGGCGGTCAGTTCCGCCGCGACCGTCGAGAGCGTCCGCACCACCCCGTTGACCTGTGGGCGCCAGGCGTCGGAGACGATCAGGATGCGCGCCGGCAGCGGCCCGACCGCGAGCAGGCGCGCCCGCTCGGCCGACACCGGCGCCAAAACGTCTTGCGGCATCCTTGGATAGTCTCGGTTAGGCCACGGCGGCGGGAGCGGCGGTCGGCGCGCCGCGCGGCAAGTGGAACGACAGCCGGTTCATCTCGGCCCAGTCCAGCAGCTCCAGCCGGCCGTCGAAATGCTCGACCAGCGCCGTGCAGCTCTCGACCCAGTCGCCGTCGTTGACGTATAGCACGCTGCCGACCTCGCGCATCTCGGCGTGGTGGATGTGGCCGCACACCACGCCGTCGAGGCCGCGCCGCCGCGCCTCGCCGGCCAACGCCGCCTCGAAGCGGTCGATCGCCTTCACCGCCTCCTTGACCTGGCGCTTCAGCCAGGCCGAGAGCGACCAGTAGGGGTAGCCGAGCTTGCGACGCAGCAAGTTGAACCAGCGGTTCAGGTCGAGCGCCGCAGTGTATGCCCAGTCGCCCAGCAGGGCCAGGAACCTGGCGTAGCGGACCACGCTGTCGAACTCGTCGCCGTGCATCACCAGCAGGCGGCGGCCGTCGGCGGTGGTGTGGACGCTCTCGCGCAGCAGGCGGATGCCGGCGATCTCGAGACCCATCGGCAACCAGCCGCGGAACAGCTCGTCGTGGTTGCCGGGGATATAAGTGACCTGAGCGCCGGCGCGGGCGTGCTTGAGGATCAGTCGCAGCACCTCGTCGCATCCCGCGTCCCAGTACCACGACTTGCGCAGGCGCCAGCCGTCGATGATGTCGCCCACCAGGTACATCTGCTCGCACCCGACCCGGCTCAGGAAGTCCGCCAGGAAGTCACTGCGGCAGCCGCGGGTGCCCAGGTGCACGTCGGAGATGAACACGCTGCGAAACCGGAACTCCCGGCCAGTCAATCCGTAAGACACCGGGCCGTGGGACGTCGAGGCGTTCATTGCACCTGCCGTGCGTGGCGGAATACGCAAACATCGAGTCGCGCGGTGGCACCGCGGTGCCCCTCCTTACAGGGCCGCACCACAGGCGGGCATGAACATTGCGTGACCCCCAAGACTATAGTCCGCAGCTTCCAGGCGACGGCAGCAATGTCGCGGCCGCTCGAACGCCTCGGAACATTCATGCTCCAGTGACCCGTGTTGGCGCATGGTGCGCGTTTACTCGCAGCACGAGTCGTTTCCCGCCGATGATGGTTATCTTCAACCCGGCCGCCGGGCGCAGGCGGGCACAGTTGCTGTGGCGTGTGCTCGACCTGATCGCGGCGCACGGGATTCGGCTGGAGATCGCCGAGACGCAGCATCCCGGCCACGCCACGGAGTTGGCCCGCGCCGCGGCGGCGTCCGGCCAGTTGCTGGTGGTCGCGGCCGGCGGCGATGGGACCATCGCCGAGATCGCCAACGGCCTCTCGGGATCGACCTGCCGGCTCGGCATCATCCCGCTCGGCACCGCCAACGTACTGGCGCGCGAGCTTGGCCTGCCGTTCGCGCCGGCGGCGGTGGCGGCGGCCCTGGCGTTCGGCCGCACCCGCACCGTCTGGCCCGGGCAGGTGCTGGCCCGCGATGGCGCGGGGCCGCTGCTGTTCGTGCAGATGATCGGCGCCGGGTTCGATGCGCAGGTGGTGCATCGCCTGCCCGGCCGCTTGAAGCGTGCATTGGGCCGCAACGCCTACGTGCTGCAAGGGCTGCGCGAGGTGGCCCGCTACGGCTTCGCGCCGATCCGGCTTAGCCTCGACGGGCGCGACACCGAAGCTGGCAGCGTGATCGTAAGCAAGGGGCAGTTCTACGGCGGCGGCTATACACTGGCGCCCGGCGCCTCGCCGACTGAACGCGGCTTCACGGTGGCTCTGTTCGACCACCGCGGGCCGCTCTCGGCGCTGATGTACGGAGCGGCATTGCCGCTCAACCTGATCTCAAGGATGCCGGGACTGCGCCTGCTGCGCGCCCATGACGTTAGCATCGTCTCGCCGCACATCCCGGCGCAGGCGGACGGCGATCCGGCCGGTCAGGCGCCGCTCACCGTCACCGACGCGGCACAGCCGATGCAGGTGGTGGTAGCGTGAGGCGCTAGGCAAGATCAGTGGAAGACCCGGAACAAGATGGTGATGCACATCGCGAGCGTGGCGCCACTCATCCAGGTCAACACGGAAAGGCGTGTCTCTACCCCGGCTAACCTGGCTTCATAGGTCGCAACCTCGGTTGCGGCTCTGCTGGCGAGTTCCTCGGTGGCGCCCGCGTTCACCAGCGCCGCCCGAAGGTCGCCCATCGGTATCGCCATCGGGTGTCGGCTCCTCTGCCAATCCTATCATATAGGTCGATACGGCCCAGCCATCAAACTGCCGGCGTGGGTCGCGGGAGCATGGATAAGCCGGGCAACGCCGCCACACGGTCGACCCAGGCGAGCACGCCCGGCCAGCGCGCCAAATCGAACCCGCCCTCGTCGGCGCGATGGGTATAAGCGAATAGCGCAAGGTCAGCGATGCTCGGAGCGTCGCCCGCAAGCCAGGCGTTGCCCGTCAACCGGCGTTCCATCACACCGAGCGCCTGCGCGCCGCGATTCATGCAGTCGGCCAGGCGTTCGGCATGGAGGTGCGCCTCGCGCCGCCAAGCGACGATGTTTCGTGCCACCGCGACATACGGCTCATGGCTATATTGCTCGAAGAACAGCCACTCGTGGACGCGGGTCCGGATCAGGCCAGGGGGCGGCAGCCAGGGCGAGCTCTCGGCGAAGTGCAAGAGGATCGCGTTGCTCTCGGTAAGCACATCTCCATCGTCCGTCACCACGGCCGGCACCTTGCCGTTCGGGTTGATGGCCAGGAACTCCGGATGCCGGGTGGCACCGGCGTTGCTGTCGGTTTCCACCCAGTCAAAGGGCCGTTCGGTAAGGCGCAAGATCTGCGCCGCTTTCCAGCAATTGCCCGACATCCGCATTCCGTAGAGCCGCATTCAACCTCCGGCTTCCGCAGCTCTCGTCATCAGAGCCCAGCGTGGATGCGCCCAGGATTGAGTACCCCGCGCGGATCGAAGCTCGCCTTCACTCGCGCCGACAACGCGGCCAACGGCAACGGCAGCGTCTCGAACACCGGCAGTGCCGCGCGCGCCGCCTCAGGCGCTCGCAGCAGGGTGGCGTGGCCGCCGCCCTGCCCAGCCACCGCGGCGCGCACCGCGGCGGCGCCGCAATCGTGTTGCCCGGCCACCCCCAGCCAAAGCAAGCCGCCGCCCCAATCGTAGAACGCGGCACAGGCGATCCGGTCGGCCACCGCCGCAGCCACTTGGGCACCGGACGCGGGCGCCACCGATACCCGCCAAACGGCGAGTTCGGCTGCCGCAAGCAGCGTCGCGTCGCCGATCTCGCGCCACAGCGTCACGCTCGGCGCATCCCCCAGCATCTCCGTCGCTACACCTGCGGACTCCCGCCGCAGCGCTTCGAGGCGATAGGCGACCGATGGCTCCGGCCCTTCCAGCCGCAGCGCCGTCACCGCCTGACCAAGCGTCGCGACTGCCGCCACATCGGACCGTACCGCCACGCTGACGGGCAAGTGCGCCGCCCCGGAGACCTCGTGCGGCGAGTTCAGCGCCTCCGCCATGGCGCGGACTGCGGCCTCATCGTCAAGACCGCATAGCAACAGGGTGCGCGTCATCTCCGGGCGCGGCAACACCTTGATGCTGACCTCGGTCAACGCCGCCAGCGTGCCTTGGCTGCCGGCCAGCAGCTTGCAAAGATCGTAGCCGGTGACGTTCTTGACCACCCTGCCGCCGGCCTTGAACAGCTCGCCACGGCCGTTGACGCCCTGGAACCCGAGGAAGTGGTCGCGCGCCGCGCCTGCCACGATGCGTCTCGGCCCGGCCAGGTTGCACGCCAGCACCCCGCCGACCGTCTGGCTGCGAGCCTCGGTGCCGAGTAGGCGGCGCCAGTCCGGCGGCTCGAACGCCAACCGCTGCCCGCTGGCCGCGAGCGCCGCCTCGATCTCGCCAAGTGGCGTCGCGGCGTGCGCGGTCAGCACCAGTTCGGCTGGCTCGTAATCCACGATCCCGGACAGCCGCGAAAGGTCCAGCACATGCGCCACCTGCAACGGCCGTCCGAACGGCCGCTTGCTGCCGCCACCGACGAGTTCTAACGGCTGCTCCTCGGCCATGGCCCAAGCGACCACGTCGCGCACCTCGCCGGCATCGGCCGGGCAGAACTCGGTCACGGCTCAGAAACGCGGCAAGTCGGGGAACCGGACCTGGCCGCTGTGGACGTGCAGCCGCCCTAGCTCGGCGCAGCGGTGCAGCTGCGGGAACACCTTGCCGGGGTTGAGCAGGCCGCCCGGATCGAACGCGCATTTCAGCCGCTGCTGCTGGTTGAGGTCTATCTCGGAGAACATCTCGCCCATCAGGTCACGCTTCTCGACGCCGACACCGTGTTCGCCGGTCAGCACGCCGCCAACCTCGACGCATAGCCGCAGGATGTCGGCGCCGAACGCCTCGGTGCGCTCCAGCTCGCCCGGCACGTTGGCGTCGTAGAGGATGAGCGGGTGCAGGTTGCCATCACCGGCATGGAACACGTTGGCCACGCGCAGGCCATACTGGTCCGACAGCTCGCGCATCCGCGACAGCACGACCGGCAGCTTGCGCCGCGGGATGGTGCCATCCATGCAGTAGTAATCGGGGGAAATGCGGCCGACCGCGCCGAACGCCGCCTTGCGCCCGGCCCAGAACGTGTTGCGCTCGTCCTCATTCTGGCTGACGCGCGCGTAGGTCGCCCCATGCTCGCCGGCGATGCGCTCGACCAGGGTGATCAAGTGGTCCACCTCCGGCGCGCAGCCATCGAGCTCGACGATCAGCAGCGCATCGACGTCGAGCGGGTAGCCAGCATGGACGAACGCCTCGGCGGCGGCGATGGCCGGGCCGTCCATCATCTCCATACCACCAGGGATGATGCCGGCCGCGATCACTGCGGCCACGCAATCGCCGGCGGCCTCGCTGCTGGGAAAGCCGAGCAGCACGGCGCGCGCGGTCGGCGGCTTGCGCAGCAGCCGCACGGTCACTTCGGTCACAACACCGAGCAGGCCCTCGCTGCCGGTCATGACGCCAAGCAGGTCGTAGCCTGGCGCATCGAGGAATTTGCCGCCGAGACGGACGATCTCGCCGTTCATGAGCACCATCTCGATGCCGAGCACGTTGTTGGTAGTGAGGCCGTATTTCAGGCAGTGCACGCCGCCGGAGTTCTCAGCCACGTTGCCGCCGATCGAACAGGCGATCTGGCTCGACGGATCGGGGGCATAGTAGAAACCGGCGTGCTGCACCGCATGGGTGATGCCGAGGTTGGTGACGCCAGGCTGAACCACGGCGCAGCGATTGGCGAAATCGAGATCGAGGATGCGGTTGAGCTTGCCCAGCCCTAGCAGCACCCCGTCGCCGAGAGGAAGCGCCCCGCCGGACAGCGAGGTTCCGGAGCCGCGAGGGACCACTTTGACGCCCTGCGCCGCACAGTATTTCAGCACAGCGGCGACCTGTTGGGTATCGCTTGGCAGGACGACGACCAGCGGAAGCTGGCGGTAAGCGGTAAGTCCGTCGCTTTCGTAGGCAGCGCGCTCGCGTTCACTGTCGATGACGCCCTCGCCGGGCACGATTCGGCGCAATGCGGCCACGATCTCCTCGCGGCGGGACATCACTGCGGCATCGCACGGCGGCATCGCGACCATCTGCTTCTCCCCTGTTGTCACAGACATAGCGTATGTCGCGACTAAGAACAGGGTGGCTTGAGCAGCGTCCCACGACTGATTTTCCGAAGGGAGCAATGAGCGCTGTGGCCGCCTTAATCTACCCCCTCGCCACAGCTTTGAAATGACGCCTCAAGAGACGTCACGGTAAAAGGCACACGGCTCACAACTCTGGGCGTTGATGTGCAGTCAGCTTATTGTTAATTTTGTCAAGTCATCAACCCAAGAATCTTCTCCTGGCGCATTGCTCAAGTGCGACGAGAGGCGCGCACCTGCTTCTTTGTCATGGGCGAAACCCGTCGCTCTCCTTGATCGGCGCTGCGGTCAGGAAACTCACCCAAATTGTCTTGCAATGCCGCCTGGTCCATCACTTCAGGCTCATCGATCGGGCGAAGGGCCGCAGTTGGATTGCTTGCGATTGCGTCGAGTTCCCGGGCACGCTCCCAGTATTCGGCGTCTCGCCCGTGTGGCTGCCCGTCCGCCTCCCACAGATGGTATGCGCGCTCGCGAATCCGCTGCTCGTGTTCCGGCGACGGATCCAACGGGTTCTCGCCACCCTGGGCCTTGCCGGAACTGAACTGTTTGCTGGATGACATATCGGTCTCCCTCCGCTTCGATGTAACGGACACCAACCACTGCGGTTGCCGTAAATCAAGCTGAGGCAGCATGGCTTTCGATGCCGGCGGGCATGTCGACCTCATGCGCTCGCGCCGCCGCCTGCATCAAAGAGCGCAGATGCGCGATGAATGCGGCGCCCTGGGCCGTGCGGCTCACCAGCACGCTGCGGCGATCGCGCGGGTCCGCCGCTCGACGCACCAAATCGAACTGCTCCAGGCGATCGAGCGCTCGGGTAATGGCGGGCTTGGCAACTTGTAGCCGCTCCGCCAGGCCGCGAACCGTATGCGGCCCTTCCTCAAGGAAGCAGATAAGCAGCACGCTGAGTTGCCGGGCCGACAGATCGGGTCCGTCGCGACGCACCAAGCCCACGATCGTGTCCCGCATGATCGCCGGCAGATGATTGACGGCAAAGGCTCCAGGCATCAGCGACTCCGTTCATCTACCGGCAGCCAATCGACAACGCACCGAGCCGCGCGAGTCGCAACCTAGCAGAGTCTTCACGAACGTGAAGAGGCTGTCAACTTAACGTTGTTTTTAAAGCATACCTATGATGAGCTAAGACGCTGATCGGGTCGCATGGTGGATTGGACCGGCCTATGCCATCATGATCAGGGCGGGCATCCGGCTCAATCGCACCGTTCCTGCCAATCGGTCTGCGCGTCAATCCCAGCGTGACCGATCACCGCAATATCACCCGTAGCGCCAGTTTGCCGTGAAGGTCTTGCAACGCCACGTTGGGCTCGACATCCCACATGTCCCCAGCTCAGTTCGCCGGCACGACCTTGATCACGGGCGCTGCAACCAGCGTCAAGGCGTTGGCCTGTTCGGAAATCGTCTCGGCCAGCGCCTCGACCGCCGTGGCATCGGAGGGCGCGACGAGCGCCGGTTGCGCCCGCGCCACGAGCGGATCGAGGGTGGCGACGACGGCGCTCAGGACCGGCGCCAGGCCAGGGTCGGCAATGGCAGCCACCTCGGCGATGCCCTTGCTGATCCCGTACAGCCTGACCGCCGCCTGCAGCTTTGCCTGCGCGGCAGGGATCGTCGTGGTGGTCGCCGTGTTCGCGGTTCCGGCACAGGCCGCGAGCAACAGCGTGACGGCGGCAACCGGAAGCAGCGCGCGGGTCATGCGTCGCTCCCGGCGGCGACGCCAGGCTTCGCGACGGGGGGCACCGTTTCGACCACCACGGTCGCGCGGCGGAACACGCCGGTGATCGGCACGCGGGTTGCGGCGCGGATCGCGTAGGACCCGACCAGCACCGCCACACCCGCGACCAGGGCGTCGATATCGGGCGTCCAGCCAAGGCCGTAGCGGGTCGCGAGATAAGCCACCACCGGAAGCAGCAGCGTCCCCCATGGCGTGCGACTCGCAGCCAGCGACTTGCCGACGAGCTGCGCCGCCAGGGCCGGGCTGGCGCTCTCGAGCCGATTGATCAGGTCGGGCAGATCGCGAGCCTCGCGGATGGCGGCGTTCTCCGCGGGAGTGACGGTGATGGCAGGGGCGGCAATGCCGGTCGAAAGGGCGGCGGATGCGGTCATGCGGCAGCTCCTGCAAAAGCGGTGAGTTGGCAGGCGGCCGCGTAGCGATGCCCGCAGCGTGCGAGCCAACCGTTGCCGAAGCGAGGGAAATTGCCCATGGCGCGGTATCCGGCGGCTTGCGCGTCATGCATGGCCAGGAGCAGCGCCGCGCGGGGGCCCCCCCCGCCGGCCGGCCGCGGCCGGGAGGACCCCGCAGGCCCCGCCCCGGCGCCCA
>CAXUHK010000050.1:0-5048 GCA_964250775.1 uncultured Acetobacteraceae bacterium | reverse complement strand
GCCTCGCCCAGCACGGCGCGGATCGCGCTCACCAGCCGCGCCGCGCGGGCGCCGCCCGAGGGGGCGGCCTGCGCCGTGATGACTCCGACTGCCCCGTCCGGGGCGACATGCAACAGGCGCTGCAGTTGCTTGCTGGCGACACCGACGCCGGTGTTCACCGCCGCATCGAACAGCATCAGGTC
This sequence comes from uncultured Acetobacteraceae bacterium, assembly GCA_964250775.1. GTDB lineage: Bacteria > Pseudomonadota > Alphaproteobacteria > Acetobacterales > Acetobacteraceae > CAVRQM01. Next base: position 4,866 of record CAXUHK010000050.1, on the reverse strand, counting down.
GAGGCCGGGCCACAGCGCCCACCCACGCACCGGCATCCAGTACAGCGCCCGGTATAGCGCCGCCACCAGGTCGTCCGGCATGGCGCGCAGGTCGGCCGGCGTCGCCTCGCGGTTCCAGTGCAGCAGGTCCGGCATGGTCAGGCCCCGGTTGGTGGCGCCCCCGGGATCGAGGGGGTCGTCCGACCAGCCGCCTTCCTGGACCAGCGTGAAGGCGAGGCAAGCATCGAACGGGTCGACCATGTCAGTCCCGCTTGTGCTGGAGGAAATCGTCGAGCGCGTCGGTCGCGGCGCGCAACGCGCGGGTCTCCGCCACGCCGTAGCGGCCGTGCGCGCGCGAAGCCTGCATGGCCCGGATGGCGCGGTTGAGTTCGCTGGTGAGCGGCACCAGGGCCAGCACGTTGTCGGCCTTGGCCTTCGGCCATGCGGCGTAGCGGAACGCCTCGGCATGGGCCGCGGCGCTGTCGCGCAGCACCGTGGCCGGCGACGTGTCGCCATCGGACGGTATCGCATCGCCGGCGGCGGCGACCGGCCGCGCCGTCGGCCGTGCCGCGCCGATGCGGGCCGGAGGCGGGGTCGGCCCATAGATCGCCGCGGCCGGCGTGGCCGGGCGTGGGCGACAGCCGGCGCGCCGCCGCGCCGCCCCGGGGCCGGGGGGTGCGGGGCCAGGGGGCCGGACTTGTTCGCCTGTGCCGCAAGCAGCAGCTCGATCTTGGCCTCGATGCGCGTGAGGCGGGTGTCGATGGCGCCGACCGCGACCGCTTGCTGCCGGCGGTCGGCGTCGCTCGCCTCGCGGTGCGCCATCACGTCGCGCCGGAAGTCCTCGACCACCTTGGCGTTCTCGGCGATGGTCGTGGACTGCACCGCCATGAACCATGTCCCGGTGCAGACAATGGCGACCGCGGCGCCGATCAGCCGCCAGTCGAGGCCCAGCGTGCGCGGGAGCGGTATGCGCACGCCAGCCAGCGTGAGTTCTTCGTCGGCCATGAAAATTTCCTCTGAGGGAGCGAGGGCGCCCTTGTGGGGCTATTGCACTTCCGTCGTGACCACGCGCGCCGCCCAGTGCCAGGCATCGGCGTTGGGCGGTGTCACCGACAGGGCCAGGCAGCCGTTGGTGGTATCGGCCGACGCGGCGAAGCTCGCGGCGCTGCCGCTGCCAACGCTGCCGTTCGGCGCCGCGGCCGAAACGCCGTTGACCAGGGCCGTGCTCGCGGCGGACGCGCCGCGCAACAGCATGATGTCCAGCAGCCGGTAGCGTGCGGCGCTGGCGCCGGTGGTGCGATCGACGCCGGTGATGTCCACGCTGGCGCTGTATGCCGAGGCGTTCGGCAGGTTGACGCAGTTGCCGGCGCCGGGAGCTTGGCCGTCGATGGTTAGCCGCGTGCTCGTCGCGGCCGTGGTGGAGGCCTGTAGGACGTAGGTCCCGGAGCGTGCGAAGCCGGCGCCGCCGGGGGCCGGTCCATTGACCACCAGCCCGTCGGTCCTGACCCCGCCCTGCACCGTGACACCGCCGCCCGTGAACGTGCCGCCTCCGCTGAACACCGGCGAGGCCAGCGGCGCCGCGCCGGCGACGTCGGAGACGCCCAGCGTCACCGCTCCGATCCGGCCCGCGACCGAGGCGACCGGCGCGCCGGTCAGGTAATGCTGCCCGACCACCCAGGCCGAGGTCACGACGTTGGTGCTGTTGTCCGTGGGCAACGGCGAGGTGCCCAGCGCCACGGTCCCGGCGCCTTTCGGGTTCAGCACCAGGTTGGCGTTGGCTCCGGGGTCCTCGACGGTGAGCGCCACGGTCTGGTTGCCGGCGCGGACCAGCAGGTCGGAAGTGCCGGCTCCCGGATTGTCGAGCCGCACCACGGTGCCGCCTTGCGCCTGCAGCCGTATGCCGCCGCTCGGCCCCTTGGCCGCCAGGACCAGGTCGGCCGAGGCGGACGCGCTCTCGACGATCAGGTTCATGGCCCCGGTGCCCGGCCGCGCCAGCAGGTCGCTGTCGCCGACATTGGGATTGTCGGTGCGCAGCACGGTCTGGCCGTTCGACTGCAACCGGACGCTGCCGGCCGCGCTCTTGGCCTGCAACTGCAGGTCGACGCTGGCATCGGCGCCGATCGCCGCCACGCTGACCGGATTGCCGGTGGCGCCGTCGTACAGGCGCGGCTCGTTCACGGCGTTGCCGACGCTGTTCATCGACGGCATCCGCAGCCGGCCGGCGTTCACCCCGGCATTGTACAAGTAGAGTGGCGCCACGCCCTGCAGCATCGGCGTTCCGAGAACCTGGGCGAAGTTGGCGGGGCTGGTCCCAGTGTCGACGGCGAACACCGCAGGCGTGCCGTCGCCCGGCGTAAAGCCGTAGGTGTTGGCCCAGAGATCGCTGATGACGACATGGGCGTTGTTGCCCTCCAGGTCGACGACCGGGCCGGCAACCGAGTTGCTGCGCCAGGCGCCGATCTGCAGTTGGACGGTGTTGCCGGTGACATACAGGCCACGGCCGCCGGCGATCATCGCCCCGCCTCCCGCCGCCGCGTCCTGGTGCTGCGTGGTGGCTTGCGCGATCTGGCCGTTGACGCCGGCGGCGTCGACCCACACCCCGTACTTCACGAAGTCCGCATACAGGCTCTTGAGGTAGAGCTTGGTGGTGACGCCATTGGCGCCGCTGGTAAGGTATAGCGCCGAGCGCGCCGCATAGCTGAACAGGTCGCCGATGAAGATGCCGTCGACCCGGCGCAGGATCACCGTGTCGAGGTTGGCCTCCTGCCACGCCGTCACGTACGGGCTGGAGGTCGCGTAGGTCCAGGCGTGCAGCGCCTCAATGCGCGGGATGTCGTAGCAGTCGTCGATCTCGACGCCAGCGGTGTAGAACTGGCCCACGACGTTGCGGATCAGCAGGCGGCCGGAGTTGTCGGCGTAGATGCCGCGCGTCACACCCGCGAACAGCAAATTGTCGAACGTCACCTCGCCCAGGGCGTTCAGCGCCTTGAACACGTAGTCGTAGTTGGCCGGCGTCCACCCCGCGGCCAGCGCCGGCTGCGACTGCGTGATGGCGATGTCGCGCACGGCGGCGCCGCGGGCACTGGTGCCGGAGAAGGTGAACGGCACGAACCCGGTCCCGGCGATGGTGATCCAGGTGCCCGAGGCGGGGTTCGGCCCGGCGGTGAAGCCCTGCCCGCGCAGCACCGGCGCGCCGCCGCTGAACACCACCGGCGAGGACAGCACGTAATGCCCGGCCGGGATCAGGATGTCGTTGGGAACGCCGCTGCCGCCCAGCTTGGCGGCGATGGCGCGCAGCGCCGGACCGAGATCGGTCACGCCATCGGCCACGGCGCCGTAGTCGAGCACGTTGAGCACCGCCGCGCGCTGCGGCGCGAATCCCAGCGCGCCGGAGACTTGGCCGGCAGTGATGGCCGACGACAGGTAGCCTTGGGCGCGCACCCAGGCGGTCGTCGCGGCGCGGTTGGAGGCGTCGGCGCTGTTCGGGGTCGCGAGCAGCGGCGCCGGCAGGTTCTGCGCCTGCGCCGCCGCCGCGGCCAGCGCCAGCGGCGCCGTCAGCAGCAACTTCGAGATGGTCACGGCGATGGCCTCCTCAAGCGATGGAAAGGACGCCGGCATTGTTCCAGACGGCGCCGGCCGGCAGCCCGGCATTGCTGGTCGGCAGCGCGGTCAGGATCAGCGCCGGCATCACCGCCGGGGCGCTCAGCGTCACCGTGCCGGCGTTGGCCGCGAGCGTCGGGCCGCCCATGCCCCAACCGATCGCCTGCTGCGCTCCCAGCAGCACGCCGCAGCCATCGCCGAAGCTGGCGCGGTCCATGCGCAGCCCGTGCGCGAAGTTGCCGCGGAACTCGGCCGGCGCGTGCGGCCATGTGGTCGGGTTGGGCACCGTGCTGCCGCCCACGAACACCCCGCGCCCCTGCGGCGCGATGCTGTTCGGCGCCGCCAGGTACACGGTCTGCGAGCCGGCCGAGTAGCCGCCCGGCTGATAGGCGCCGGGCACGAGACCAAGCGTGTCGAGCGGTGTGCCGGAGACGTTGGCAAGGGTGAGCGTGCCGCCGCTGGTGTTGCGGATCACGATGCCGGTGTTGTTGTGCGCGTAGCAGGTGACGATGGCGGGAGCGGCGGTGAGCGCCGCGAAACCGGAGCTGAGCCATCCGCCGGCCGCCAGTGCCGCGCGGATCGCCGCCACCACGCCGGGCACGCTGCCGTCGCTGCCCACCGTCGCCACCACCGGCCCATACCGCACGCCGGCGAGGTCGGTCGCGGCCACGCTGATGGCGTCGCCGGGCTTGCACGAGGGCGCGCCGATCTCGCCCATGGCGCTGGCGAACCCCTTGGGCGGGGTCGGCGGCAGGATGGTGCCGGGATTGAGCGACAGCGCCTGCAACGTGCCCGCCCCGGCCGGCTGCGACAGCACCAGGCCGCAGGGCTGGTCGGGCAGGTGAGCCGTCAGCGCCAGCAGCCCGCCCGAGGTGACGTCCGCCTGCACCCCGGTCACGCCGGCGGCGTTGATCGCGGCGGCCACGTCGGCCACGGCTCCGGCGCCACCCACCGTGACAGCGGCGCCGTTGACCACTAGCTTCGCGCCGGGCGCTACCCCGCCGCTGCCACCGAACGCCACGGCGGTGTCGCCGCGCGGCGTGCTGTACGATTGCGCGTTGATGCCCAGTCCCGGCAATGCCGATCCGCCCAAGGTGAGCGTGCCGAGGTCGCCCGGCGCGATGCCGAACAGCACCAGGCTGGACACCGCGCCTCCCCAGGTGGCCACCGCCGCGCGCACCAGCGGGATGTTGGCCCCCTGCACCGCGGCGGCCACCCCCGCCAGGTCGCCGGGGTTGCCGTCGGGGGTAAGCGGCAGGTTGACGGTGGTGGGCGCCGGCACGGCCC
>CAXUHK010000049.1:0-25647 GCA_964250775.1 uncultured Acetobacteraceae bacterium | reverse complement strand
AGCTCGCCCAGGCTCAGCGTGTCGCACTCGCGCGACAGGTCGATGCGCACGCCGAAGCGGTCGGCCAGAGCCTGCGCCTGGGCAGCCAGGCCGCGGCCGTGGATCAAGCCGCCCCGCAGCGGCTCGCGCCCCAGCATGATGTTCTCGGCCCCGGTGAGCGGCCGGATAATCGCGACCTGCTGGTGCGCCACCGCGATGCCGGCCGCCAGCGCGTCGGCCACGGCGCGGAAGCGCACCGGCTTGCCCCCGACCTGCATCGTGCCGGTGTCCGGCATGACCGCGCCGCAGACGATCTTCACCAGGGTCGACTTGCCGGCCCCGTTGGCGCCCACCAGCGCCAGCATCTCGCCGGCGCGCAACTCGAAATCCACAGCGTCCAGCGCCACCGTGCCGAGAAAGCTCTTGCCGATGGCGTCGGCCTGCAACAACGGCTCCGGCACGACGGTGGCGGGATGCGGGCGGAGTGCGGACTCCACCCGCATAGCCGTCACGCCTTCATGCCCGCGAGCGCGCGGTCGCGGTAGATGTAGTAGAGGTCGGTGGCCTCGTAGGTCGGCGTGCCGGCGGCCGGCACGTTGACGCCGTTGACCAGCAGCGGCGCCGGGAACTCGACCGTCGGCACCGGAACCACCTGCTTCGCGGGGCGGCCCTTGCCCACGATCTCGTTGATCAGCCAGCCGGTGTAGGCGCCCCAAATCTCGAACGCCTGCGCCGTGGTGGCCTTGAGCGGGTAGGAGGTGTCGCGCATCCGGTCGAGCGCCGTGGGATGGCCGTCGGCGGAGACCACGAACACCCGATCCTGCATCCCGCGCGACTTGATGACCTCGGCCGCCGCCATGCCGGGCTCGTCCCACGGGCACCAGATGGCGTCGAGGTCGTTGCCGTAGCGGGCGAGCCAGTCGTTGACCACGTTCTGCGTCGCTTCGTAGAAGCCAGCGTACTGGATCACCCGGTCGGCGTTGAGGCTGATCCACTCGTTCTCGGTCAGCACCGCGCGCATCACCTTGCCGCGCTTGCGCGTGCCGTGATGGAAGTTGGCGACGATGGCACAGATTTGAGCCTTCTGCTTGCCGTCGCCCAGCAGCCGGTCGACCATGTATTGCGAGAACTGGCCGCCCATCACCCAGTTGTTGCTGGTGATGTCGGCGATCGCCGGCGCCTGCCAGCCGCTGTCCAGGCTGAAGAACGGGATGTTGGAGCGCGCCAGGTCGTCGAGCGCGCTGTGGGCCGCGGTCAGCGTGCCGTACATCACCAGGATGGCGTCGGACTTGGCGGTGATCGCGTTCTCGATCTGGCTGACCAGCGCGCCGGGGTCGCCCTTGGCGTCGGTCATGGTGACGTCCCAACTCTTGTCGAGGCCGGTCGACTTCAGCCATTGCTGGAACCCGGCCCAGCTCCGCTGGTCGGACTGCGCCGACATTTGCTGCGCCACCACGGCGAGCTTCACCGGGCGGGCCTTGTCCTGCGCCAGCGCGGGCGTGCTGCCGAGCGTGAACTGCGCCAGTTGCACGCCGCCCGCGACCGCCGCGGCGGCGCCGAGCAGCCTGCGGCGGGTCGGCTGGATGATGGTCGAAGTGTCGTCGCTCACGATCGTTTTCCCCTTTGTTTGTTGCTTCAGCCTCGGACTCACTCGAACAGTGCCGCCACCTCCGCCGGCTGGTCCCAATGCGGCGCATGGCCGGCGTCCTGGATCAGATGCACCGCCACCCGGCTGCCGGCCTGGCTGGCCTGGGTCCAGGGTATCACGCGGTCCTGCACGCCCCACACCACGCGCACCGGCATCGGCAGCGCCCGTAGGTCGCCGGTGATGTCGACCTGCTGGCCGCCGCCATCCACCAGCGTGCCCACCAGGTTCGCCAGCCGCCCGCGCGACAGCTCGGCCACCAGCGCCTCCAGTTGCGCCGTCGAGAGCGCCGGCGGCCGCACCGCCAGGCGACGCAGCAGGTGGCGCAAGGCGCCGACCGAGCGAGCGCCCGTCATGCCGTGGATGAAGCCGACGTCGATCTCGCGGTCCAAGCCGGCGGGCGCCAGCAGGGTCAACCGCCGTACTCTGGCCGGGGTCATCCGGGCTACCCGCGCCGCGACCGCGCCGCCGACCGAGTGGCCCGCCAGCTCCACCGGCTCGCCGCCCAGGCAGTCGAGGAAAGCCGCCACCGTGTCGGCCATGGCGTCCACGCTGGACGCTTCCAGGTCGGTGCCGCCGTGGCCCGGGAGATCGAGCGCCACGACATGCCGGCCGGCCCGCGTCAACACGGCGGCCAAGCCTGCCCAGCTTTGCAGGTCGGCCGCCAACCCGTGCAGCAGCACGATGCGCGGGTTCGCGGCATCGCCCCAGCTTCGCGTGGCGATCCGTCCGCCAGGCACTTCGAGGGACTTCCAGCCGGCGGGAGATGGCGGCGAGCCGCGCACGTCGGCGGCCTCGATGCGACCGCGCCGGCCGCTGCCAGTAATCTCGGCGAGCGCTACGCCGCGCTCGCGCGCGATCCGGCGGGCCAGCGGCGTGGCGCGGAGCTGCGCCGTCGCCGATGGCGGGCTCGCGACAGGCACGGGCGGCGGCGGTTCGGGCGCGGCTTCGACCTTGGCCTCGGGTGTCACGGCAGCAACCGCCTCGCGGCCGTCCTCGTAGCGGCACAGCACGGCGCCCACGTCGGCGTCGCGGCCGGCCTCGGCCACGATCTCCAGCAGCGTGCCGTCGGCCAGCGCCGGCATCTCCACGATCGTCTTGTCGGTCTCGACCTCCAGCAGCGTCTCGCCGCGCTTGAACGTCTCGCCGGGGCTGCGCAGCCAGCTCGCGACCCGGCCGGTCTCCATGGTCTCGCCCAGCCGGGGCAGCGTGAGCTCGACGATCATCGCCCGAGCACCCGTCGCACCGTGGCGGCGATCAGTCCGGCGGTCGGGATGCTGGCGCCCTCCAGCGCCGGGGACACCGGGATCGGGATGTCCTCGCCGGCCAGGCGCACCACCGGGTCTTCAAGGTAGTCGAAGCATTCCTCCGAGATGCGCGCGGCCAGCTCCGCCGCGACACCGCCGGTGAGCGGCCCCTCGCTCACCACGATGGCGCGCCCGGTCCGCTGCACCGAGCCTGCCACCGTCGCCATGTCGAGCGGGTTCAGCGTGCGCAAGTCGATGACGTCGAGCGAAATCCCCTCGCCCGCCAGCGTCTCGGCCGCGGCCAGCGCCACATGCACCATGCGCGAGTAGGTCACGAGCGTCGCGTGCCTGCCGGCGCGGCGCACGACCGCCTGCCCCCAAGGCGCCGCCGGTGCCGCGAGATCGGCCATCTCGCGGCGCGTGTACAGCGCCTTGTGCTCGATGAACACCACCGGATCGGGCAGCGTCAGGCTGTGGCGCAGCAGGTGGTAGGCGTCCAGTGCCGTCGCCGGCATCGCGAGGCGCAGGCCGGAGGTGTGCATGATCCAGCCCTCCAGGCTCTGCGAGTGCTGCGCGCCGGCCGAGCGGCCGGTGCCGCCCTGGGTCCGCAGCACCATCGGCACGCCGATCTGGCCGCCGAACATGTAGCGGATCTTGGCCGCCTGGTTGGCCAACTGGTCCATCACCAGGCCGAGGAAATCGACATACATCAGCTCCGCCACCGGCCGCAGCCCGGTCATCGCGGCGCCCACGGCGACGCCCACCAAGCCCGGCTCGCTGATCGGCGTGTCGATCAGCCGTGCCGCGCCGAACTCGGAGATCAGGTCCTTGGTGACACCGTAGGCGCCGCCATAGACCCCGACCTCCTCGCCGATCACCACGATGTCGGGGTCGGCGCGCATGGCGTCCTGCAGCGCCTGGCGCAGCGCGTCGCGGTAGGTGATCTCGGTGGCGGCCATCAGGCCCGCGCCAGGATGCGGTCGAGCCGGCGGCCCAGCGGCTCCGGCTCCGGCTCGCCCGGCCCATAGACGTCGCGGAACATGCTCTCGGAGGCCGGATCGGCGGCTGCGGCGGTGAAGTCGATGGTGGCGTCCATCTCCTGCGCCACCTCGGCGTCGAGCCGGTCGAGCGCCGCCTCGCCCATTTGGCCGCGCTCCAATAACGCGGTCCGGGCGCGGGCGATCGGGTCGCGCCTGCGGCCCAGCGCCTCCTCTTCGGCGGTGCGGTACGGGCTCTTGTCCATGCGGCCATGGCCGAAGAAGCGGAAGCAGGAGATCGCCATGAAGCCCGGCTTGCCGGCGCGGGCACCGTCGGCCAGCGCCTGCGCCGCGTGGAACACCGCCTCCACGTCCTCGCCGTCGACCATTGTAGCCGTGAGGCCGAACGCCTCGGCCCTGCGGTCGAACTCGACCGAGCGCGTCGCGAGGTCGATGCGCGTGCCCATGCCGTACTGGTTGTTGATGCAGACGAACAGCACCGGGAGGTCCCACAGCGCCGCCATGTTCATGCTCTCGTACAGCACCCCCTGCTGCATCGCGCCGTCGCCGAAGAACGCGACCGAGATGGCGTCGCTCTTCTTCGCCTTATAACTCAGGCCGGCGCCGACGACGTGCGGGATGCCGCCACCGACAATGGCGTTGGCGCCGAGATGGCCCAGCGCCATGTCGGCGATGTGCATGGAGCCGCCCTTGCCGCGGCAGTAGCCGCTCTCCTTGCCGCCGATCTCCGCCATCATCCGGGCGGGGTCGGCGCCGCGCGCCAGGAAGATGCCGTGGCCGCGATGGTGGGTGGTGAAGCTGTCCTGCGGCCGCATCGCCGCGGCGACGCCCGCCGCCGCCCCCTCCTCGCCGATCGACAGGTGCAGCATCGAGCCGGCGGACAGGCCGCGGGCGTATAGCTCGGCGACCCGCTCCTCGAAGCTGCGGATGCGCCGCATGGTGCGGTACAGTTCGGCCAGCGGCGTGTTGGGCAACGTCATGACCGGCCGTCTCCCGCATTGCACATCTGACGCAATCCGCGACAATTGCTCTTGGAGCCAACATTCGTCGTTAGGCACGACGGAAGTCAAGCGGTATCGTCGCTCCATGCTGACGCTCAACCTCGCGCACGAGCCGGATGCCGCGATCATGGTGCGGGCGGCCTGGCTGTACCATGTCGGCGGCCTGACCCAGGAGGAGGTCGCCGGGCGGCTCGGCTTGCACCGCAGCCGGGTGGTGCGCCTGCTCGCCGAGGCGCGCGAGCGCGGGCTGGTCAGCGTCACCATCAACCACGAGGCGATCCGCGACCTCGGCGTCGAGGATGCGATCGCGCGGCGCTACGGGCTGGATTTCTGCCTGGCGACCCCGGCCATGGGATTCGACGCGACCGGCGCCGACGCGAAGCTGCTGGCGGCGCAGGAGGCGATCGCCCGCCGCGCGGTCGGCAGCGCCGCCGCCAATTTCCTGCGCGGCAAGCTGGCGGCGGGCCAGCCGATCACCGTGGGCGTGAGCTGGGGCCGGACGCTGGAGCAGATGGCGCTGCACCTCTCGGGCGCGCCGAACGCGCGGGCGCGGTTCGTGTCGCTGATGGGCTCGCTGACCCGCAACTCGGCGTCCAACCCGTTCGAGGTGGTGCAGGCGCTGGCCGCCCGCACCGGCGGCGAGGGCCATTTCCTGCCGGTGCCGTTCATCGCCGACAGCGAGGCCGACCGCGCGGTGCTGATGTCGCAGCGCACCGTAGCCGAGGCGCTGGACCTCGCCCGCTCCGCCGACCTCTACCTCGTGAGCGTGGGCGAGCTACGGGAGACGGCGTTCCTGCGCCAGCAGGGGATGCTGTCAGCCGCCGAGCTGCGCAGCGTTCGCGCGCGAGGCGCCGTGGCCGACTCGCTGGGCCGCCTGTTCGACGCCAACGGGGTCGAGGTCGACCATGAACTCTCGCACCGTACCCTGGCGCTGGAGTTCGAGCGGCTGCGCGACCGCGACGTCGTGCTGCTGGCCGGCGGCGTGCAGAAGGTGGCGGCGGTAAGGTCGCTGCTGCGGACCGGCGTGGTGCGCGGCTTGGTGATCGACGGCGACGCCGCGAAGCTGCTGGCGGATGAGGAGGTGTGACCATGCACAGCGTGGCCTTGCTCGACCGGCTGGTCGCGTTCCCGACCGTGAGCCGGGATTCCAACCTCGACCTGATCGGCTTCGTGCGCGACCTGCTGGCCGAGCACGGCGTCGCCTCGCGGCTGTTCGGCAGCGCCGACGCGCGCAAGGCGAACCTGTTCGCGACCGTGGGCGACGGCCCCGGGGGCGTGGTGCTGTCCGGCCATACCGACGTGGTGCCGACAGACGGCCAGGCCTGGACCAGCGACCCGTTCCGCCTGACCGAACGCGCCGACCGCCTGCTCGGGCGCGGCACGGCCGACATGAAGGGGTTCCTGGCCTGCGCGCTGCGCGCCGCGACCCTGGCCGCCAAGCGTGGGCTGCGACGGCCGCTGCACCTGGCGTTCTCCTACGACGAGGAACTCGGCTGCCTCGGCGTGCGCGACATGCTCGACCGGCTGGCGGCGTCCGGCCTGCGCCCCGAATTCTGCATTGTCGGCGAGCCGACCGGCATGGCGGTCATGACCGGGCACAAGGGCAAGGTCGCGGCGCGCGCCACCTGCTGCGGCACCGCGGCGCACACCGCGCTGGCGCCTCACGCGCTGAACGCCATCCATCTCGCGACCGACCTGGTGGGCTGCCTGCGGCGGCGGCAGGCGCTGCTGGCCGAGGGTGTTTCGCAGGACGCCGCCTACGACGTGCCATACACCACGCTGCATGTCGCCAGCATCGCCGGCGGATTGGTGGCCAACATCGTGCCCGACCGCGCCAGCGTGGCGTTCGAGATCCGCAACATCGGCGCCGACGACGCCCGCGCCGTGCTGCGCGACATCGAGGCCGACGCGGCGGACCTGGTGCGCGCGGCGCGGGCGCGCTTCCCGCAGGCCGACATCGCCATCGAGGTGACGAACGATTATCCCGGCCTGGACACGCCGCCGGACGCCCCTGTGGTCGCGTTCGCGCGCGCCCTCGCCGGCCCGCGTCCGTTGGGCAAGGTGGCGTTCGGCACCGAGGCCGGGCTGTTCCAGCGGCGGCTCGGCGTCCCCTGCGTGGTGTGCGGGCCGGGCTCGATGGAGCAGGGCCACAAGCCCGACGAGTTCGTCACCCGCGACCAGCTCGACCGTTGCGACCGCATGATGGAGGCCCTGCTCGACCGGCGGAATTGACGGCCATTGCCGCCCCGTGCCACGCAATCGGCATGGACCCGCAACCCGACCGCGCCGCCATCCTCGCCCGAGCCGCAACGCTGCTGGTCCATGACGGCAACCTGCCGCACGACCCGGTGGTGCCGCCGATCTACCAGACCTCGCTGTTCACGTTCCGCAGCTACGCCGACATGGCCGACGCCTTCGCGGGCCAGGTCCGCCGGCCGATCTACAGCCGCGGCGACAATCCCACGGTGATGGAGCTGGAGAGCCGGATCGCGGCGCTGGAGGGGGCGGAGGCGTGCCGGGCGTTCTCGTCCGGCATGGCGGCGATCAGCGCCGCGGTACTCGGCTTCGTGGGTGCGGGGCAGCGCATCGTGGCGGTGCGCCACGTCTATGGCGACGCGTTCCGGCTGTTCGAGCGGCTGCTGCCGAACCTCGGCATCAGCGTGCAGTACGTCGACGGCAGCGACGCCGAAGCGGTCATCGCCGCCCTGCCCGGCGCCACGATGCTGTACCTCGAAACCCCGACCTCGATGGTGTTCGAGTTGCAGGAGCTGCCGCGCCTGGCCGCGGCGGCGCGCGCACAGGGCGTCGTCAGCGTGATCGACAACTCCTGGGCGACGCCGTTGTTCCAGCAGCCGATCGCGCACGGCATCGACCTCGTGCTGCACTCGGCGTCGAAATACATCGGCGGGCACTCGGACGTCGTGGCCGGCGTGCTGTCCGGCTCGGCCGCGCACATGGCGCAGGTCAACACCCGCGCCTACCCGGTGCTGGGCGCCAAGCTGTCGCCGTTCGAGGCCTGGCTGCTGCTGCGCGGGCTGCGCACGCTGCCGCTCCGGCTTTTGCAGCACGAGCGCGTCGGCCTGGCGCTGGCCGAGCGGCTGCGCGCGCATCCTTGCGTCACTCGCGTGCATCACCCGGCGTTCTCGAACCATCCCGGCCGCGCCACGCTCGCCGGCACCACCGGCCTGTTCTCGTTCGAGGCGGACGAGGCCCTGGACATCCCGCGCTTCGTCGACGCGCTGCGGGTGTTCCGGATCGGCATCAGTTGGGGCGGGCACGAGAGCCTGGTGGTGCCGGCGATGGCGACGCTGCGGCAGACGCCCGGCGTCAACTCGCTGTCCGAATTCGGCGTGACCGAGCGCCTGGTCCGGCTCAACGTCGGGCTGGAGGACACCGAAAGCCTGTGGAGCGACCTGGAACAGGCGCTCGCAACCGCCACGCGATGATGGGAGAGAACACATGGTCCGGACCTGGATGGCCGCCGCCCTGGCCGGCACGCTGCTGGCAAGCCCGGCGCTGGCGGATACGACACTTAAACTGGTCGAGGTCATCACCAGCGCGCCGCGCACCGAGTTGCTGAAGAAGCAGGTCGCCGGCTTCGAGGCGGCCAACCCCGGCACCCATGTCGAGGTCACGTCGCTGCCCTGGGGCCAGGCGTTCGAGAAGTTCCTCAACATGGTGCAGGCCGGCGACACGCCCAATGTGGTGGAGATGCCGGAGCGCTGGCTCGGCCTCTACGCCAACAACGCGCAGTTGCAGGACCTCGGCCCGTGGCTGGCGAAGTGGTCGGAGACGAAGAACCTCGGCGAGCGCGCGACGCAGCTCGGCTCGGTGGTCGACGGCAAGATGTACATGCTGCCATACGGCTATTACGTGCGGGCGATGTTCTGGAACAAGAGGCTGTTCGGGCAGGCCGGGATCGGCGCGCCGCCCAAGACGATGGACGAGTTCATGATCGACAGCGCCAAGATCAGCGCCACTCCGGGCAAGTACGGCTACTGCTTGCGCGGCGGCCCGGGCGGCACCGGCGGCGTGCAGATCTTCATGAACACGATGGACGACAAGGGCGGCTACTTCAACGCCGACGGCAGCTCGACCTTCAGCGAGCCCGGCTCGGTGAAGGGACTGCAGACGCTGGTCGACATCTATCGCAAGGGCTACGCGCCCAAGGACAGCGTCGGCTGGGCATTCAACGAGGTGGTGTCCGGCTTCTACTCCGGCACCTGCGCCCTGCTCGACCAGGATCCCGACGCGCTGCTCGGCATCGCCGACAAGATGCCGGCAGCCGATTTCGGCGTGGCGCCGCTGCCGACCGGGCCGGGCGGGCACGCCTATCCGTCGCTCGGCTATAGCGGCTGGGCGATGTTCGCCAACACGCACGACAAGGAGGCCTCGTGGAAGCTGATCGCGGCCCTCGCTTCGCCGGAGAACAACCTCGCCTGGTCGAAGTTCGTCGGCACGCTGCCGATCTACAAGACCGCGACCAACGACCCGTATTTCGCCAGCGACAAGTTCGCCGGTTGGTTCACCGAGCTGAACGACCCCAAGACCTACCAGCTCGTCACCGTGCCTTCGCACCTCGAGAACTTCGGCAACTTCTACGACAACATCGCCATCAAGACCTACCAGCAGGCGCTGCTCGGCCAACGCACGGCGCAGTCGGTGGCCGACGAGTGGGCGTCCTACCTGGGCGGCGAGCAGCAGGCGTACCTGAAAAAGGCTGCGAAATAGCGGCCGCCCGCCGCATGGCGTTGCGGCGGGTGGTCGAGCCCTGGCTATACCTCGCCCCGGCGCTGGTACTGCTGGGATGCGTGCTGCTGGTGCCGCTGGTCCTGGGCGTCGGCTTCTCGCTGCGGCATTTCGGCGCGTTCCGTTCGGAATATGTGGGCCTCGGCCAGTACGCGCGGATGCTGCGCGACCCGGTGCTGGGCGAGGCGCTGCGCAACACGCTGTGGTGGACCGTGGCCAGCCTGGCGCTGCAGTTCGGCCTGGGCCTGGGCCTGGCGATGCTGCTGAACCGCAGCTTCCTCGGCCGGCCGGTCGTGCAGGCGCTGGTGTTCCTGCCATGGGCGGTGCCGACCTTCCTGGCCGGGCTGACCTGGGCCTGGCTGCTCAACCCGGTGATCGGGCCGCTGCCCCGCTGGATGGCGGCACTGGGCATCGGCACGCCGCAGACCAGCATCCTGTCCGACCCCGCGACCGCGATGTGGGGGCCGATCACCGCGAACGTGTGGTTCGGCATCCCGTTCTTCGCCATCACCATCCTGGCGGCGCTCAAGACCATCCCCGCCGAGCTGTACGAGGCCGCCGCCATCGACGGGGCAAGCAACTGGGACCGTTTCGCGCAAATCACCCTGCCGTTCCTCACCCCCACCATCGCCATCACCGTGATGCTGCGCACCATCTGGATCGCGACCTTCGCCGACCTGATCTTCGTCATGACCCGTGGCGGCCCGGCGGGATCGACCAACACCGTCGCGACCTACGTCTACGTCACCGCCTTCACCTCGCTCGACAAGGGCTACGCCAGTGCCGTCTCGATCCTGCTGCTGACGCTGCTGGTCGCCTACGCGCTGGTGCTGATCCGACTGCGGCAGCGCTACGCATGATCGCCGGGAGAGGAACGCGGCCGCTGGCGCAGGCCGGGTTCGTGGCGGCGCTCGGCGCCTACGTCATCTTCGCGCTGTTCCCGCTGTTCTGGACGGTCAAGATCAGCGTGACACCCGGCCAACTGCTCTACACCGAGGGCACGCCGCTGTGGCCCTCCGCCACCACGCTGGCCAACTACGTCCGCGTGCTGCGCGAGAGCGACTTCCCGCGCTACTTCGTCAACTCGATCACGGTATCGGTCGCGACCGCCTTGGCGGCGACGGCCATCGCCTCGGCCGCCGGCTACGCGCTGTCGCGCCTGGCGTTCCGGGGCAAGGCGACGGTCGCCCTGCTGCTGCTGCTCACGCAGACCTTCCCGCTGGTGATGGTGATCCCGCCGCTGTACCGCATCATGGCGACGCTGCACCTGACCAACTCGCTGCTGGGCTTGGTCATCGTCTACACCGCGTTCAACGTGCCGTTCGCGAGCTTCCTGATGCAGTCCTTCCTCGACGGCATCCCGCGCGAATTGGAGGAAGCCGCCACCATCGACGGCTGCACCCGGCCGCAGGCGATCGTCAAGGTGGTGCTGCCGCTGACGCTGCCCGGTATGGGCGCCACGGTCGGCTTCGTGTTCACCGCCGCCTGGAGCGAGCTGCTGTTCGCGCTGATGCTGATCGACGACGAGGGCAGCAAGACCTTCGCCGTGGGCCTGCTCACCTTCATCGGCAAGTTCGCGGTCGATTGGGGACAGATGATGGCCGCCGCCGTGCTGGGCCTGATCCCAGCCTGCCTGTTCTTCGCCATCTTGCAGCGCTATCTGGTCGCGGGGTTGTCGGCGGGAGCGGTGAAGGGCTGATTAGACGGCATTTCCGGTATTTAGAAAATTAACGAGTGATAAGGCGTTCGAAATACATAGCGACAAGAGTCGCAAACGCGTTGCAAGGTGATTTTGCTCTCACGCAATACCATCTTCATGCCTCTGTATGAAAATCCGTCAGCCATAAATCTAAATCACTGATATATTTCTTAATACTCTTATTCTTTCTTGATGCTTTGGATTATGACTCTAACTTCTTGTCGTATTGTTACTCCTTTTTAGATTTATCGTAGATTTTTTTATTTGGAAATACTCCGCCAGATTCGGTCATTTCATTTTTATTGTTCTGAAATATAATCATGAATAACTTTGAACACAATGCGAAAAAACACCAGATAAAAATGCAACCAAAAATTCTTACTAGAAAATAAATTAAGAAATCACGGATTTCTGCCATAACTACTTCCAAATCTGATCAAATTGATATTATGATGTCGTTTTGAATTTCTTCAAGTGTCGTTATATCAGCAAATTCTGTCAGATTAAGCTGCCCGTTCAGTTTTGGCTTAAACAGTGCCGCGACCAGCGCCAACGCCGCCGCCGCGATCAGCAGGCTTAGCCCCGGCCTACCTGTTCTTCGCGGTCCTGCAGCGCTACCTAGTCGCCGGGCTATCGGTCGGCTTGGTCAGTGGCTAACTCACAGCAGCACGAAGAAGCCGACGCTCGCCGCCAGCATCACCGCCGTGGCCAGCCAGCCGCCGACCAGCATCGGCAACGGCAGCGTAAGCCGCCCCATGACGCGGCCATTGCCGGCCACGAGCATGATCGCCGCCATCACCGGCGCCGCCAGTAGCCCGTTCAGCACGGCGCTCCAGTACAGCGCCTTCACCGGGTCGAGTGCCGTGAAGTTCAGGCCGACGCCGGCCAGGGTGGAGGCCGCGATGGTCGCGTAGAACCATCTCGCCTGCAGCAGCCGTCGGTCGAGGCCCTCGCGCCAGCGGAACGCCTCCGACAGAGCGTAGGCGCCGGAGCCCGCCAGCACCGGCACCGACAGCAAGCCAGTGCCGACGATGCCCAACGCGAAGACGGCGAAGGTGAACTCGCCGGCGATCGGGCGCAGCGCCTCCGCCGCCTGCGACGAGGTCTGGATGTCCGTGACCCCGCCGGCGTGCAGCGTCGCCGCGGTGGCGTAGATGATGAAGATCGCGACCAGGTTCGAGACCGCCATGCCGATCACGGTGTCGGTGCGGATGCGCGCGAACTGCGGCCGTGCCGCGAGTGGCGTGAGGGCGAGCGGACGGGCGCCCCGGCGGCGCAGGTTCTCGACTTCCAGCGACGACTGCCAGAAGAACAGGTATGGGCTGATCGTCGTGCCGAGCACCGCAACCAGCGCCGTCGCCTGCCCCGCATCCAGCGTCAGGCGCGGCACGAAGGTGGCGAGCAGCGCCCGGTGCCATGGCACATGCACCGCGAACACGACGGCGACATAGGCGAACAGCGACAGCGTCAGCCACTTCAGCAACCCCGCGTACAGGGCGTAGCTGACGAAGGTCTCGGCCGCGATACACAGGACGCCGAAGGCCACGGTGTAGAGCCGCGCGCTGCCGCCCAACAGCAGCCGCAGCGCCGCCCCCATGGCGCCCAGGTCGGCGCCGAGATTGATGACGTTGGCGACCAGCAGCAGCACGACGATGAGGCGCAGCAACCAGGGCGAGTAGTGGCGGCGCAGATTGTCGGCGATGCCGCGGCCGGTGACGCAGCCGATGCGGCTGCTGACCTCCTGGATCACGATCATGAACGGCAGGCTGAACAGCATCGTCCAGGCCAGGCCGTAACCGAACTGCGCGCCGACCTGGCTGTAGGTGGCGATCCCGCTGGGGTCGTCGTCGGCGGCGCCGGTGATCAGCCCGGGACCCAGCCGCCGCAGCAGGCTGGACGGCGGCGGCGGCTCGATCAGCGGGCTCATGCGGTCGCCGTCAGCCGCCCAACTGCCCACTCATGCGCGGCAGGAAGAACGTCGACCCCAACGCCAGCACCGCCGCGACCACGATCAGCACGCCCGGCGCCGGCAACCACCCGGTCCAGGCGACCAGCGCTCCGGCCAGCAGCGGGCTGAACGCGGTGAAGATCACCGCTCCCAGGTTCATCGACAGCGCCACCCCCGAGAACCGTATCCGGGTTGGGAACAGGTCGGCCAGCAGCAGCGCGAAGGTGCCGTGGGTGAAGCACGCCGACAGGCCGATCAGGACGAACATCCCGGCCAGCGGCATCCCGTGCGCCGCGATGACGCTGTAGGCCGGGATCGCGGCCAGGGCGAGCACGACGCAGCCGATGCGGTAGACGCCGAGCGGCATCCAGCGGTCGCCGACCCAGGTCGCCACGACCAGCGCCACCGATGTCACCGCGCTGGCGATGGTCAGGGCCGCCGAGACGCTCGGGCGGGGATAGTGCAGCCCGGCCAGGTAGCCGGCCATGTGCGCGAACAGCAGCCCGTTGAACGTGGTCACGATCCCGGTCGCGGCGATGCCGGCCAGCAGCCGGCCACGGTGACTGGCCAGCAACTCGGCCAACGGTCCGCGCCCGCCGCGTCCCGCCGCGTCGCCCGCCAGCCGGGCTTTCATGCGCAGGAACGCCGGGCTCTCTTCGAGCGAGCGGCGCAACAGCCAGCTCACCCCGCCCAATCCTCCCCCGATCAGGAACGCGACTCGCCAACCCCAGGCGGCGAGTTCGGGGCCGTCCAACGCCGAGGTCAGTGCCGCCGCGACACCCGCCGCCAACACCACGCCGCCGCTGACGCAGCCGAACACCACGCCGCAGGCCAGCGTGGCATGGCGGCGCGGCACCACCTCGACCGCGTAGGTGATGGCGCCCGGCAGCTCGCCGCCGAGGCAGAAGCCTTGCGCCAGCCGCAGCGCCACGAACAGGATCGTGCTGGCGACGCCGCCCACGGCGTAGCTCGGGACCAGACCCATGGCGGCGGTCGCTGCCGACATGATGCCGAGCGAAAGCATGAAGCTGCCGCGCCTTCCGTCGCGGTCGCCGCGACGTCCGAACAGCAAGCCACCCAACGGACGCGCGAGGTAGCCGGCCCCGAACAGCGCCAACCCTCGAAGTTGCGAAGTCACTGGGTTGCCGGACGGGAAGAACGCCGCGGAGACATACAGGTTAAGCACGCCGAACACGACGAAGTCGTAGAACTCCAGCGCGCCGCCCAGGCTGGACAGCACCACCACGCGCAGCGCCGCACGGTCGATACCTGCCTCGGGTGTCGTCGCCTGTGCGTCCATGTCGCGGCACTCCGGTTGCCGCTGGCGCTTACCCGCTTTGCCAGATCAGCGACAGCACCTGTTCGCGCATGGCGATGAATTCGGGTAGCGACTTGATGGCGCGGCTGTCGCGCTCGCCGCCGCGCCGGGCGAACGGGGCCGCGATGCGCTCGATGATGCGCCCCGGTCGTGGCGACATCACCACGACGTCGGTGCCGAGGTAGACCGCCTCCTCGACGCTGTGGGTGATGAACAGCACCGTCATGCCGCTGCGTTTCCAGATCAGGTGCAGCTCCTCCTGCATCTTCTCGCGGGTCAGCGCGTCGAGCGCCCCGAACGGCTCGTCCATCAGCAGGATCTTCGGCCCGTTGGCCAGCGCGCGGACGATCGCCAGGCGCTGCTGCATCCCGCCCGAGAGCTGGTACGGGTAGCGGTCGCGGAACTCCCATAGCCCCACCATGCGCAGGTAGCGCTCGACGATCTCGGCCCTGGCCGCCCTGCCCTGCCCGCGCACCATCGGGCCGAAGCCGGCGTTGGCGGCCACGGTGAGCCACGGGAACAGCGCCGGCTGCTGGAACACCACGCCGCGATCCGCCCCCGGCCCGGCGACCGCGCGGCCCTCCACCGTGACCGAGCCCTGGGTTGGCGCCAGGAACCCGGCGAGCGTCTGCAACAACGTCGTCTTGCCGCACCCGGAGGGACCGACCAGGCAGACGAAGTCGCCGGCGCCGAACTCCAGCGAGGCGCCCTCCAGCGCCACGACCCGCTCGCCGCCGCCGCCATAGACCACGCCCAGCCCCTCGAACCGGACCAGCGCCGCCTGCGCCGCGACGTCGCTGCGGCCGTCCGGCATGTCAGGCCAGCGCCTGGGCCAGTGGCGCGGTGTTGATCGCCTTCCGGTAGGCCTCGACCGAAGGGGCCGAGCGTATGCTGCGCTGGGCGACCAGGAACTTCGCGGTGCCCTGCAGCACCTCGGCGAAGTGGCCGGCCTGCCCCGGCGGCCCGAGCCATTGCGGCTTCAACTGCTCCTGCGGCGGCACGAAGTCGTATTGCAGCAAATCGCCGCGCGCCGCCTCGGTGCTGATGCCGGCCTGCTTGCCGATGATGGCGGCGGCCTGGTCGGGGCTGCTCTTCCACATGCCGAGCGAGTGGTTGGAAGCCTGCAGGATCGCCACCACCGCGTCCGGGTAGGCCCGCGCGAAGGCGGTGCGGGCGACCATGACGTCGGCGATGACGTAGCCGGCCGCCTCCAGCGTGTCGTAGGTGCGGAACACCTCCCCGCCGGCGCCGAGCACCTTGGTCTTGGCCGGGCTCCACACGTACGCGGCGTCGATGTCGCCGCGCTGCCAGGCGGCGACGATGGCGTCGGGCCGCATGTCGAGCAGCGTCACGTCGCGCTGCGTCATGCCATGGGTCTTGAGGAAGCCCATGGTGCGGAAGTGCGAGGTCGATCCGAACGGCGTGGCGATCCGCTTGCCCTTGAAGTCGGCCGGGGCGTGGATGCCGGCGGCCTTGCGCACCGTCATCTCCTCGGCCGGGCCGATGTTGTCGAGCAGGGCGATGACCTCGTAGCCGATCTCCTGCGCGATGCCGGCGGCGGTCGGCGATGAGCCGATGCCGATGCCGATGTCGACGCTGCCGGCGGCGACCGCGGTGTTGATCTCGGCCCCGCTGCCGACCTCGACCCAGTTGACGCGGGCGTGGGTCATGTCCTCGATCCAGCCGTCGCCCTTGGCGATCATCGTCGGGCTGGCGCCGACGAAGAAGGCGATGTTGATCCGGCCGGGAGTCGCGGCGCGGACTCGTCGCGGCAGCAGCGGCGCGGCGCCGAGCGCCAGGCCGGTGCGCAGCAGGGTCCGGCGGCTGGTCGGGTCGATCATAAGCCGATCCTCCTCGTGGGATTTCGCGAAATCACTTTCCAGCCCAGTGGATAAACCTATTCTCCAGCGCCACCAACAGCCAGTTCAACGCCAGTCCCATCAAGCCGATCATGGCGATGCCGACGAACACGTAGTCCGAGCGCAGGAACCGCCCGGCGTCGAGGATCATCCAGCCGAGGCCGTCATGGCCCGCAATGATCTCGGCGGCGATCAGCGTGCCGTAGACGACGCCGACCGACAGCCGCGCTCCGGTGAAGATCTCCGGCAGCGCCGAGGGGAACACCACGTGGCGGAACACCTGCCAGTCCGTGGCCCCCAGCGACCGCGCCACCTGCAGGCGCGACAGCGGCAGGTTGCGCACGCCGTCGCGCGCCGCCACCGCCGCGACCGGCAGCGCCGCGAGGAACAGCAGGATGATCTTCGAGCCCTCGCCGATGCCGAACCACACGATCAGCAGCATCAGGTAGGCCAGTTGCGGCAGCGGTCGCAGGAACTCGACGAACGGCCGCAACACGGCGTTGACCGGCCGCCAGGTGCCCATGGCGAGGCCGACCAGCGTGCCCGCGGCCGCGCCGGTGACGAACCCCACGGACACCCGCTCCAGGCTGGCCGCGACGTGCGCCCAGAGCGGCTCGCCGCCGTAGCCGTTCTGGATCAGGTCGACCAGGCCATCCCACAACTGTTCCGGCGGCGGCAGGAACAGGTCACGCACCAAGCCGCCCCAGGTCAGGCCGAGCCAGGCGGCCAGCAGCAGCGCGCCGCTGATCGCGGTCCAGGCCAGCGGCGGCAGCCGACGCGGCATCAGCCGCGCCCGCGCCAGTGGACCAGCCGGGCATCGAGCGCGAGCAGGCCCCAGTTCAGCGCCATGCCGAGCGCGCCCAGGATCAGGATGCCCATCATCACGATGTCGGTGCGCAGGAACTGGCTGGCCGAGAACACCATCCAGCCGAGCCCGTCGCTGGCCGCCAGCAGCTCCGCCGCCACCACGGTCGAGAACGTGCCGGCGAGCGAGATGCGCAGCCCGGTCATGACCATCGGCAGCGCCGAGGGCAGCACCACGTGGCGGAACACCTGCGCCTCGCTTGCGCCGCACGCCAGCGCCGCCTGGATGCGCTGCTGGTTGACCAATCGTACGCCAGACGTGGCGGCGCTGACGATGGTGGGGAACGCCGCCAGGAACAGCAGCGCCACCTTCGACGCGTCGCCGGTGCCGAGCCACAGGATCAGCAGGATCAGGTACGACAGCGGCGGCAGCGGCCGCATGAACTGGATGATGTAGTCGACCGCGGCCGCGCCACGGCGGCTGCGGCCCATCCAGACGCCGAGCGGCACGCCGAGCACCGTCGCCAGCGCGAACCCGGCCAGGCAGCGCCCGAGCGTCACTGCAACGTCCTGCCCGAGGCTGGTGCCGCGATAGCCGTGCCGCAGCAGGTCGAGGAACGCGGCGCCGACCTGCCGCAGCGACGGCAGCAGGTCGGTCGGCACCAGCGGGATCGTGGTCACGACATACCAGGCGGCAAAGAACGCCGCGACCGAGAGCAGCGACAGCCAGGCATCGAAGGAAGGTCGACGGGTCATGTCACGACGCCGTACGCAAGAAGGGGGCCGAAGCCTCGTCGACCGCAAGGGGGTGTGCGGCGCGCCACGTGCGGGAACGTTGCGAAGCTCCTCCTCGTTACCATGTGTCCGCGCTTGGCACTCGCCGACCCGCCTCATGAGACATCGCGAAGGATCGCACATGCCCGACGCATCGTCCCCGGAAACGCCACTCGCCATGACGCTGCGCGTCAACGGCCACGACCACGGCCTGGCGCTCGACCCGCGCACCACGCTGCTGGACGCGCTGCGCGAGCACCTCGGCCTGACCGGCACCAAGGTCGGTTGCAACCACGGCACCTGCGGCGCCTGCACGGTGCATGTCGACGGCCGCCGGCACCTGGCTTGCCTGACCCTGGCCGCCGCGGCGCAAGGGCGTGAAATCCGCACCATCGAGGGCCTCGTCAGCGCCGACGGCGCGCTGCACCCGATGCAGGCGGCGTTCGTGGCGCATGACGCGCTGCAGTGCGGTTATTGCACGCCGGGCCAGATCATGTCGGCGGTCGCCTGCGTCGCCGAGGGCCATGCCGGCAGCGACGCCGAGATCCGCGAGTACATGAGCGGCAATTTGTGCCGCTGCGGCGCCTACCCGAACATCGTGGCGGCGGTGCGCGACGTCGTGGCCCAAGGCACTGTCCGGGGAGCCGCCTGACATGCAGCCCTTCACCTACGCCCGCCCCGCATCGCTCGACGAGGCGTTCCACCTGGCGCAGCGCCCGGGTGCCGCGCTGCTGGCCGGCGGCACCACGATGGTCGACCTGATGCGCGGCGACCTCGCGGCCCCTTCCAGCATCGTCGACATCGGCCACCTGGAGCAGCTCGCGGCGTTCGACACGTCCGGGCCGGTGCTGCGCTTTGGCAGCCTTGCCCGCATGGCCGACGTCGCCGAGGACGCGACGCTGCGGCGCGACTATCCCGCCCTGGCCGAGAGCCTGCAGCTCGCCGCCTCGCAGCAACTGCGCAACGCCGCCACGGTTGGCGGCAACCTGCTGCAGCGTACCCGCTGCGTGTATTTCCGCGACGGCGTGTCGGCCTGCAACAAGCGCGCGCCTGGCAGCGGCTGCAGCGCGCAGAGCGGCGTCACCCGCGAGATGGCGCTGTTCGGCGGCTCCGAACGCTGCGTCGCGACCTATCCCGGCGACTGGGCCACCGCCTTGGCGGCATTCGACAGCTCGGTGGAAATCCGGTCCGCCGCCGGCACGCGCACCATTGCCCTGGCCGAGCTGCACGTCCCCTATGGCGACGACCCGGCCGCCGAGACCACGCTGCGGCAGGGGGAGATCATCACCGCGATCCTGGTGCAGACGACCCCGGCCGGGCGTCGCTCCACCTACCTCAAGGTCCGCGACCGCCAGAGCTACGCCTACGCCGTGGTGTCCGCCGCCGTGGCGCTGGACATGGACGGCGGCACCGTGCGCGCGGCACGGGTCTCGCTGGGCGGCGTCGCCACCAGGCCGTGGCGCTCGCACGCGGCCGAGGCGGCGCTGGTCGGCGTCACTCTGACCGAGCAGACCGCAATCGCCGCCGGGCAGGCCGGTTTCGCCGACGCAAGGCCATTGGCGGAGAACGGCTTCAAGATCGAACTGGGCGCCCGCGTCGTGGCGCGCGCGGCGCTCGTCGCCAGCAGGAGGAACTGACATGGACGGCAGCATCGGACTTCCGACCACCCGCCGCGACGCCGCCGCGAAGGCGACCGGCGCCGCCCGCTACGCCGCGGATTTCGGCCATGTCGGCACCGCCTACGCGGCGCTGACGCTCAGCTCGGTGGCGCGTGGGCGCATCACCCGGGTCGACGCCGCCGCCGCGGAGGCGGTGTCCGGCGTGCAGATGGTGCTCACCCATCGCGACATGAACCAGGGCCTCGGCGCCGAGACCTTCGCCATGAAGGGCGGCCATATGCAGTCCTCCTTCATGCCGCTCACTTCCGACGAGGTGCGCTACTCCGGGCAGATCGTGGGCCTCGTGGTCGCCGACACGCAGGAGGCGGCGGAGCAGGCGGCACGTGCGCTCAACGTCGAATACGCGACGCAGCACGGCGCCGCCGCGATGGACGACCCCGACCGCGCCGTCGTGACGGCCGAGAAGTCGGCGGTCTCGAAGGGCGACGCCGACGCGGCGCTGGCCGCCGCCCCGGTGCGCGTCGACCACGAGTACCTGACCCCGGCGCAGCACCACAACCCGATGGAGCTGTACGCCACCACCGCGAGCTGGAACGACGGCAAGCTCACGGTCGAATGCCCCAGCCAGTGGGTCGTGGGGCAGCGCGCCGGCCTCGCCACCATCTTCGGCATCCCGGCCGAGGACGTGCATGTGGTGTCGCCCTATGTCGGCGGCGCGTTCGGCGGCAAGGCCACCATCCTGCCGCACACCGTCCTGATCGCCACCGCCGCGCGCCGGCTGGGCCGCCCGGTCAAGCTGGTGGTGCCGCGCGACGCCATGTTCACCGTGGGCTCGTTCCGCCCGGCCACCCGCAACCGCATCGCCTTCGGCGCCGAGCGCGACGGCACCATGACGGCGATGGTCCACGAGGCGGTGGGCCAGAGTGCCGCGATCGACCACGTGGCGTTCCCGGGCACCGACGCCACGTCGCTGATGTACGACGTGCCGAACATCCGCACGTCCGAGTCCACTGTCGACACCGACGTGAACACGCCCGGTTTCCAGCGCGCACCGGCCGAGGCGCCGGCGTTCTTCGCCTTCGAGAGCGCCGTCGACGAGCTGGCCGTGGCGCTCGGCATGGACCCGATCGAGCTGCGGCTGAAGAACGAGCCGACGGTCGACCCGGTGCAGGGCCTGCCGTGGAGCAGCCGCTCGCTGGTGCAGTGCTTCCGGCGCGGCGCCGAGACGTTCGGCTGGAGCCGGCGCACGTCCGGCGTCGGCTCCATGAAAACACGGGACGGCGTGCTGATCGGCTACGGCTGCGCCACCGCCGCCTATCCTTCGGCAGTGGCTCCCGCCGCCGCCCATGTGGCGCTCACGGCCGATGGCGTGCTGCGGGTGCGCACCTCGGCGCATGACGTCGGCACCGGCGTCTACACCATCCTGGGACAGATTGCCGCCGACGCGCTCGGCGTGGCCGACGAGCGGGTGCGGGTCGAACTGGGCGACAGCGACTTGCCGTCCGGGCCGATGTCCGGCGGATCAATCACCACCGGCTCGGCTGGGTCGGCGGTACATACGGCGGCGATGGCGTTGCGCGACAAGGTGCTGGCCGCGGCGACCGCCGCGGCAGCGCCGTTCGCCGGTTGCGATCCCACGACGCTGCACTTCACCGATGGGCGCGTCGTCGGTGCCGACGGTGTGGCGCACAGCCTGGCCGACATCGTCAAGACGACACCTGCCGGTTCGCTCGAAGCGGCCGCGGATTGGAAGCCGCGGGGCATGGCGGACGCCAAGATGCGGCACGCCTTGCTCGGCGGCATGGCGATGGACGGCCCGGTGACCGAAACCCATGTCAGCTACTCGTTCGGCGCGCAGTTCGCCGAGGTGCGGATCGACCCGCTGCTGCGCACCATCCGTGTGGAGCGGATGGTCGGCGCGTTTGCCTGCGGCCGGATCATCAATCCGCGCACCGCGCGCAGCAACCTCGCCGGCGGCATGGTCTGGGGGGCCAGCTTCGCGCTGCTGGAGGAGAGCCGGGTCGACCGCGCCCAGGCAAGGTTCGCCAACCAGGACCTCGCCAGCTACCACATCTCGACCTGCGCCGACATTGGCGAGGTCACGGTGGAGCTGGTCGACGAGACCGACACCGTGGTCAACGCCATCGGCGCCAAGGGGGTGGGCGAAGTCGGCATCGTGGGGATGCCGGCGGCGATCGCCAACGCGGTCTACCATGCGACCGGAATACGGGTGCGCAATACGCCGATCCTGATCGAGGACCTGCTCGGCTAGTCGGTGAACACCACGGTCTTGTTGCCGTTGAGGATCACCCGGTCCTCCAACTGGTGCCGCACGGCCCGCGACAGGACGCGACGCTCGATGTCGCGGCCCTTGCGCACCAGGTCATCGGGCGTGTCGCGGTGGCTGATGCGCTCGACGTCCTGCTCGATGATCGGGCCTTCGTCGAGGTCGGCAGTGACGTAATGCGCCGTGGCGCCGATCAGCTTGACGCCCCGCGCCGCCGCCTGGTGGTACGGTCGGGCGCCCTTGAAGCCGGGCAGGAAAGAGTGGTGGATGTTGATGCACCGGCCGGTGAGCTTGGCGGTCAGCGCGTCGGACAGCACCTGCATGTAGCGCGCCAGCACCACCAGGTCGGCGCCGGTCTCGCGCACCAGCTCCCAAATGCGCGCTTCCTGCTCCATCTTGGTCTCCCGGGTGATCGGCAGATGGTGGAACGGCACGTCGCCGAAATCGAGGTGGTGGTAGATGTCGCGCGGGTGGTTGCTGACGATGCCGACCACCCGCATCGGGATTTCCCCGATCCGCCAGCGATACAGCAGGTCCGCGAGGCAGTGGTCGAACCGGCTGGCGAACAGCATCACACGCTGCAGCTCACTGCGCGCGCGCATCCGCCAGGCCATCGCGAACCGTTCCGCCACCGGCGCGAAACCGCCCCGAACCGTCTCCAGCCGTAGCTCCGGCGAGACCGCGTTGACGACCACACGCATGAAGAACCGCCCGGTCTCGGTGTCGTCGTATTGCTGCGCGTCCAGGATGTTGCAGCCGGTCTCGAACAGGTAGGTCGAGACCGCGGCGACGATGCCGGGTTGGTTGCGGCAGGACAGCGTCAGCACGCTGGTCTCGCTCACGGCGCGACCCGCGCCATCGCCGCCTCGAGCCGGGCGACCTCCTGCTCGGCGGTCCGTACCCGCTCACGGTTCTCCTCGATCACCTCCGGCTTGGCGCGGGCGATGAAGTCGGGGTTGTCCAGCTTGCGTCGCGCCGCCTCGCCGTTCTTCACCGCCTGCTGGCGCTCGCGGTCGAGCCGCGCGTGCTCGGCGCCGAAGTCGATCAGCCCGGCCAGCGGCAGCACGACGGTCTCGCCACCCATCACCAGTTGCGCCGAGCCCGCCGGCACGTCGCCTTCGACGGCGCCGAACCGGCTGGCCCGCGCCATGCGGCCGATCGCCTCCGCCCAGCGCGTGCCCCGGGCAAGGCTCTCCGGGGCCGCGTCACGGAGCAGCACAGGGGCCAGGGCCGAGGGCGGCACGTTCATCTCGGCCCTCACCGCGCGCACTTCGCCGATCAGCCGCACCAGCCAGCCCAGCTCCGCGCGCGCCGCCTCGGCAGCCGGCACGTCAAAGGCGACGGGCCACTCGGCGCGGATCAGGCTCCCGGCCGAGCCGTAGCCCAGCTCGTCCCATAGCGCCTCGGTCACAAACGGCATCGCCGGATGCAGCAGACGCAGCACGATGCCGAGCACATGCGCCGCCACTTGCCGCAGTTCCGGTGCCTCGGCGCCGGCCAGGCTGGGCTTGGCCAGTTCCAGGAACCAGTCGCAGAACACGCCCCAGGTGAAGCGGTAGCAGGCAGCGGCGTAATCGTCGAAGCGGAACGCCTCCAGTGCCGCGCTCGCCTCGGCGACCGCGCGCGAGGCTTCGGCCAGCACCCAGCGCGACAGCGGCAAGGTCGCGTCCGCCGGCGTCCAAGTCCCGCCAGGCAGCGCGCCGTTGATCTCGCAGAACCGCGCCGCGTTCCAAAGCTTGGTGACGAAGCTGCGGTACTCCTCGACCTTGGCCGGGCCGAGCTTCACGTCGCGGCCGGGTCCGGTCAGCGCCGCCACCGCGAAGCGCAGCGCGTCGGCGCCGAAACGGTCGATCAGCGCCAGCGGGTCGACCACGTTGCCCTTGCTCTTGCTCATCTTCTGGCCGCGCTCGTCGCGCACCAGGCCGTGCATGGCGACGACGCGGAACGGCACCTCGCCCATGAAGCGCAGCCCCATCATCATCATCCGGGCGACCCAGAAGAAGATGATGTCGAACGCGGTCACAAGCACGTCGCCGGGATAGTAGCGCGCCAAGTCGGCGGTGGCGTCCGGCCAGCCCAGCGTCGAGAACGGCCACAGCGCGCTGCTGAACCAGGTGTCGAGCACGTCCTCGTCCTGGGTCAGCGGCGTCGCCACGCCGTACTGCGCCGCCGCTTGCGCCTGCGCCTGCGCCTCGTCATGCGCCACGAACACCGCGCCGTCCGGGCCGTACCAGGCCGGGATGCGGTGGCCCCACCAGAGCTGCCGGCTGATGCACCAGGGCTGGATGTCGCGCATCCAGGCGAAGAACGTGTTCTCCCATTGCCGCGGCTCGAAGCGGGTGGCCCCGCTCTCGACCGCGGCGATGGCGGGCTTGGCCAACTCGGCCGCGTTGCAATACCACTGCACCGTGAGCAGCGGCTCGATCGGCACCCCGGAGCGGTCGCCGTGCGGCACCTGATGCACATGCGGCTCGACCCGCTCCAGCGCCTCCAGCCGCTCCAGTTCGGCCACGATCAGCGTGCGGGCCTCGGCACGGTCGACGCCGGCGAGGCCGCGCAGGAACGCGCTGTCCGCGTCGATCTCGGCCAAGGTGACGCGGCCGGCGCGGTCGATCACCGAGGGCATCGCCAGCCCGTGCCGCTGGCCCACCGCGAAATCGTTGAAATCGTGCGCCGGCGTGATCTTCACGGCGCCCGTGCCCTTCTCCGGGTCGGAATAGCTGTCGGCGATGACCGGGACGCGGCGGCCGGTGATCGGCAGCACCACCAGGCGCCCGACCAGGTCGCGGTAGCGCGCGTCCCCGGGATGCACCGCGACGGCGGTGTCGCCCAGCATGGTCTCCGGCCGTGTCGTCGCCACGGTCAGGAACCGGCCCGGCTCGTCCGCCACCTCATAGCGCACGTACCAGAGATGGCCACGCACCTCGCGGCTCTCGACTTCGAGGTCGGAGATCGCCGACTGGAACTTCGGGTCCCAGTTCACCAGCCGGCGGTCGCGGTAGATCAGGCCCTGGCTGTGCAGCGTCACGAACACCTCGCGCACAGCGCGCGACAGGCCCTCGTCCATGGTGAAGCGCTCGCGCGGCCAGTCCAGCGACGCGCCGAGGCGGCGCAACTGCCGCGTGATGGCGCCGCCCGACTCCGCCTTCCAGCGCCACACCCGTTCGGTGAACGCGTCGCGGCCCAGCGCCTGCCGGCTGGTCCCCTCGGACGCCAGCAAGCGCTCGACCACCATCTGCGTGGCGATGCCGGCATGGTCGGTGCCGGGCTGCCACAGCGCGTCGCGGCCCTGCATCCGCCGCCAACGCACCAGGATGTCCTGCACCGTCATGGTGAGCGCGTGGCCGATATGCAGGCTGCCGGTGACGTTGGGCGGCGGGATCATCACCGTGAACGGCGCGGCGGCGCTACCCGGCCTGGCGGCGAACGCGCCGGAGCGCTCCCAACCATCGTACAGGCGGGGCTCCGCCTCGGCAGGGGAGAAACTCTTGCTCAGCATGGGGCGGCCGTTCGGTCGAGAGGTTCGGGAGATGCCGTCAGGAGTCGCTGCGGCCCACGACGCGCTCGATCTCGGCGCGCACCAGGCGCTCGACGATCGGTGCCAAATGCTCGTCGAGCCACGCCTTCAGCACCGGCCGCAATGCCTCGCGGACCATCTCCTCCACGGTGAGGCCGCCGCTGCGCGGCGGCAGCGGGCGCTCCGATTCGAGGGTGCGACGC
>CAXUHK010000048.1:21806-25680 GCA_964250775.1 uncultured Acetobacteraceae bacterium | reverse complement strand
CACCATCAGCGCGTAGGCGATGAAGTTGAACATCATGGTTGTGATGACGACGGGGCTGCCGCGCCGCGCCTGCAGCCAGCCGGGGATCGCAGCCCACCCAGCGCCGAACAGCGCCGCCCCTGCGACCGCCAGCGGCAGCAGCAGCCAGGCCGGCAGGCGCGGCAGCCCGAGGCAGACCAGGGCGGCCCCCAGGCCGCCGAGATACACCTGACCCTCGACGCCGATGTTGAACAGCCCGGCATGGAACGCGACGGCGACCGCGAGGCCCGCGAACACCATGTCGGTTGCGTAGTACAGCGTGTAGCCGACCGCCTCGCCGTCGCCGAACGCGCCGCGCGCCAGCGCCGCTACGGCGTCGAGCGGGCTGCTGCCGGTCGCCAGCACGACCAGTGCCGCCAGCATGAGAGCCAGCGCCAAGTTCATCAAAGGCAGCAGCACGTAGTCCGCCCACCACGGCAGCGCCGCCGCCGGCCCGCTCACGCCGCAATGCCGGCCATCATCAGGCCCAATTGCCGCTCGTCGGTCGCCTCCGGCCGCACCTCGCCCACGATCTGCCCGCCCGACATCACCAGGATGCGGTCGGACAGGCGCATGATCTCGTCGAGCTCGACCGAGACCAGCAGCACGGCGCCGCCGCGTGCGCGCATCTCCAGCAGGCGGCGGTGGATGAAGTCGATGCCGCCGATGTCGACGCCGCGGGTCGGCTGGCCGACCAGCAGCACGATCGGCTCCCGCTCCATCTCACGCGCCAGCACCAGCTTCTGCTGGTTGCCGCCGGAGAAGTTGGCGGTGCGCAGGCGGGGCAGGGCGGGCGCCACCTGGTAGGCGCCCATCAGCGCCGCGGTGTGCCGCTCGATCCGTCCCCAGTCCAGCAGCGGGCCGTGCCCGTAGCCAGGGTCGGCGTGGTGGCCCAACATGGCGCTCTCGCGCGCCGAGAACGCCGGCACCAGCCCGGTGCGCAGCCGATCCTCCGGGACGTGCGCCAGGCCCAGGGCGCGCATCCCGGACGGGTCGCGGCCGTCCGCCGGCTGGCCCGCGACGTGGATGCGCCCACTGCTCGCCGGCCGCATCCCGGCCAGCGCCTCCAGCAGCTCGGTCTGGCCGTTGCCCGACACGCCGGCGATGCCCACCACCTCGCCGCCCCGCACCGCGAAGCTCACTTCCCGCACCCGCGCGATCCCGGCATCGTCGCGGACGGTGAGCCCTTCCACCCGCAGCAGCGCCTCGCCTTGGTCCAGCCCCGGCTTGCCGAGGCCGCCGGCCAGCTTGCGGCCGATCATCAGCTCGCCAAGCTCGGCGGCCGTGGTGGCGGCGGTGTCGCGGTGCGCCACCATCCGCCCGGCGCGCATCACGCTGACACGGTCGGTGATCGCCATGATCTCGCGCAACTTGTGCGTCACCAGGAGCACCGTCTTGCCCTGCGCCCGCAACGCCGCCAGCACGCGGAACAAGTCCGTGGCTTCCTGCGGCGTCAGTACCCCGGTCGGCTCGTCGAGGATCAGGATGCGGGCACCCCGGTGCAGCGCCTTCAGGATCTCGACCCGCTGCTGCGCCCCCACTGGCAGCGATCCCACCGTCATATCGGGATCGACGTCGAGCCCGTATTCGGACCCGAGGCGCCGCAGGCTGTCGCGCGCCGCGGCGGCATGGCGGCGCAGCAACCCGCCGCCCTCGACGCCCAACATGACGTTCTCCAGCACGGTCATGCTGTCGATCAGCATGAAATGCTGGTGCACCATGGCGATGCCGGCGGCGATCGCGGCGTGGCTGTCCGGGATCGGCGTCTCCCGCCCGTCGATCAGGATGTCGCCCGAATCGGCGGTGTAGAAGCCGTACAGGATGCTCATCAGCGTCGACTTGCCGGCGCCGTTCTCGCCGATCAGGCCGTGCACGCTGCCGGCGCGCACCGCGAGGTCGATCGCCTGGTTGGCGTGGACCGAGCCGAACCGCTTGTCTATCCCGCGCAGCTCGACCGCTACATCGGGCAGGAATTGTCCGCCATGTAGTCGTGCACCTTGATCTTGCCGGCCACGATGTCGGCGGCGTCCTGGTTCACCCGCGCCTTTTCCTCAGGCGTCACCAGCGCCGCGTTCTCGGCGTCGAAGGCGAGGGCGATGCCGCCGTCGGACAGGCCCAGCACGGAGATGCCCGGCTTCCAGGTGCCGTCGCGCGCCGCCGTGAAGGACTTCTCGGCCGCGACGTCGACGCGCTTCATCATCGAGGTCAGCATATGGCCGGCGTGCAGGTAGTTCTGGTTGCTGTCGACGCCGATGCCGAGCTTGCCGGCGTCGGCCGCGGCCTGCAGCACGCCCAGCCCGCTGGACCCGGCGGCGGCGAAGATCACCGAGGCGCCGCGCTCCATCTGGCTGCGCGCCAGCTCGCCGCCGCGCACCGGGTCGTTCCAGGCGGCGGGCGTGGTGCCGGTCATGTTCTGCAGCACCTCGATCTTGGGGTCCACCGACTTCGCCCCCTGGGTGTAACCGCAGGCGAAGCGGCGGATCAGCGGGATGTCCATGCCGCCCACGAAGCCGACCTTGCCGCCATGGCTGGACAGCGCCGCCAGCACGCCGGCGAGGTATGAGCCCTCCTGCTCGCGGAACAGGATCGACTGCACGTTGGGCGCGTCGACCAGGCTGTCGATGATGCCGAAATGCGTGGCGGGGAACTCCTTCGCCACGGTGGCGAGCGGCCCCGACTGGTCGAAGCCCACGGCCAGCACCGGGTCGAAGCCGCGCTTGGCGAAGGTGCGCAGCGCCTGCTCGATCTGGCTGCTGTTCTTCGGCTCGAAGTCGCGCACCGCGATGCCGGTCGCCTTGGTGAAGGCGGCGGCGCCGTTGTTGACACCCTCGTTGAAGCTCTTGTCGTACTTGCCGCCAAGGTCGAACACGATCGCGGGCTTCACCTCGGCGGCGCCGGCCGGCTGGGCGGCAGCGCCGGCGGCGAGTGCCGTGGCGAGCAGCAAGCGTCGGATCATGGCAGGTCCCCGGTAATGCGGGGACAGGCTGTCCCGGCCGCCGGCGGGCTGTCAATCGCGCACGCGCAGTACGCGGAGTACGCGCTTGCAGGGACGCGCCCGGCTGCCTAGCTTGCGGCCGCTGGCGTCGGGGCGTGGCGCAGCCTGGTAGCGCGCGTGTTTTGGGTACACGAGGCCGCCGGTTCGAGTCCGGCCGCCCCGACCAGCCTGCGACCGCCACAGGAGAGCCCCGGATGACCCGCGCCCGCATCTACCAACTGCCCAAGAGCTCGATGCAGTCGGGCTTCGGCAACACGCGCAACTGGGTGCTCGAGTTCGAGATGGCCGAGGCGAGGCGGGTGGAGCCGCTGATGGGCTGGATCAGCAACGGCGACACCCGCCAGCAGCTCCGCCTGTTCTTCAACGAGCTGGAGGAGGCGACGCGCTACGCCGAGAGCCAGAACCTCGCCTACGAGGTCGCCGTGCCGCACGAGCGCAAGATCAAGCCGAAAGCGTACGCGGATAACTTCAAGTTCGGCCGGATCGAAAACTGGACGCACTAAGCCTGCGTGACATTGTGCTCGGCATCCTCGCCGATGCGCGCCCTTAGCTCAGCTGGACAGAGCAGCAGCCTTCTAATCTGCGGGTCGGTGGTTCGAGTCCACCAGGGCGCGCCATTCCATCGCCCGCCCACCTTCTATGCGCATCGGACCGCCGCATGAGCCTGCACCCGCGCATCGCCGCCGTCACCGAGCGCATCGCGGCGCGCAGCCATAACACGCGCGCAGCCTACCTGGCGCGCATCGACGCCGCCGCCCAAGGCGGTCGCCGCGGCGGGGGGGGGGGGGCGCCCCCCCCCCGCCCCCCTGCACCCCCCCCCCCCCCGCCCCCCTCCCGGCGGGGGGGGGGGGGCGGGGGGCC
>CAXUHK010000048.1:18401-21796 GCA_964250775.1 uncultured Acetobacteraceae bacterium | reverse complement strand
GCTCTGGGCCGGGCCATACGGCGGCGGGGGGGGGCCCACCCCCGCCGCCGCCCAAGGCGGGCGCCGCGGCCGGCTCGGCTGCGCCAACCAGGCGCACGCCTTCGCCGCAACCGGCCCGGTCGACAAGACGCGGCTGG
The DNA here is from genome assembly GCA_964250775.1 of uncultured Acetobacteraceae bacterium. Classification (GTDB taxonomy): domain Bacteria; phylum Pseudomonadota; class Alphaproteobacteria; order Acetobacterales; family Acetobacteraceae; genus CAVRQM01. The sequence continues at coordinate 21,659 of CAXUHK010000048.1, read as the reverse complement.
TGGCGGGGCAGGTGCCCAACCTCGCCATCGTCACCGCCTACAACGACATGCTCTCGGCGCACCAGCCGTACGAGCGCTTCCCCACGCTGATCCGCGACGCCGCCCGTGCCGTGGGCGCGACCGCGCAGGTCGCGGGCGGCGTGCCCGCCATGTGCGACGGGGTGACGCAGGGCGAGGCGGGCATGGAGCTGTCGCTGTTCTCGCGCGACGTGATCGCGCTCTCGACCGCCATCGCGTTGTCGCACCAGACCTACGACGCCGCGGTCTATCTCGGCGTGTGCGACAAGATCGTGCCGGGCCTGGTGATCGGGGCGCTTTCGTTCGGCCACCTGCCGGCGGTGTTCGTGCCCGCCGGCCCGATGGTCTCCGGCCTGCCCAACGACGAGAAGGCGCAGGTGCGCCAGTTGCACGCCGAGGGCCGCGCCAGCCGCGCCGAGCTGCTGGCGGCCGAGATGGCGTCGTACCACGGCCCCGGCACCTGCACCTTCTACGGCACCGCCAACACCAACCAGATGCTCATGGAGATCATGGGCCTGCACCTGCCGGGCAGCAGCTTCGTCAATCCCGGCACCGCGCTGCGCGACGCGCTCACCGTCGAGGCGGCCCGGCGCGCGCTGTCGCTCTCCGTCGCGGGCAACCGCTACACCCCGATCGGCCGGGTATTGGACGAGCGGGCGTTCGTCAACGGCGTGGTCGGGCTGCACGCGACCGGCGGCTCGACCAACATGACCATCCACCTGGTCGCGATGGCCGCCGCCGCCGGCATCGCGTTGACCTGGGACGATTTCGCCGAGCTGGCCGAGGTGGCGCCGCTGCTGGCGCGGGTCTACCCGAACGGGCGCGCCGACGTGAACCACTTCCACGCCGCCGGCGGCATGGCGTTCCTGATCCGCGAGCTGCTGGCCGGTGGCCTGCTGCACGCCGACGTGACGACGGTGTGCGGCGAGGGCCTCGCCGCCTATGTCGCGGAGCCCGGCCTCGACGCTTCCGGTCACGTCGTCTGGCGCGCGCCGCCGGCGGCCAGCGGCGACACCACGGTGCTGCGCGGCGTGGCCGAGCCGTTCCAAGCGAGCGGCGGCCTGCGGGTGCTCGACGGGCCGCTGGGACGCGCGGTGATCAAGACGTCGTCGGTGCGGCCCGATCGGCACGTCGTCGAGGCGCCGGCCCGGGTGTTCGACAGCCAGGAGGCGTTGCAGGCGGCGTTCAAGGCCGGCGCGCTCGACTGCGACATGGTGGCGGTGGTGCGCTTCCAGGGGCCGCGTGCCAACGGGATGCCGGAGCTGCACAAGCTGATGCCGCCGCTGGGCGTGCTGCAGGACCGCGGCCGCCGCGTGGCGCTGGTCACTGACGGGCGGCTGTCGGGCGCCTCGGGCAAGGTGCCGGCGGCGATCCACGTGACCCCCGAGGCGGCCGATGGCGGCGGCATCGGCCGGCTGCGCGACGGGGACATGGTGCGGGTGGACGCGCAGGCGGGCCGCCTGGAAGTCCTGGTCGAGGCGGGCATCTGGGCCGCGCGCGTGCCGGAGCCTTCGCCCACTGGCCACGGCAGCGGCGTCGGCCGGGAACTGTTCGCGGCGTTCCGCGCCAACTCGGGCGCCGCCGACCGGGGCGCCAGCATCTTCTAGCCGGGCGGCATCCCCCCGCCCGACCGACCCGCGTGGCCGACGCGCAACAGCGCGGCATGGACAACGCTGCATGACGCTTCATTACTTGAAGCCTGATTAAGATCGGCCCCGGCGACGGAAGTTTTGCCTTCGGCCGGGTTGATTCCGTGCAGTTCCGTTTAGGAAACTCTCCGAAGGTTAATTTCGTTGTTTAACCAAAATGCTTTTGACAGCCTGTTCATGTTGCACTACAGCAACGAGGGTAACGGGACGGAAGCGCGCAGATGGCTGGTAATTCCACGGTTGTTTCGACAGGGACCGCCACGGTCGCCACGACCGGCACCCAGACCGGGTTGGTGCTGAACCGGCTGAATGCGTTGATCGCGACCAGCAACGCCAGCGCGATCCAGAACACGATCGACACCGCGGCCAATGGCGGCGCTGCGACCATCCCGGCATCCGCGACGCCCAGCCTGTACGTGCTCGCCGACCCCACGCCCGCGACGGTGAGCATCCAGGGCAGCGCCGCGGGTGTCATCCTGGCGCAGAACACCACCGTGACGCTGGCCGGCGGCGACGCCAACACCGCGATCGCGTCCCAGGGCCAGCTCGACTATTCCGGCGATGCCGGCCTGGTGGCCGCGTTCGGCAACAACTCGACCGTGAACGCGGCGGCGGACAACGCCAGCATCGGCATCGGCGGCAGCGACATGACGGTGACGCTGGGCGGCGTCGGGCAGAGCCTCTACGTCGACGCCGGCACCAGCGGCACGTTCACCCAGACTGGCTCGCACGCGGCGATCCAGCTCGGCTCCATGTCGGCCGGCGGGGCGGCGGGGGCCAACAGCGGCAGCGCCCAGTTCCAGTTAAACGGCGGCAACGCCGTGACCTTGGGCAGTTCGTCGGTCGCCAGCGTGCTGGTGCTGAACGACACCGCCAACACCATCAGCGCCATGGCCGGCAGCAGCTACGTCTTTGCCAACACCGGCGGGGCCAACTACTACGGCAACGACGCCTCGGTCTACTTCGTCGGCGCCACCAGCGTGACCGCCGTCTCGACCGTGTTCGGCGGCAGCGGCAACGACACCGTGTTCGGCGGCGCCGGCGTCAACTACACCGAGGGGTCGGGCGGCAACGTCTTCGCCAGTGGCCTGGGGTCGAGCACAGTACACGCGATGCACTCGACGGTGACGGCCACCACCGGGCACGACACGCTGTTCGGCAGCGCGGCGGGCGACCAGTTCAACCTCAACGGCGGCTCCGAGCTGTTCGTGGCCGGCGGCGGCGCCGACACCATGCTCGGCGGTTCGGTCACGCCGACGGTGTTCGGGGCGACCGGCGAGGACTTGAAGCTGATCGGCACGCATGGCGCGTTCGCAGTCGCCTTTGGGGACAGCAGCACCATCGACGGTAGCCTGGCCAACCAGGGCAGCACGTTCTTCGCCGCCAACTACCCGGGCATCGGCAACACCACCTTGGTCGGCTCGCTGGTGGCCCCATCGCAATACGTTGCCGACAAGTTCGTCGTCGCCAGCTTGCCCGGCGGCGTCAACACGGTGCACACCGTCACCATCGACAACTTCCAGTCCGGCGACTCGTTCTTCCTCAGTGGCTACGGCGCCGCCGACGTCGCGAAGTTCCAGGACGCGGTCGG
>CAXUHK010000048.1:18059-18391 GCA_964250775.1 uncultured Acetobacteraceae bacterium | reverse complement strand
GCGGGCGCGATGCCCCGGCCGCGGGGCGCCCCCCCCCCCGCGACCGGGGGCAAGCTGTCCTTCACCCTGTCCGACAACACGACGGTCACGTTCACCAACAATCACCCGACCGCGACCTTCGACGGCGGCACGACGGCGCTGTAACGCCGCCGCACCGGCCCCTTGCCGTCGGGCCAACGACATGCGACTCCCAGGCAAAAGCCAGGGAGCGCGTCCATGGTCGTCGGCAGCGACGGCGCTGGGTCGGACATCTTCGCGTGACTCGCCCGGTTGGTGAGCAAATCCTCACGCAGACGACGTTGCGTTTTGGATATTGAGCCGGACCCTGACCG
>CAXUHK010000048.1:0-18049 GCA_964250775.1 uncultured Acetobacteraceae bacterium | reverse complement strand
CGGCAGCAGGCGCTGCGGGCGGCGTGGCTGTACTACGTCGCAGGACGGACCCAGGACGAGATCGCGCTGGAACTGGCCATCTCCCGGCAGAGCGCGCAACGCCTAGTGTCGCGGGCAGTCGCGGACAAGCTGATCCGGTTCCGCTTCGATCATCCGCTGGCAGCCTGTATGCGACTGGGCGAGCGCCTTTCCGAGCGTTTCGGGCTGCGCTACTGCAGCGTGGTGCCCACGCTGCGCGGGGCGGCCGACGATTACGCCGCCATCGCCATCGCCGGAGCGCAGTACCTCGAGCATTGGTTCACCCAGCGGCAACCCTTGGTGATCGGGTTCTCGACCGGGCGCACGCTGCGCGCCATTGCCGGCGAGATGGCGCCGATCGAAGGGCCGCAGCACAAGGTGTTCTCGGTCTGCGGCACCATCGCTTGGAATGGCCGCGCCGGGTGGTACGAACCCGTCATGCGGATCGTGGAGCGCACCGGGGCGCAGTTCTTCCCGATGCCGATGCCGGTCGTGGTCGAGACGCTGGCGGAGCGCGACCTGATGCAAACTCAGCGGCCATACCGCATCCTGAGCGAACTGGCGCTGGAGGCCCGCTGCCTGATGGTCGGCATCGGCCATATCGGCTGGCGGGCGCCATTGCACTTGGGCGGCTTCATCACCGACCTCGAGCTCACAGCGTTGATCGAGGCCGGGGCGGTGGGCGAGATTGGCGGGCGTTCGTATGACGTCGCTGGGCAATTCATCGAGCATCCGGTAAACGCTCGGGTGGTGACGCTGCCGCTTGCGGACGCGGCCGGCTGCGTCAGGGTGGGCGTCGGCGGCGGGCCGGCCAAGGTCGCCGCCATCCGCGCGGCGTTGGTCGGCGGCCTGTTGAACGGCCTCATCACCGATGAGGCTACCGCGGAAGCGGTGCTCGGCGACACTTGACGATCCGCAGTGGAAATGTCCTTCTGTCGCCTAGCTGGGCATAAGCTCAGAGCAGGGAGGATGAGGATGACGCGCGGATATCGTCTGGCGGCCGGTGCGGCCGCGGTCACGGCTGGCGTGCTCGGTCTGGGGCTGGCTCCGGCCTCCGCCGCCACCATCACCATCGCCACGGTCAACAACTCGCAGATGGTCGAGATGCAGAAGCTCTCGCCCGCCTGGGAGAAGCAGACCAACAACAAGATCAACTGGGTCGTGCTCGAGGAGAACGTGCTGCGGCAGCGCGTGACCACCGACATCGCCACCAATGGCGGCCAGTTCGACGTCGTCACCATCGGCTCCTACGAGACGCCGATCTGGGGCAAGCAGGGTTGGCTCAAGCCGATCGACAACCTGCCGGCGAGCTACAACGTCGACGACGTGTTCCCCTCGGTGCGCCAGGCGCTGTCAGTCGGCGACAAGCTATACGCGGTGCCGTTCTATGCCGAGAGCTCGTTCACCTACTACCGCAAGGACCTGTTCGACGCCGCCGGCCTGAAGATGCCCGACCAGCCGAAATATACCGACATCCAGCAATTCGCCGAGAAGCTCACCGACAAGAGCAAGCAGCAATACGGCATCTGCCTGCGCGGCAAGGCCGGCTGGGGCGAGAACATGGCGTTCTTCGACACGCTGGTGAACACCTTCGGCGGACGCTGGTTCGACGAGAAGTGGACGCCTCAGCTCGACACCAAGCCGTGGCACGATGCCGCGACCTTCTACGTCAACATGCTGACCAAGTACGGCCCGCCCGGCGCCACCTCGAACGGCTTCAACGAGAACCAGGCGCTGTTCGCGACCGGGCATTGCGCCATGTGGATCGACGCCACTTCAGGCGCCGGCTTCATCTTCGACAAGAGCACCAGCCAGGTCTCCGACAAGACGGCGTTCGCGGCGGCGCCCACCGCTGCTGTGCCGAACGGCGCCAACTGGTTTTGGTCCTGGGCGATGGGCGTGCCGAAGACCTCGAAGCAGTCCGACGTCGCCTTGCAGTTCCTGGGCTGGGCCACCTCGGCCGACTACATCAAGCTGGTGGGCCAGACCGACGGTTGGGGCGTCGCTCCTCCCGGCACGCGCAAGTCGACCTACGCCAACGCCGACTACCTGAAGGCGGCGCCGTTCGCCGCCACCGTGGAGAAGGCGATCGCCTCCGCCGACCTGGCGCACCCGACCGCGCAGCCGGTGCCGTACACCGGCGTGCAATACGTGGCGATCCCGGAGTTCCAGTCGATTGGCACCACGGTCGGCCAGATGATGGCGGCGATGCTGACCGGGCAGATGGGCGTCGACGACTTCCTGAAGCAGGCCCAGGCCTCGGTCGCGGCGACGATGCAGCAGGCTGGCTACACGCAGTAAGCAGGGCTGCCCGACGGGCCTGAAGGCACACTTCAGGCCCGGGTTTCCTCAGAGGGGAGAACGCCGGTGGCAAAAGTCGCCAAGCAGAACATTGGCGGGGGCGTCCGCACCTTGCCGCTGGTGGCGCCATCGGTCGGCCTGCTGCTGGCCTGGTCGCTGATCCCGCTGGCGATGACGCTGTACTTTTCCTTCCGGCGCTACAACCTGCTCAACCCGATCATCCACGGCTGGGCCGGCGGCAACAACTACATGTACCTGCTGCGCGACCCGGCGCTGTACTCGGCGCTGGGCGTCACCGTGTTCCTGCTGGCGGCGGTGCTGGTCATCAGCATCGGGCTGGCCGCCGTGCTGGCCTCGGTGTTCGCCAACAACTTCCTCGGCCAGGGCATCGCGCGGGTGCTGATGATCTCGCCGTTCTTCGTCATGCCGACGGTGAGCGCCCTGGTGTGGAAGAACCTGCTGATGCACCCGGTCAACGGGCTGTTCGCGTTCTTCGCGCGCAGCCTGGGGTTCCAGGGGGTCGACTGGTTCGGCCGCTTCCCGCTCAGCTCGGTGATCGTCATCGTCGCCTGGGAATGGCTGCCGTTCGCGTTCCTGATTCTGTTCACCTCGCTGCAGTCGCTCGACGAGGAACAGCTCGAGGCGGCGCATCTCGACGGCGCCGGGCCGCTGTCGGTGTTCTGGAGCATCCAGGTGCCGCACATGAGCCGGTCGCTGTCGGTGGTGGTGATGATGGAGACGATCTTCCTGCTGGGCACGTTCGCGGAGATCTACGTCACCACCTCGGGCGGGCCGGGCATCGCCACCACCAACCTCGCCTTCCTGATCTACCAGCGCGCGCTGCTGGCGTTCAACGTCGGCGGCGCCTCGGCGGCGGGCGTCATCGCCATCGTGCTGGCCAACGTGCTGGCGGTGTTCCTGGTGCGGACGATGGCGCGGAGACTCGACGTATGAACGCCAACAAGAGCCACCCGATCGCCGGCACGGTCGCCTGGCTGTCGGCGCTGCTGATGTTCGGCCCGATCGCCTGGATGACGCTGGCCAGCTTCAAGACCGAGGTGCAGGCGGTGCAGACCCCGCCGCTGCTGTTCTTCGCGCCCACGGTCGAGAACTACCGCGCCATCTTCGCGCAGGCCGACTACCTCGCCTACGCGCTGAACAGCGTCGTCATCGCGTTCGGCTCGTCGCTGCTGATCCTGGCACTCGCGGTGCCGTGCGCCTTCGCCATGGCGTTCTACCCGACGCCGCGCACCCGCGGCACGCTGCTGTGGATGCTGTCGACCAAGATGCTGCCGGCGGTCGGCGTGCTGGTGCCGATCTACCTGCTCGGCCGCGACACGGCGCTGCTAGACACCCGCACCCTGCTGGTGGTCGTCTACATCCTCAGCAACCTGCCGATCGCGGTCTGGATGCTGTTCACCTTCTTCCGCGAGACGCCCAAGGACATCATCGAGGCCAGCCGCATCGACGGCGCTACGGTGCGCCAGGTGATCTTCGTGGTCCTGCTGCCGCTGGTGATGCCGGGCATCGCCTCGACCGGGCTGCTGCTGGTGATCCTGAGCTGGAACGAGGCGTTTTGGAGCCTGAACCTGTCGGCGCACGACGCGGCGCCGCTCACCGCGTTCATCGCCTCGTTCTCGGCGCCGCAGGGCCTGTTCTGGGCCAAGCTGTCGGCGGCCTCGGTGCTTGCCATCGCCCCGATCCTGGTGTTCGGCTGGGTCAGCCAGCGGCAACTGGTGCGCGGCCTGACCTTCGGCGCCGTCAAGTAACAGGAGAGCAACCATGTACCTGCAGAAGTTCGACCTCACGGGCCGTGTGGCCGTGGTGACCGGCGGCGGCCAGGGGATCGGGTTCGCCTGCTCCCAGGCGCTCGGCGAGGCCGGGGCCCGCGTGGTGGTCGCCGACATGCGTGCCGAGCGCGTCGACGATGCGGTGGCCAAGCTGAAGGCGCTGGGCGTCGACGCCTCGGGAGCCACGCTCGACGTCACCGACAGCGCCGCGGTCGAGGCGCTGGCCGGGAAGGTCGAGGCCGATTTCGGCGGGGCGGCGATCCTGGTGAACAACGCCGGCATCGCCGACAGCGACGTCCGCGCCGAGGACACCAGCGACGCGCACTGGCGCAAACACATCGCCGTGAACCTGGACGGGCTATTCTGGTGCTGCCGCTCGTTCGGCCGGCGGATGCTGGAGCGCGGCGCGGGCAGCATCGTCAACATCGGCTCGATGTCCGGGTTCATCGTCAACAAGCCGCAGCCGCAGTCGTTCTACAACGCTTCCAAGGCCGCCGTGCATCACCTGACCAAGTCGCTGGCGGCCGAGTGGGGCGCCCGCGGCGTCCGCGTCAACGCGGTGGCGCCGACCTACATCGAGACGCCGCTCACCGTGTTCGGAATGCAGAACAAGGCAATGGCGCAGACCTGGCTCGACATGACGCCGATGGGCCGGGTGGGCCAGCCCGATGAGATCGCGAGTTGCGTGCTGTTCCTCGCCTCCGACGCCGCGAGCCTGCTGACTGGCAGCATCGTGCTGGCCGACGGCGGCTACACCTGCTGGTAAGCCACGCCCCTAGGCCATGATGCTCCTCATCGCCGGCGGGGTTTCGGGCCGCTGAGCGGCGCCGGCCGGAACCCTGCCGCTTGCGTCGTTGACCCCTTCGCCGTCACTTTGCCGCAACTCGACCACATTGGACAGACACGCTTCCGACGCGTCGGATGGCACGCACATTGCGTTCGACGCCAGCAGGAAATTGCTGTACTGTAACTAGTGGCTGTCACGTTACACTCTATTGTGACACCCTAACAGAGCGGGCGTGGAGGTTTAATGGGGCGGTTCTTGGTCACCGGCGGTGCCGGGTTCGTCGGGAGTCACGTCGTCGCGGCGCTCCATGATCGGGGCGACGAGGTCGTGGTCATCGACAATCTGTCCATGGGGCATCGTGAGGCTGTTCCGCCCGACGTGGAGCTGGTCGTGGCCGACCTGCTGGCTCCCGGCCTGCTGGATGCGGTGTTGGGCCGCGGCCATTGGGACGGTGTGCTGCATTTCGCCTCCTTGTCGCTGGTCGGCGACAGTATGCAGCGGCCGTTGCACTATCTGCTCGAGAACGGCAGCGCGGGCTTGCACCTGATCGCGGCCTGTGTGCGTCATGCGGTGCCGCGCTTCGTGTTGTCCTCGACGGCGAACCTGTTCGGCGCCCCGGACATCATCCCGATCGGCGAGACGGCGCCGATGGACCCGCATTCCCCATACGGCGAAAGCAAGCTGATCCTGGAACGCGCCCTGCGCTGGGCCGACCAGTTGCACGGGTTCCGCAGCGCCTGCCTGCGCTACTTCAACGCCGCCGGGGCGGACGAGGGCGGCCGGCTGGGCGAGGACCACTCTCCCGAGACCCACCTCATCCCCTTGGTGATCGACGCGGCTTTGGGCCGGGGCAGCGAGGTGTCGCTGTTCGGCACCGATTACCCGACCCCCGACGGAACGTGCATCCGGGATTACGTGCACGTGTCCGACCTGGCGCGGGCGCACCTGCTGGCGCTGGACCAGTTGCGCGACCGAAGCGTGACCTACAACCTCGGCAACGGTCGCGGCTTCTCGGTGCGCGAGGTGATCAAGGCGGTCGAGCGGGTGAGCGGGCGCGTCGTTCCGGTGCGGCCGGCGCCGCGCCGCGCCGGCGACCCGCCGATCCTGGTCGCCGCCTCCGACCTGATCCGCCGCGACACCGGATGGGCGCCACGGTTCGCCGAACTGGCCGACATCGTACGCACCGCCTATGAGTGGCGACGCGACCATCCGCAGGGCTATGTCTCTCTCCCTGAGCTCCGGCTGGCGACCCCGGCGGCTGCGTAGGCGACATCCGTGACCCATTGGAACTGGCGAAGACGCGGCGGCGAGCGGCCGCCGACCGAGGCGGAAGCGGAGCACAACAACTTCACTCCGCTGCGCCTCGCGTTGGCGCTGCTGGTGGTGTTCGGCCATTTCAAGCTGCTGTCGGGAACGCAGGAGCCTGGTTTCCCGTTCAACTTCGCCGATGCGGCGGTCTACGCGTTTTTCGTCGTCAGCGGCTTCCTCATCGCCGGAAGCTACGAACGCTCGGCGACGTTGCGCGGCTACCTGTTCCGTCGCGTGTTCCGCTTGTATCCGATGTATGCCTGTGTGGTCCTGGCGCAGGGGGCCGTGCTGGCCGCCGCCGCCTGCGAGCGTAGTGGCCTCGCGGCCACCATCCCGTCGGCTTTACGTTACGTAAGCGTAAACCTGATGTTCGCCAACTTCCTGCAATACGATGTCGGCGGGGTGCTCGACCACCTGCGCGTGCCCGGTCTCAACCCGAGCCTCTGGACCCTGAAGATCGAGATCGGCTTCTACTTCGTGGCGCCGCTGATCTGCGCGGCGAAGCGTCGTTGGGGCTGGCCCGTGTTGGTGGTGCTGTTCCTGCTTTCGGCGGCCTACTCCCTCGCCATGGGCCATGCCGGCGAAGTGCGGCTGGCCAAGCAACTGCCTGGGCAGCTGCAGTTCTTCCTCGTCGGCATGGCGCTGCACTATTATGGCGCGCATTGGCGTCCCGGAACGGCAGCGGCGTTGGCCGTCGCCGCCGGCTTCCTGCTGCTGTGGACGCTCGTGCCGCAGCCGCCGCCGGTGCTGTTGCCGATGCTTGTCGGGGTGTTCGTCGCGGCAGTGGCGCTGTGGCTGCCGCCGATCGGCCTCGGGCTGGACGTCTCCTACAGTGTCTACCTGCTGCACGGCCCGGTGCTGCAGGTGTTGCTGTGGCAGCACTGGTTCGTGGACTCGCTTTGGATGCTGGCGTCGGTCGTGGCCGGAATCATCTCGGTGTCGCTGCTGACCGAACGGCTGGTCGAGCGGCCAGGCACGGCGCTTGGCCGTCGCCTGTCCAAGCGGACGCGGCGCAGCGTGGCGTTGGCGACGAAGGTCGCGTGATGTCCGTTGTCGATACCGTCGTCGTCCTGAACGATTACTGCCTGGTCCAGGGCGGCGCCAGCAAGGTCGCCATCGATGAGGCGGTGGCCTTGGCGGCCGGTGGCTTGCGCGTGATCTTCCTGGGAGCCGTGGGGCCGGTCGGGGCCGCGCTGAAATCGTCCCCGGTCGAGGTGGTGTGCCTCGACCAGGCGGAACTTGTCGACGTGACTCGTCGACCCGGCGTCGCCTTGCAGGGGCTCTACAACGCCCGCGCCCGGGCGGCGACGGCCCGGATACTGCGGGAGTGCCGGCCGGAGAGCGCCGTCGTGCATCTGCACGGCTACACCAAGGCGCTGACGGCCGGTCCGGCACAGACCGCCTCCCGGCTCGGGTTCTCCACTGTTTGCACGTTGCACGACTTCTTCGCGGCTTGTCCGAACGGGGCATTCTACGACTATCGGGAAGAGGGCATCTGCCACAGGACGGCACTCGGCAGCGCCTGCCTGTCCACCAACTGCGACAAGCGGCAAGTCGCGCACAAGGCGTATCGCGTGCTGCGCGCAGTGGCGCAACGTCGCCTGTCGGATTTCCCCGCCACGGTGCGCGACTACATCACGCTGTCCACCGGTTCGGCCGCCATCCTGCGGCCCTACTTACCGCGGGACGCGACGCTCAGCCCGCTGGAGAACATCATCGAGGCGGAGCCGAGCGCGGCGGTGGCGGTATCCGCCAACCAGGAACTGGTCGTCGTCGGCCGGCTGGACTCCGAGAAGGGGGTGGAACTCGCCGCCAAGGCGGCAAGCGCCGCCGGCCTGCCGATCACCTTCGTCGGCGAGGGGCCGCTGCGCCCGCAACTTGAAGCGGCCGGAGCGCGGGTCACTGGCTGGGTCACGCCGTTCGAGGTGCAGTCATGGCTGCGCCGGGCGCGGGTGCTGCTGTTTCCAAGTCGCTGGTACGAAACCTACGGCTTGGTGGTCTCCGAGGCTGCGGCGCTGGGCGTTCCGGCCATCGTCAGCGACGTGAGCGCTGCCGCGGAGCGGGTCGAGGACGGCGTGACGGGCTGGCGCTTCCGCAGCGGCGATGCGGGCGACCTGACACGGTGCGTGCTCGCCGCCGGCGACGACGCGGCGGTGGCCGCCGCCGGCGCGGCCACCCATGCCCGTTTTTGGGCGAACCCGCCCACGTCGGAGCGGCATGTCGCCGGGCTGCGCTTGATCTACGACGACATCCTGCGGCGGCGGCAGCTCACGCAGGCAGCCTGAACGCGGCGGGGCCGCTCGCCGCCAGGACCACCGCGGCCGCATCCAGACCACGGCTTGCGATGGTCGTGACCCCTGGCAGTTGCCGCGCGACCCCGGCGTGCTCGGCGTCCGGTCCGAGCCAGCACACCAGTTCGCTCGCTCGCATCAACGGCAGGTCATCTACATGGTCCGTGAACAGCACCCGCGGACGATCCGACCAACCCCGTTCCGCCAGGAACGCCAGCACGCGGCGGCACTTCTCCGGGCCGAGGTTGTCGTAGCCGTCGTCGCTGGCGAGCACCGCCGCGAAGCCTAGCCGGCGGCCGAGAGCGTGGGCATACTCGCCCGCGGCGGCGGTCGCCAGCACGGCGTCGACCTCGCCGTTGCGCACCTGTTGCAGCACTCCGGCCATGTTCGGGCGCAGGTGCCGTTCGAGCGCCTCGGCGAACGCCGCGGCATGAGCGCCGCCGTCACCTGCCGTCGCGTGCCGCCATATCGCCTGCAACCGCTGCTTCAGCACCGCGTGGCGCAGCAACCCCAGCTTGCGCTGCAGCAGCAACCGGCCGACGGCGATGCCGGTGGCGGCCTGGCGCAGCCCGCCGGAGCGCGGCACTTGGCCCCGCAGCATACGCCATGCCCAAAGCGGGAAACTGTTGCAGGACAATATCGTGTCATCGAGGTCGAAGATGTAGACGGGTTCGGGCAACGACGCGGCGGGATCAGGCTGCATCGAACGACCACGGAAAACGACACAATATGCCATGGTACAACGTGATGTCTGGCTGCGACATCGGCTTGTCCGTGGTGACAGTGATGGCGGCGCTGTGGATTTTCACTCCCGCCGGGGCGGCGTCACGTGCGAAGGCCATGACCGCGGCCAGCGTGGCGCCGCTATCGACGGCATCGTCGACCGCGACCACGCGACTCCCGGTGGGCAGCGCCGCCAACCGCGCCCGCAACGCACTCGCCTCGGCGGAATCGAGCGTGCGCTCGCCTGGCGTGCGTTTGCGACTGGTCAGCAGGCGATGCTCGAACCGCCGCAACTGGTCGAGCACCGGCGTCGGCAGGCGGGTGAGGACCGCCGCAAAGCCGGGAACGCCGGCTTTGGTCCGGGTGCTCGCGCGGCGGCAGGTGAGGGGCGCCACGTCGAGGACGCGGGTCGCCGCGTCACGCATGGCCATGGCGACGGTGTAGCCGCCGGTCCGGATCCCGATGAGCAACGCCGGCGCGAATCGATCATCCACCTGCCGCTGCAATTCGGCACAAGCATCGGCGAACGAGCTGCCGGTCAGCGATTGCACTCGGGTCCGAGTCATGGCCGCGGTCTCCAGCAGGAACACTCGCCAGCGGCCGAGACCGGCCGCGCACCCTCGACTGATACCACACTATCTCGATCCCGCTCGCCACCCGGACCGTCGAGGCCCATGAACCCGGGTCCGGCAGGCTCATGGATGACAGCCGGCAGCATCACCACGACGCGTCATCGCGATCAGGCCCGCATCGCAGTGCAGCCGCTCGGGCATCGATCAAATACCGGCGATTTGAGCAACGGCTGCCTGCGGGCGTGTTGATCTTCATTGGCCACCACATACCAGCTCACGTAACGATGTCACGTAACATCATTTCCAAAATTTGTTTGGATACTTACAGCCCGGCGCGCGAGCGAGCAAACATGTGCGTTGTGGCCGATAGTCTTTGGAGGTAATTGTCGCCGTGGCCGGAATTATCCGCTTTTGCCACTGGCACGCCAGTTGCTGAACGATGGCTGTGGCAACGATGCGCTGGCTGTCCGGTGAGCGGCGTCGGGCACATGGGCTGCAAAGCCGGCGGGTTCAGCGCTTTGTTACAGGAGAGTGCGCGATGATCGATAAAGTCCGAGCAATCCTCGACGCCAACGGGAAGCTGGCCGTGGCGGCAAGCGGTCTCGGAGAATTCGACGATCTGTTCGCCGCTGGCCTCGACTCGCTGGCCATGGTCAACGTCCTGATGGCGATCGAGGAGGAGTTCGATATTGAGATTCCGGATCGGTTGCTGTCGCGGCGCACCTTCTCCAGCCTGCATCTTCTCACGTCGGCGATCAACGAACTCACCCGGAAGGCGGCGTGACATGAGCGCCTCTGTAACGTTGCCAGTGTTGCTCAACTCCTTGCCGCAGGTGCCAGACGACGCCGCCATGCTCGCCAGGGATGGCGTAGGCCGGGTCGCGGCGGTCGCGGCGACCCACGCGGCATCCGTCGATGCGGAAGCGCGGCTGCCGGCGGAGGCGCTTGCGGCGATGCGTCGCGAACGCCTGCTGAGCTTGCTGATCCCGACCGAGTATGGCGGCGCCGGCGGTTCCTTGTTCGAGGCCGCCGGCATCTGTCATGCGTTGGGCCAGGCGTGCGCGTCGTCGGCGATGGTGTTCGCCATGCACCAAATCCAGGTCGCGTGCCTCGTCGACCATGCCCAGAGCAGCCCGTGGCACCGCGCCATGCTGGCCCGGGCGGCGTCCGAGCAACTGCTGATGGCGTCGGTGACGTCGGAGACCGGGACCGGCGGCAACATCCACGCCAGCGTGTGCGCGCCGCAGTTCGTCGGTGAGCGGCTGGTGCTGGAGAAGCGCGCCCCTGCGGTGTCCTACGGCGCGGCGGCCGACGTCCTGCTGATTACCTGCCGGCGCAACGAGGCGGCGGCGCCGTCGGATCAATTGCTGCTGGCGGCGACGAGCGGCGATTGCACCCTGGAGCGGAAGTCGACCTGGAACCCGCTCGGGATGCGCGGAACCTGCAGCGATGGTTTCGACGTCCGTGTAGAGGCTGGCGCCGAGCAGTTGCTGCCGACGTCGTTCGGCGAGATCGCCAGCGTGACCATGCTGCCGGTGTCGCATCTGGTGTGGAGCGGGGTCTGGCTGGGCATCGCCACCGATGCCACGATGCGGATGCGGAGTTTCCTGCGCCAACAATCCCGGCTTGGCGCGCAGATACCGGGGACCGCGCTCGGGAGGCTCACCCAGGCGGTCGGCGTGTTGCAGGCGCTCCAGGCGCGATTGTCCGCGATGCTGAAGTGCTACGACGGTCAGGTCGCAGCCCATGGCTTGCGTCGTGGCGCCACGACCGCGTTTCAGATGTCGTTCACCGCGGAGATGAACAACTTGAAAATCTCCGAGTCGGAGGGCTGCCTGGAGGTGCTCAACCACGCGTTCCACGTGTGCGGCATCGCGGGCTATCGCAATGACGGGCCGTTCAGCGTTGGCCGCCACCTGCGCGACCTGCAATCCGCCCCGGTCATGATCAGCAACGACCGCATCCTGGAAAACACCTCCAGTCTCCTGTTGCTGCAGAAACCCGCGCTTGGGCTGTTCTGACAGTGGGCGAGCGCTTGATCGAGCGGCTTGAGCGGGCGCCGGCGCTGGCCGTGCCGACAGGGGCGGCGCTGTTGCATCGGCACGTCGCGTTGCGCGTCGCGTCGTGCCGATGCGGGCGCCATGGGTCAGGAGGCGGCGGATGAGCGGTGTTGCATTCCAAGGCTATGCCGGCGCCGGACTGTCGAGCGAGGAGCGGCCCCGCGACTGGGCTTTGACCAATTGCTATGTCGATTTGTGGATGGGAGTGCTGCGTCACTGGCAACTCGACCCGATCGCTGGGTTGGCGTTCACGGTCACGCAAGATTTCGAGGGCGATCAATTCACCTTCTTCAAGTATCCGCTGGACGACCTTGAGCGACTCTACGGCATCCTCGTCCAGGAATTATCGATTTATCGCGATCTTGAGGCTCATGCGGTCGAGCAGGTGCGCCGCAACCGCATGTTCATCGTGGAGGTCGATGGGTTCTGCCTGCCGGACACACGCAACAGCAGCTATCGGACAACCCACGTCAAAACCACGATCGGCATCGACGAGATCGACCCGCGCCGTCGTCAGGCGCATTATTTCCACAATGGCGGGCGCTACTTTCTCGAAGGGTTGGATTACGACGTTGCCATGTGTCACCGTCTTGCTCCCGATGCGCTGGCGGATTGGTTGCCGCCGTACGTCGAGGTGGCGGGCCGGCGGTTCCCGGCGCTGCCGGACCATGACATTGCGACCGAGGCTGTGGCGTTGCTGCGCCGCCACCTGCAGCGCGCGCCCAACGTGAACCCGATCGAACGCTATGCCGAGGTGTTCCCGAGCCACGTAGAGCAGTTGATCGCGTCCTCTACGGAGTTCTTCCATCTCTATGCGTTCAACACGGCGCGGCAGGTCGGCGGCAATTTCGAGTTATTGGGGGTGTTTCTCCGCTGGCTTGAGCAACGCGGGCAATACGGCCTGGAATCGGTCGCAGCCCGCTGCGACGAGTTCTCCGCGACCGCAAAAATACTGCAGTTTCGGCTGGCCCGAGCGTCCGCCCGTCGGCGGCCGGACGGTTGCGGCGAGCAGTTGGACGTGATGCAGCGGTGCTACGAGCAGATCATGTCAACCCTGAACCTGCGCTTTGGCTAACGTCGGCGATGTCTTTCCTGCCCGTGCCGGGATTTGGCGCGTGGGAGTTCATCCTGTTACGGGACGTCGCTTGCCGCAATCCTGCTGAGCTTCCGGCCGAGGGGTGGCGCCCGGCAGCGCCGGCCCCGGTCGCGGCACTGCCGTTTCCGGGCGAGGGCGGGTGGACGGGCGAGATCCTCGAAGCTGGCGAGTTCTGGTATCGTTGCACGCTGCTGTCCGACGGTCCGGGCGTGCTCCGCTGTGACGGCTTGGCGACGGTCGCCGAAGTCTGGGTGGATGGTGCGTGCGTGCTGCGATCGAGCAACATGTTTGTGCGTCATGACGTCGCATTGCCGGCAGCGGGCCAACGACCCCGAGCCTTGCATCTCTGCTTCCGCAGCACGCGGGCGGCGTTGCGGGCGCGCAAGGGCGGCCGGGCGCGCTGGCGCCCTCGGCTAACCAGCTCGCAGGGATTGCGAAATGTTCGCACGTCCTTGTTGGGACGGATGCCTGGATGGTGTCCGGCCATCCCCTGCGTGGGACCATGGCGGCCCATCGTCTGGCTGGACCGGGCCGCAGGATCGGGGCCGACGCTGTCGTCGGTGGACCTCGCGCCCACGCTCGAAGGCGATGTCGGCCGTGTGGATGCCGAGCTGAGGTTTGCCCATGACGTGCCGGTCGGGATGGAGGTTCACCTGGTCGTCGACGGCCATCGAGCTCGGCTCGACCGGCTGGCGGGTGCTGCCTTCGGCGGCAGCCTGTCGATGCCCTCGCCGCAGAGATGGTGGCCGCACACGCACGGTGCGCCGCATCTCTACGAGGCCAGCCTGCATGTGGGTCAAGCCGTCTTGCCGCTCGGTCGCCTCGGGTTCCGCACCATCGCCGCGGATACCGCCGAGGATCGTGGCGGTTTCGGCCTGTCGGTGAACGGGGTTCCCATCTTCAGCCGCGGTGCGTGCTGGACGAGTGCCGATTTGGCCGGGATGCCGTGGTCCGAGGCGGCGTTTCGGCCATGGCTGCAGGCCGCTCGGGACGCCGGCATGAACATGCTGCGGGTCGGCGGGACCATGGCGTACGAGCCGGATGCCTTCTTCGCGCTGTGCGACGAGCTCGGGATCATGGTCTGGCAGGATGTCATGCTGGCCAACTTCGACTATCCCGAGCATGACTCGGACTTCCTGCAGTCGGTTGGCGAGGAGATCGAGCAGCTTCTGCTGCGCACCGCCTTCCGTCCTTGCTTGGCGGTGCTTTGCGGTGGTTCGGAAACCATGCAGCAGGCTGCCATGCTCGGAATGCCGGCACGGACCTGGCGGCAGGAATTGTACCGTACAACCATCGCGGACATGGTCGGCCGCCGCCGCCCCGACCTGGTCTATGTCGAGAACTCGCCCTCCGGTGGCGCTCTCCCGTTTCGCGTCGACACCGGGGTTGCGCATTACTACGGGGTCGGCGCCTACCTGCGCCCGCTCGACGACGCGCGCCGCGCCAACGTGCGGTTCGCCTCCGAGTGCCTGGCGTTCGCCAACGTGCCGGACCGCAAGCTGATCGACCGCCACCTGGCTGGCGTTTCGCTGACCGAGCCGCGCTGGAAGGCGGCCGTGCCGCGTGACCCGGGCGCCGCGTGGGATTTCGAGGATGTCCGGGACCATTACTTGCGCCTGCTGTTTGGCGTCGATCCCGTCCGGCTGCGCAGCACAGACGTGGCGCGCTACCTCGACCTGTCGCGGGCGACAGGTTGCCTGGTCGTGGAGCGGGTCTTTGCCGAATGGCGCCGCAGCGGAGCGAGCTGCACCGGCGGCCTCGTCTGGCAGTTTCAGGATGTCTGTCCGGGAGCCGGCTGGGGCGTGCTCGACTCCGATGGCGGTCCCAAGCCGGTCTGGCACGCCTTGCGTCGGGCATTCCGCTCGCAGCAGTTGGTCATCACGGACGAGGGCCTGAACGGGCTCGACCTTCATGTCGTGAACGAGCACGCGGACCAGCTCGACGCGGTGGTCCGGCTCGTCTGCCTGCGCGATGGCGCAGTCCAGGTCCGTTCGGCGGAGCGGGCAATCAGCATTCCTGGCCGTTCGACACAGCGCCTCGGCAGCCAGGAACTGCTGGCCGAGTTCTTCGACGTGAACGAGGCCTACCGTTTCGGGCCGCGGACGCATGACGTGGTGAGCGCATCGCTATGGCGGCAAGGTGGCGCCGGCGCGATGGAGTTGGTCGCCTACGACCACCATGTACTCGCCGACATGCCGCCGGCTCGCGACCTGGGCCTGGAGGCGCGGGCGGTTTATGTCGACGGCACATGGAAACTCCATGTCACGGCGAAACAGTTCGCGCAGTATTGCCACTTCGACCTGGCGGACCACGACCCGGACGACGATTGGTTCAACCTGTCTCCGGATGTGCCTCGCAGCATCGCGCTGCGGTCTCGCTCGGGTGCGCAAGCGCCCCCGGCCGGCGAGGTTTTCGCGCTCAACCTCCGGGGCAGCGTTAGGGTGGCGCTTGGGTCGTGACTGAAATCGACTGCGAGCCGCTATACTTCTCCGGCTGCTTCGGATGGCTGCATGTGCCCCGCCCGCTTCGTGCCGGCCTGCGGGGCGTGATCCTGTGCGCTCCCCTCGGCGACGAGGGTCTCGGGACCTATCGCGGCTGGCGCGGCTTGGCCGACAGGCTCGCCGGTTGCGGGATGCCGGTCCTGCGCTTCGACTACCCGGCCGGCGGGGATTCGCTGCTGGCCGAGGGCGAAGCGCCCGGCCTGCGCCCGTGGTTGGACAGCATCCTTGATGCCGCCCGGCACTTGCGAGACTGCCTTGGAGTGGCGCAGGTCGCCGTGTGTGGCCTGCGCATGGGCGCGACGCTCGCGGCGTTGGCCGCGGCCGAAGCCGGCGCCGTCCGGATCGTCGCCCTGGCCCCGTTCGCCACGGGACGCGCGTATGTCCGGGAGTTGCGGGCCAGCGCTCGGATGCTTGCGGCGATCTGGCAGGTGCCGGCGGCGATCGAGCAGGATGGCTGGTTCGAGGCGATGGGCGTGCGTTGGGACGCGCAGACCCGCCGGGAGATGGAGGCGATCGACCTCCTCGGCGTCGAGGAACGGCCGGCCGAAGCCGCACTGGTCCTGGCGCCCATGGAGACGATCGCGGCGCTGGAGAAGTTGGCCGAGCGGTGGCGCGGCCTTGGCTGCGCCACCGTCGTCGAACCAGTCAGCGACTTGGAGGCCTACCTGCAGGAATCCAGCATGGCGGTGGCGCCGCAGTCGACGTTCGACCGGATCGTGGGCTGGTTGGCGGAAGGCGCTCCCGAAACCTCGCCCGGTGCGGCGGCATTCACCCTGACCGCGCCGGAGCCGGCGCGTGTCGGCGACGCGTATGAGCAGCCGGTCCGCTTCGGCCGAAATGGGCGCGGGTTCGGCATCTGGTGCAAGCCTTCGGTCCCCACCGATCGTGAGGATCCCACGGTCGTCATCCTGAACACGACCCTCAACCCGCGCTTCGGCAACAGCAGGATGGCGGTGACGCTTGCCCGCTCGCTGGCCACGCAAGGCATCGGCAGCTTGCGGATCGACAACGTCGGCAGCGGGGACTCCATGTCGGAGCCAAACGAGCTGGCTCACCCGTATGCGGTCGAGAACACCGACATGGTTAGGTCCGCCCTCGACTGGGTCGCTGCCCGTGAGCAAGGTCCGCTGGTGTTGTTCGGTCTCTGCTCCGGCGCCTATACGGCATTCCATGTCGCGGTCGAGGACCCTCGCATCCGGGCTGTGATCCTTGTCAACATGCAGAAGATCATCTGGTCCGCAGGAATGTCGCTCAAAGTCATCCAGCAGGGCACTCTGCGGTCCGGCTACTATCTGGAGCGGCTTGGGCAAGGCATGGCCTGGAAGCGCCTGGTCCGTGGAGACGTGGCGGTGCGGCGCATCGGCGGTGAGCTGGTTCGGCGTGCGGCAAGGGGCTTGATCAACTCCGCGCAAGCCCGCCTCGGCCGGCACGCGTTCGGGAACACGGCTTCGGCCAAGGTGTGGCGCTGGTTCGATGACTTGAACAAGCGCCGCGTCACGGTGCTGATGTTGCTGGGTGGGCACGATCCAGCGCGCGACGAGGTCGAAATCTACTTCGGGCCGGAGGGGAGGCGGTTGCACATCTACCCGGCGGTCGACCTCAAGGTCATTCCGGGCATCGACCACTCACTGAGTACGGTCACGATGCGGCGCCAGGTCATAGATCAAGTCAGGGCGACCTTGGTACGCCACGGTGTGCCCGGTTAGCCTCGACGCGCCCGGCCGCGAGCGTCGGTCAGGGGAGATGGCCGGAGTTGCGGCGTGGCGCGTCGCCAGGAAGCCGCGATGCGATCACCGCGCCCATGATGACCAGCACGGCCGCGAGCAGGATGGCGAAGGTCGCCCGCGCGCGGCCAGTGACGATCAGCAACAGCGTCGAGAACAGCGGCGCCAGGTAGGACAGCGTGCCAAGCGTCGCCAGCCGACCGTGCTTGGTCGCGTGGTCCCAGGCGAAGAACGCCAGGCCGACCGGACCCAGGCCGAGCAGCACGATCGCCACGGACTGCAGTTGATCGGGCCACACCGACACCTCGAACGCCAAGTGACAGGCGAGGCCGGCGAGCGCCACCAGCCCGCAGATGCCGCCGATCACCTCGCTCGGCACGGCGGCGAACCGGCGGTTCAGCACAGAGTAACTCGACCAGACCAACGCGCATCCGACCGCCGCCGCGTAGCCGAGCAACGGCGCGGGCGCGGCCTCATGACGGCCCAGGCGCAGCACCAGCGCTGTCCCGGCCAAGCCCATCGTCGCGCCCGCGAGTTGCCGCACGCCCAGCCGTTCGCCCGGCAGCGCCGCCGAGAGCAGCACGATCAGCAACGGCCAGAGATACGCGATCAGGCTGGCCTCGGCCGCCGGCGCCGCCTTCAGCGCCACGAAGTACAGCGCGTGATAAAAGAAGATGCCGCAGAAACCGAGCGCCCAGGCCGCAGCCGGCTGCCGTAGCCGCCGCAGCGAGGCCGGCCCGCGCGCCGGGCTGCCCCCCCAGCGGGCGGCGGACGGGCCCGCCCCCGGCCCCGCGCGCGCCTGGGGGCCCGCCGCCCCGCGCCGGGGCCGCCACCGAATGAGTGTGCGCCGCCGCTGCGCATGCGGCCGCCGGATCCCG
>CAXUHK010000047.1:10712-25894 GCA_964250775.1 uncultured Acetobacteraceae bacterium | reverse complement strand
GCGGCTGCCGACGAACGTCGCCTGGCCGAGCCCGTGGCACCACGCGGTCAGCGCCTCCGGCGGGAACGCCGCCACGGCCGGCGCCAGCCGCCCGCGCGCCTCGCCGTAGCGCGCCAGCAGCGCCGGCAACGCCTCGCTGTGGGTCAGGTTGAGGCCGCCGCGCCCGGCCATCAGCAGCTTGCGGCCGAGCGAGGGCATGTGGTCGCACAGCGTCACCGCGACGCCCCCCTGCGCCAGCGTCTCGGCCGCCATCAGCCCGGCCGGGCCGCCGCCGACCACCACTGCCCTCATTGCGCGGCCTTGGGCGCCGGGCGGTCGGCCTCGAACAGCGAGTCTAGCTCGGCGGCGGCGTCCTGGACGGTCTGGATCAGCTTGCGTTCGTCGCGGTAGACGGCGTGGGTGTCGCGCAGCATCTTCTCGTCGTGCGCCTGGAACACCGCGACGGCGTGGCGCGCCGCCTCCGCCGGCACGTCGAGCGCCTCCAGCGTCAGTTCGGCGAGCTTCAGGCTGGAATGGAAGGTGTCGCGCACGATGCCCTCGATGCCGCGGTCCATCAGGCGGTGCGCGTGGCGACGGTTGTGCGCGCGGGCCAGGATACGCAATTCGGGGAAGGTGCGCCGCGCCACCTCGACCACCTCCAGGTTCGCCTCGACATCCTCCAGCGCCACGATCAGCAGCCGCGCCGAGGCGGCGCCGGCGGCGCGCAGCAGGTCGGGGCGGGCGCTGTTGCCGTAGAACACCTGGGCGCCGAAGCGGCGGATCACCTCGACCTGGCCGGGATCGCCCTCCAGCGCCGTGAACGCGACGCCCTGCATCCGCAGCACCCGGCCGACGATCTGGCCGACCCGGCCGAAGCCGCAGATGATGACCGGCGCGTCGGCGTCGATCGCGTCGTAGACCGGCTCCGGCCGCCGCGTCAGGCGCGGGATCAGCAGCCGCTCGCTGGCGGCGAACAGCAGCGGCGTCGCCGCCATCGACAGCGCCACCAGCAGCGTCGCGGCGTTGGCGTCGGAGGCCGCCAGCGCGCCCACCGCCGTCGCGGCGCCGAACAGCACGAAGCTGAACTCGCTGGCCTGCGGCAACGCCAGCGCGAACCGGCTCGCTTGCGCCGCAGTCTGGCCGCCGAGCCGGCCGAGGCCGAACGCCAGCCCCGCCTTGATCGCGACCAGGCCCAGGACCGCTCCCGCGAACAGCCAGGGGCGCGCGGCGAGCAGGCCGAGGTCGGCCGACAGCCCGATCGAGATGAAGAAGAACCCCAGCAGCAGCCCCTCGAACGGCTCGATGTTGGCGCGCAGCTCGTGGCGGTACTCGCTCTCGCTCAGCAGCACGCCGGCCATGAACGCGCCCAGCGACATCGACAGCCCGGCGGCGTCGGCCAGCGTCGCGGTGCCGGCCACGATCAGCAGCGACAGCGTGGTGAACACCTCCGGCACCCGCGCGCCGCCGACCAGGCGCATCAGCGGCGGCAGCAGGTAGCGGCCGCCGACCAGGATCGCCGCCACTGCCGCGAGCGCCACGCCGACGTCGCGCCACGGCACCTGGCGCGGCAGGTCGGCGCCGGACAGCAGCGGCACCAGCGCCACCAGCGGGATGAACGACAGGTCCTGGAACAGCAGCACCGAGAACGCGTCGCGCCCGGCGCGGCTGCCCAGCAGGTCGCGCTCGCCCAGCATCGGCAGCACGATCGCGGTCGAGGACTGCGCCAGCGCCACGCCCAGCACCACGGCGCCCGGCCACGCCATCCCGGCCGCGTGCGCCAGCACCGCGATGACGCCGGCGGTGGCGGCGAGTTGCGCGCCGCCCAGCCCGAACACCGAACGGCGCATCACCCAGAGCCGCGCCGGGCGCAGCTCCAGCCCGATCAGGAACAGCAGCATCACGACGCCCAACGCGGTGACGTCGGCGATCTGGCCCAGGTCGGTGACCAGGCGCAGCCCGAACCGGCCGATGGCGACGCCCGCGACCAGGTAGCCGAGCACGCTGCCGAAGCCAAGGCGGCGCGACAGCGGCACGGCGACCGCGGCGGCGGCCAGCAGAGTGACCAGCGTCTGCAGCATGGCGAGAGCCTAACACGTTGCGGACCAAGCGTGGGCACGCCACATCGGGGGCATCTAAGGAGATCCGACATGGACACCGATGTTTCCCAGGACCCCGCCGCCCGCAGCGACGCCGAGTGGCAGGCCAGCCTTTCGCCCGAGCAGTACCGCGTGCTGCGCAAGCACGGCACCGAGCGCGCCGGCACCAGCCCGCTCAACGCCGAGAAGCGCGCCGGCAGCTTCGTATGCGCCGGTTGCGGCCAGCCCTTGTTCAGCAGCGAGACCAAGTACGAGAGCGGCACCGGCTGGCCCAGCTTCTACGCCCCGCTGGACGGCGCCACCGACACCAGCGTCGACCGCAGCTTCTTCAGCACCCGCACCGAGGTGCATTGCGCCCGCTGCCAGGGCCATCTCGGCCACGTGTTCCCGGACGGCCCGAAGCCGACCGGCGAGCGCTACTGCATGAACGGCGTGGCGCTGGCGTTCGAGCCTAAGTAGCTACACTTCCGGCACCGGCGCGTCCTCCGGCAGCAGACCCTCCGCCTTCAGCTCAATCCATAGGGCCTGCGGGATCGGTTGGGTCATCATCTCGGCGTTCTGGGTCGCCTCGGTGGCGGTGCGCGGACCCGGGATGACGGCGGCCGTCGCCGGGTGGGCGGCGCAGAACTGCAGCGCCGCCGCCTTCAGGTCGACGCCGTGGCTGCCGCACACCACCTCGATCCGCTGCGCCCGTGCCGCCACCTCAGGCGCGGCCGTCGCGTAGTCGAACGTCGTGCCGCCGGCGAGCAGGCCGGAGTTGTACGGGCCGCCGATCACCACATGCGCGCCGCGCCGCTCACAGGCCGGCAGCAACTCCGGCAACGCGGTATGGTCGAGCAGCGTGTAGCGTCCGGCGATCAGGAACAGGTCGGGGTCGGCCCGCTGCAGCGCCAGCAGGCACGGCTCGACCAGGTTGACGCCGAAGCCCCAGGCGCGGATCACGCCCTCGTCGCGCAGCCGCGCCAGCGCGCGGGCGGCCCCGGCCAGGGCGATGTCGAACTGCTCGCGCCACGCCGCGCCCAACCAGTCGGCGGCGCAGTCGTGGATGTAGACGATGTCGAGCCGGTCCAGCTCCAGCCGGCCCAGGCTGTCCTCGACCGAGCGCAGCGCGCCGTCGTGGGTGTAGTCGAGCCGGCGGGCGAAGCTGAGGCCATGCTGGAACCCGTGGTCGAGTTCGGGCACGCCGTCCACCGGGTCGAGCAGCCGCCCGACCTTGCTCGACAGGGTGTAGCTGTCGCGCGGCTTGTCGCGCAGCGCCTGGCCCATGCGGCGTTCGGACAGCCCGGCGCCGTAATGCGGCGCGGTGTCGAAATGGCGGATGCCGGCGGCCCAGCCGGCCTCGATCGCCTGGCTGGCCTCGTCGTCCGGGATGGCGCTGCCGAGGTTGCCCAGCGGCGCCCCGCCCATGCCGAGCGGGCCGTGCGGGATGAACCTGGCGTTCATGGCGGCGGCACCACGCCCTTGACCAGGATGACGTCGCCGTAGAACCGGCGCTCGCCGGTCGCCACCACCGCGTAGGCGCGCTCGGCCATGGCGTAGAAGGCGTGCCGCTCGATGGCGCGGGCCGGCTGGGCGCCGTGCGCCTGCAGCGCCGCGTTGATCTCGGCGGTGACCGGCGGCACCGCCTCCGGGTCGCCCACCACCTGCATCACCATGGCGGGATCGGCTACGAAGGAATCGAGCGGCAGCACGCCCAGCACCGCGCGCAGCGCCGCCACGATGTCGGCGCCCGGCAGCGCCACCAGCCGTTGCCCGCGGGTCGACGGGTAGTTGGCGTCGACCAGTGCGATCGCGTCGCCGTGACCCATCGAGGCCAGGGCGTGCAGCAGGTCTGGGGTCAGCAGCGGGTCCAGTCCGATCAGCATGGCGCGTCCTCCGGTTGCCGCCACGGTAGCGTCATGGCCGGGCCGCGGTAAACCGGCGATGGCCGCGCGCGTTGCGCCTCGATGCACGACATCGAATCGATCCGGGACACGCCGAAGGCCGATCCCCGCGCCGTCGCCCGCGCCGCCCACCTCCGCTACGTGAGCGACCGCCAGCCCGGCTACCGGCGCGAGCGGACCGATGACGGCTTCCGCTACCTCGAAGCCGACGGCGCCGAGGTCACCGACCCGGACATCCTGGCGCGCATCCGCAAGCTGGCGATCCCGCCGGCCTACCAGGAGGTGTGGATCTGCCGCCACCACAACGGCCACCTCCAGGCGGTCGGGCGCGACGCGCGCGGGCGCAAGCAGTACCGCTACCACGCGCGCTGGCGCGAGGTGCGCGACGAGAGCAAGTACGGGCACATGCTGGCGTTCGGCCAGGTGCTGCCGCGCATCCGCGCCCAGGCGGAGGCGGACCTGGCGCTGCCGGGACTGCCGCGGCGCAAGGTGCTGGCGGCGATCGTGCGGCTGCTGGAGGGCACCATGATGCGGGTCGGCAACGAGGAATACGCCCGCACCAACGACAGCTTCGGCATCACCACGCTGCGGCACCGCCATGTGCGCGTGAAAGGGTCGAAGCTCACCTTCGACTTTCGCGGCAAGCACGGCATACAGCATCACATCGACCTGGCCGATAAGCGGCTCGCCCGCATCGTCGACCGCTGCAACCACCTGCCGGGGCAGGACCTGTTCCAATACCTCGACGATGACGGGGCAACGCACGGCGTCGGGTCCGAGGACGTCAACGAGTACCTGCACGAGGTCTCCGGCGAGCACGTCACCGCCAAGGACTTCCGCACCTGGGCCGCGACCAACCTCGCGGCGCTGGCGCTGAGCGGGCTCGAACAGTTCGACAGCCACACAAAAGCGAGAAAGAACATCGTCGCGGCGGTCGAGAGCGTGTCGAAGCGGCTGGGCAACACGCCGGCGATTTGCCGCAAGTGCTACATCCACCCAGCGATCTTCGACGGCTACCTGGACGGCAGCCTGGTCGAGGGCCTAAAGGCGCGCGCCGACGCCACCCTGGCCGAACCATTGTCGGGCCTCACCGCGGAGGAGGTCGCGGTCACCGCGTATCTCAGCCGCCGGCTGGGACAGGTGGAGGAGGAAGCGAAGCATCCGGGGAAAGCGGCATGAGCCACTCCGACATCACCCGACGCGGCCTGGTCGCCGCCGGCGCGCTGGGCACCGTGGCGCTGTCGGCATCGGCCCACGCCGCGGAGAGCCAGGTGGCCGGCTCCAGAGTCGAGCTGCCGCCGCTGTTCAACGCCTCGGAAGCGGAGGGCAAGGTCCCCAACCCCTACCCCGCGCCGCGCCGCCTGGGCGTCGCCGTGGTCGGGCTCGGCCATCTGTCGCTGCAGCAGATCCTGCCCGGCTTCGCCCAGGCCAAGCACGTCCAGGTCACGGCGCTGGTCAGCGGCGATGCCGCCAAGGCGAAGGTCCTCGCGGCGCAGTATGGCGTCCCGGAGTCCGGACTGTACGACTACGCCTCGTTCGACCGGCTGCGCGACAACAACGCCGTCGACATCGTCTACGTCGTGCTGCCGAACAACATGCACCGCGAATACGTCGAGCGCGCCGCGGCGGCCGGCAAGCACGTGCTGTGCGAGAAGCCGATGGCGACCAGCAGTGCCGACGCGCAGGCGATGATCGCCGCCTGCCAGGCCGCCGGCAAGCGGTTCATGGTCGCCTATCGCTGCCAATACGAGCCGACCAACCGCGCCGCCGTCAAGCTGGCGCGTGGCGGCGAACTGGGAAAGCTGCGGCTGATCGAGGCGGTGAACGGGCAGAACAACGCCGACAACGGCCAGTGGCGGCACGTCCGCGCCATGGCCGGCGGCGGCAGCCTGCCCGATGTCGGCATCTACTGCCTGAACGCCGCGCGCTACCTCACCGGCGAGGAGCCGGTCGAGGTCAGCGCCCGGCTGACCCGCCCGGCCGACGACCCGCGCTTCCGCGAGGTCGAGGACATCTGCGCCTTCAACCTGACATTCCCCTCCGGGGTGATTGCCAACTGCGCCAGCGGCTACAGCTTCCACGCCTCGCGCCAGTTGCGGCTGCACGGCGCCGAGGCCTGGGCGCAGCTCGACCCGGCGTTCGGCTACGACAACCTGGCGCTGCAGGTCGGCCGCAAGGCGGGTCAGGCGGAGTCGCTCGACACGCGCCGGTTCCCGCCCACCAACCAATTCGCCCTGGAGATGGACCATTTCGCCGAGGCGATCCGCGCCAACCGGGTGCCGCGCACGCCGGGCGAGGAGGGGTTGCAGGACATGAAGCTGATCGAGGCGATCTACCAGGCCGCCGAGGCCGGGCATCCGATCACCCTGCCGACGGTGGCCGGCCGCGACGTCACCAGGGGCGCCATGCCCGACGAGGCCACCTGATCGGCTTGGCGGCCGGAAGGCAGCGGATTAGCCTCACCGCATGGCACCTTATCGGATCGGCTGTTGGACGCTCCCGTAGAGGCTGAAGTCGCGGGTGTCGGACCGAGGCTGCCGGCGTTCACCCACCGTCAAGTGCTCCGAGTCTTGTCCGGGGTGGTGCTGTGCATCTTCCTCGCCGCCATCGATCAGACGGTGGTGATCCCGGCGGTCCCGGCGATCGCCGCGGACCTGCACGGCTTCAGCCACCTGGCTTGGATCGTCTCGGCCTACCTGCTCACCGCGACCGCAGCCACGCCGGTCTATGGCAAGCTGTCGGACATCTACGGCCGGCGCGCGCTGCTGCTGCCGGCGATCGCGCTGTTCGTGTTCGCGTCGATGCTGTGCGGGGCGGCGCAGACGTTGGGCCAGCTGATCGCGGCGCGGGCGCTGCAGGGCCTGGGCGGGGCGGGGCTGATGGCGATGGCGCAGGCGTCCATCGCCGACGTCGTCTCGCCGCGCGAGCGGGGTCGCTACCAGGGCTACATGGCCGGCGCCTGGGGCATCGCCAGCATCGCCGGGCCGGTGCTGGGCGGCTGGATGACCGACCGCTTCTCCTGGCGCTACATCTTCTGGGTCAACCTGCCGATCGGTGTCGCGGCGTTCCTGCTCTCGGCGCGCGGCCTGCGGCTGCTGCCGGTGGGCGGGCGGACGCAGAAGCCGATCGACTTCGCGGGCGCCGGGCTGATCGCCGCCTTCACCGCCGCCAGCCTGCTGGTGATGAGCTGGGGCGGGAGCGTCTATCCCTGGTCGTCGCCGCCGCTGCTCGGGTTGCTCGCTGGGGCGCTGGCGCTGCTGGCCGCGCTGGTGTGGCGCGAGCGGCAGGCCGCCGACCCGTTGCTGCCGCCAAGGCTGTTCGCCCGTGCGACGTTCGTGCGCGGGGTCGCGATCGCCGCCCTGGCGGCCGCCGGCATCTTCGGCGCCACCTTCCTGTTGCCGCTGGAGTTTCAGTTGACGCGCGGCGTCGACGCCGCGACCTCCGGCTCGCTGCTGGTGCCGTTCCTCGCCGCCAACGTGGTCGGCGCGTTCTCCGCCGGCCAGGTGGCGCGTCGGCTCGGCCGGGTGAAGCCGATCCTGCTCGGCGGCCTGCTGATGTCGGTCGCGGGCTTCCTGCTGCTCGCCATGCTTGACGCGCGGGACGGGCATGTCCGCTCGGTGATCGACATGGCGCTGCTCGGCTTCGGCATCGGCGCCTGTATGCCGACCAGCCTGGTGCTGGTGCAGAACGCCGCCGAACAGGGCGATGTGGGCGCCGCCACCGGCAGCCTGCTGTTCCTGCGCTCGATGGGCGGGGCGTTCGGCAGCACGCTGGTCGGCGCGCTGTTGGCGGCGCGGTTCGCGAGCAAGCTGCTGCAACTCGGGGTGTCGCGGCCGATCGACCTCAGTGGGCTGCGCGGCCATCACGTCGCGACCGGACTCGACGCCGCGACGCGCGGGCTGGCGCAACAGGCGCTGGAGAGCGGCTTTCACCTCGCGTTCTTCGCCTGCGCCGCGATGCTCGGCGTGGCGCTGGCGGTCTGCCTGGGGCTGCGCGACACGGTGTTGAAGTCGGGCTGAGGGCCGCGTCCCGCATCTTGCGTGACGGCGGCAAACCCCGGCTAAATCCAATAATGACAAGCGCTAGAAGCGCCTGAATATGGGGATGGCCAAGGATGAGAGTGGATTTCGTCAGCCGCGTGCGTAGCAATCCGGATTTCACCACGCTGGTCGCGGAGCGCGGCCGGTTCGGCTGGACGCTGGCGATCGTCATGGTCGCGATCTACTTCAGCTTCATCCTGTGCGTGGCGTTCGCGCCCGGGATCATGTCGATCCAGCTCGGCCGCGGCGTGACGCTGGGCTTCCCGCTCGGCATCGCGGTGATCCTCAGCGCCATCCTGCTGACCGGCATCTACGTGCTGCGCGCCAACGGCGAGTTCGACGACCTCACCCGCCGTATCGTGGCGGACGCCGAATGAGCCGGCGCTTTGCCTGGCTTGCGGGTGGCGTGGGCCTGGTCGCCCTCCCCGCCTGGGCCGACGAGGGCGTCGGCAAGATCGACCTGCACGCGACCAACTGGACCGCGATTTGGATGTTCCTGGCGTTCGTGGCGCTGACGCTCGGCATCACCTTCTGGGCGTCGCGCCGGACCCGTTCGGCCAGCGACTTCTACACCGCGGGCGGCGGCATCACCGGGTTGCAGAACGGCATGGCGATCGCCGGCGACTACATGTCGGCGGCCTCGTTCCTGGGCGTCTCGGCGCTGGTCTACACCAGCGGCTATGACGGGCTGATCTACTCGATCGGCTTCCTGGTCGGCTGGCCGATCGTCATGGCGCTGATGGCCGAGCGGCTGCGCAACCTCGGCCGCTTCACCTTCGCCGACGTGGTGAGCTACCGGCTGGGCCAGACGCCGCTGCGGGTGCTGGCGTCGTGCGGCACGCTGGCGACGGTCGCGTTCTACCTGATCGCGCAGATGGTCGGCGCCGGGCAGCTCATCAAGCTGCTGTTCCAGATGGACTACATCTACGCCGAGGTCATGGTCGGCGTGCTGATGACGCTGTACGTCACCTTCGGCGGCATGTTGGCGACCACCTGGGTGCAGATCATCAAGGCCTGCATGTTGCTGGCCGGGGCCACGTTCATGGCCGGCGCGGTGCTGGCGCGCTATGGCTTCGACCCCACGGCGCTGCTGGCCGAGGCGGTACGGGTGCATCCCAAGCACGCCGCGATCATGATCCCGAGCGCCGCCGTCGCGAGTCCGGTCTCGACCCTCTCGCTCGGCCTCGCCCTGATGTTCGGCACCGCCGGGCTGCCGCACATCCTGATGCGCTTCTTCACCGTCGCCAACCAGAAGGAGGCGCGCAAGAGCGTGTTCTTTGCCACCAGCATCGTCGGCTACTTCTACCTGCTGACCTTCATCATCGGCTTCGGCGCGGTGGCCCTGGTCAGCACCAACCCGCGCTTCCTCGACGCCGGCGGCAAGCTGCTGGGGGGCGCCAACATGCCGGCGATCTGGCTGTCGCAGGCGGTCGGTGGCGACATCCTGCTGGGCTTCATTTCGGCGGTGGCGTTCGCGACCATCCTCGCCGTGGTGTCCGGCCTCACGCTGTCCGGCGCCTCGGCGATCAGCCACGACCTCTATGCCAGCGTGTTCGCCCGTGGCCGGATCAACCAGCGCACCGAGCTGTTCGTATCCAAGATCGCCACGTTGGCGATGGGCGTGGCCGCCATCCTGCTTGGCATCGCGTTCGAGAAGCAGAACGTCGCCTACATGGTGGGCCTGGCCTTCGCGGTCGCGGCCAGCTCGAACTTCCCGGTGCTGCTGCTGTCGATGTACTGGAAGCGGCTGACCACGCGCGGCGCCGTGGTCGGCGGCTTCCTGGGCCTGGTCAGCGCCCTGGTGCTCACCGTGCTGAGTCCGGGCGTGTGGGTCACGGTGCTCGGCCACCCGACGGCGATCTTCCCGATCACCAACCCGGCGCTGTTCTCGATGCCGCTGGCGTTCCTCGGCTGCTGGCTGTTCTCGATCACCGACACCAGCCGCGAGTCGCTGGCCGAGCAGGACCGCTTCGAGGCGCAGTACGTGCGCAGCCAGACCGGGATCGGCGCGGAGGGGGCGGCGGTCCACTGAGCGCTGCGCTGCGCCGCCTGCATCCCGCTCCGGCTTGACGGGGCAGGCCAGAGACATCTTGTAGGTGGCGCAAACCTCGCCGGACCTGGCAATGATGGACGGGACTTCGATGGATTCTGTGACGCTGGGCTTCGGTTCCACCTTCTCCGACTTCGCGACCCGCGACGGCCTGGTCCGGCTCGACCGGCGGTTCGTGGAACGGCTGGCGGCCGATGACGCGGCGCTGCACGCTCGGCTGGTGACGGCGCGCGCCGATCCCGCCGCGCTCGACGCCAAGGCAGAGAGCGAACTCGTGGTCGCCCTTGGCCCGGCGCTGGGCGACTTCGTGGCGCAGTTGTTCGGCATCGAGGACGCGGTGGCGGCGGTTGCCGCGCATACTCTGCGGCTCGACCCGATCCATTCCTGCAAGCGGCTGTTCGTGCAGCGCCAGGCGGTGAAGAAGTATCCCGACCCGTCCGGCTTCGACGCCGACGCGCTGCGGACTGCGTTGGAGGAGGCGATGGCGACGCCGCTCGACGAGCTGGCGTTCGCGGAGCACGTGCTGGCCTGGGAGAAGAACGAGCGCGCCGAGCCGCTCGACCTCGCGATGCGCTACGCCGCCTGGGCGACGCTGACCGAGGCGGGCCGCGCCCGGCACGGCGGCGGCACGCTGTTCCACGTGCCCCACCGGCCGGACTTCCAGCACCTCGTCCCGGTCGAGACCGTGGTGCGCGACGGCGTCACCATGCTGCAACTGCCCGAGCGCGAGCACCGCGTCCGCGACGGCTTCAGCCTGACCGATCCCGGCATGGATGCGCAGCACGCGCTCGACCAGATGAACTACTGCATCTGGTGCCACAGTCAGGGCAAGGACAGTTGCAGCAAGGGCCTGCGCGACCGCAGGACCGGGGCGTTCCAGAAGAGTCCGTTCGGCGTCACCCTGGCCGGCTGCCCGCTCGACGAGAAGATCAGCGAGATGCACGCGCTGCGCGCGCAAGGGCACCTGCTGGGCGCGTTCGCCACCATCGCCGTCGACAACCCGATGATGGCGGCCACCGGCCACCGCATCTGCAACGACTGCATGAAGGCCTGCATCTACCAGAAGCAGGATCCGGTCGATATCCCGCAGGCCGAGACCTCGGTGCTGCGCGACGTGTTGGCGCTGCCCTGGGGGTTCGAGATCTACGCCCTGCTGACGCGCTGGAACCCGCTCGACATCCGTCGCCCGTTGCCGCTGCCCGATAGCGGGCGCAAGGTGCTGGTGGTGGGGCTGGGTCCGGCCGGGTTCACGCTGGCGCACCACCTGATGAACGACGGCCACACCGTCGTCGCCGTGGACGGGCTCAAGATCGAGCCTCTAGGCTTCGACCCGCGCACCCCGGTGCAGGACGCCGATTCGCTGTTCGAGGATCTGGACGACCGCATCATGGCAGGGTTCGGCGGCGTCGCCGAGTACGGCATCACCGTGCGCTGGAACAAGAACTACCTGAAGCTCGTGCGCCTGCTGCTGGAGCGCCGGCCGGAGTTCGCGATGTTCGGCGGCGTGCGCTTCGGCGGCGGCGGCACGGTCTCGGTCGACGACGCCTGGGCGATGGGCTTCGACCATGTGGCGCTGTCGATGGGCGCCGGGCGGCCCACCATCATCGACATGCCCGGCGGCCTCGCGCGCGGCGTGCGCCAGGCGAGCGACTTCCTGATGGCGTTGCAGTTGAGCGGAGCGGCCAAGACCTCCTCCATCGCCAACCTGCAACTGCGCCTGCCGGTGGTGGTGATCGGCGGCGGCCTGACCGCCATCGACACCGCGACCGAGAGCCTGGCCTACTATGTGCGCCAGGTGGAGAAGTTCGCCCTGCGCCACCGCACCCTGCTGCGCGAACGCGGCGAGGCGGCGGTGCAGGCGCGCTGGACCGAGGAGGAGCGCGAGGTCGCGCACGACTTCCTGGCCCACGCGGCGGCGATCCGGGCTGAGCGCGATGCGGCGGCGCGAGAGGATCGCGAGCCGGGCCTGGCGCGACTGCTGGAGAGCTGGGGCGGCGCCACCGTGGCCTATCGCCGCAAGCTGACCGACGCGCCAAGCTACACGCTGAACCACGAGGAGGTGGCGAAGGCGATGGAGGAGGGCGTGCGCTTCGCCGAGGGCCTGGCGCCGCTCGCGGTGCGGACCGATCGCTTCGGCCACGCCTGCGGCCTTACCTTCAGCCACAGCGACGGCTCCGAGGTGACGCTGCCGGCGCGCGCGGTGATCGTCGCCGCCGGCACGCAGCCCAACACCGTGCTGGCGCGCGAGGACGGGCGCATCCGGCTCGACGGCCGCTACTTCCAGGCCATCGACGCCCAAGGCCATCCGGTGACGCCGGTGCGCGGGCTGAGCAAGCCGGACGAGGCGGCGGTGCTGATGCACCGCGACGAGGCCAGCGGCCGGTTCATCAGCTTCTTCGGCGACCTGCACCCGAGCTTCTTCGGCAACGTCGTCAAGGCGATGGGCAGCGCCAAGCGCGGCTACCCGGTGCTGACCCGCGCCCTGGCGGCGCTGCCGGCGTCGGACATCGACGGGCCGGCGTTGATCGCCCGCTGCCGCGACGAGCTGACCGCCACCGTCCATGCCGTCAACCGTCTGACGCCCACCATCATCGAGATCGTGCTGCGGGCACCCGCGGCGGCCCGCGCGTTCCGGCCGGGGCAGTTCTACCGCCTGCAGAACTTCGAGATGCTGGCCGCCCGCCTGGACGAGCCCGGTATCGGCCGCACGCTGCTGGCGATGGAGGGCCTGGCCATGACCGGGGCCTGGACCGACCCGCAAGCGGGCTTGGTCTCGGTGATCGCGCTGGAGATGGGCGGCAGCTCCGACCTTTGCGCCACCATGCGTCCGGGCGAGCCGGTGGTGCTGATGGGGCCGACCGGCACGCCGACCGAGATCCATCCCGACACCACGGTGGCGCTGGTCGGCGGCGGGCTGGGCAACGCGGTGCTGTTCAGCATCGGCGCCGCGTTGCGGACGGCGGGCAGCCGCGTGGTCTACTTCGCCGGCTACAAGGCGCGGCAGGACCGCTACAAGGTCGAAGAGATCGAGCGCGCCGCGGACGTCATCGTCTGGTGCTGCGACGAGGCGCCCGGCTTCGCGACGACCCGGCCGCAGGACCGCACCTTCGTCGGCAACATCGTGCAGGCCATGGCGGCGTACGGCTCCGGGGCACTGGGCGAGCAGGCGGTGCCGCTGCGCGACGCCGAGCACATGGTGGTCATCGGCTCCGACCGCATGATGCAGGCGGTGGGGGTGGCTCGGCACGGCGTGCTGGCGCCGTACCTGAAGCCGGGTCACAGCGCGATCGGCTCCATCAACAGCCCGATGCAGTGCATGATGAAGGAAGTCTGCGCCCAATGCCTGCAGCCGCAGGTCGATCCCGTGACCGGTGAGCGCACCGTGGTGTTCAGTTGCTTCAACCAGGACCAGGCGCTGGACCGGGTGGACTTCACCGCGCTGCACGAGCGGCTGCACCAGAACGGCGTGCAGGAGAAGCTGACGGCGCAGTGGATCGACCGCGCGCTGCGCCGGCTCGACGCGCGCCCGGCGCTGGCCGCGGAGTGAGCCAGCCGCCGGTCGGGCCTGAAGTCGACGCGACGCCACGGCCGTTGCCGGCGCGGGTCCGCATCCGCGGCGCCTACGTCGAACTGGAGCCGCTGCACCCGCGCCACCTGCCGGAACTCTGGCAGGCGGCGCGCAGCGGCGACCCGGCGGCGGCGGACGCGAGCTGGGCCTATCTGGGCTACGGACCGTTCCCCACCCAGGCCGCGATGGCGACAACGGTGGCCGACCTCGCCAGCAGCCATGACCCGATGGCCTGGGCGGTGCGTCCGGTCGCGACCGGGGCAGCGTCGGGCTGGCTGACGCTGATGGACATCCAGCCGCGCCACGCCGCGATCGAGCTCGGTAACATCTGGTTCGCGCCGGTCATGCAGCGCACGCGGGCGGCGAGCGAGGCGATGTTCCTGCTGATGCGCCTCGCGATGGACGAGCTCGGCTACCGGCGCCTGCTGTGGAAGTGCAACGCGCTGAACGAGCCCAGCCGGCGGGCGGCGGACCGGCTCGGCTTCACCCTCGAGGGCGTGTTGCGGGCGCATTACGTCATCAAGGGACGGCGGCGTGACTCGGCCTATTACAGCATCCTGGCCGACGAGTGGCCCCGCGCCCGCGACGCGCTGCTGGCTTGGCTGTCGCCGGACAACTTCGACCCCGGCGGCAACGCGCGGCGCGGGCTTGCGCAAATTCGTGAGAGCCTGATGATCACGGAATGACTCCGCAGGACGTGGCCAACCCCCGCTTCTTTTTCAACACCGGCCCGCACCCGGCGGCCACGCTGGCCGCGTTGGTCGGCTGTTCGGCGTCGGATGGATCGCGACAACTCGCCGGTTTGGCGTCGCTGGAAGCCGCCGAGCCGGACCGCGTCGCGTTCATCGGCGATGCTCGGCGCACCGCGTCCCTTGAGAGCACCAAAGCCGGCGCGGTCCTCGTGCCGGCCGGGCTGGCCGCGCGGGTGCCGCAGGCGACGCTGGCGTTGGTGACCGACGACCCGTTGGCGGCCTGGGCGCAAGTGGCGGCGCTGTTCCACCCGATGCCGCCGATCGTACCCGGCACCCATGCCTCGGCGGTGGTCGAGGCAGGGGCCGTGGTCCATCCTGCGGCGCAAATCTGCGCGCAGGCGGTGGTCGAGGCGGGAGCCGAGATCGGGCCAGGTTGCCGCGTCGGCCCGGGTGCGGTGATCGGCGCCGGCGTGGTGCTGGGGCCGGACTGCCGCATCGGCGCCCAGGCCAGCGTCAGCCATGCCTGGCTCGGCGCCCGTGTCTACGTCTATCCCGGCGCCCGCATCGGCCAGGAAGGCTTCGGCTTCTCGATTACCGCCCAGGGGTTCGTCACCGCCCCGCAACTCGCCGGCGTGGTGATCGGCGACGATGTGGAGATCGGCGCCAACGCGACCATAGACCGTGGGGCGCTGCGCAACACCGTGATCGGCGCCGGCACGCGCCTCGATAACCTGGTGCAGGTCGCGCACAACGTCCGCATCGGCCGGCACTGCGCCATCGCGGCCCAGGTCGGTATCTCGGGATCGGCCGAGATCGGCGACTTCGTGGTGATCGGCGGGCAGGCGGGGGTGGGGGGGGCGCCGGAGGGGGGGGG
>CAXUHK010000047.1:0-10702 GCA_964250775.1 uncultured Acetobacteraceae bacterium | reverse complement strand
GGGGGGGCCCCCCCCCCCGGGGCGGGGCGCCCCCCGGGCCAGGGTCGGCGCGCAGTCCGGCGTGATGTCGCGGATCGCGGACGACGCCGTGGTGGTGAGCAGCCCGGCGCGCCCGGTGCGCGACGTGTTCCGCGAGATCGCTACCCTGAAGCGGCTGGCGAAGCGTCCAGGGTCGGCATGAACTGCCTCGGGATGATCGCGCCGCGGTGGCGGATGACCACGCCGGCGAGGCGGTGGCCGGCGCGGGCAGCGGTCGCGACGTCATGGCCTTGCAGCCGGGCGGCGAGGTAGGCGGCGGCGAAGCTGTCGCCCGCCGCCGTGGTGTCGACGATGTCGGGCACGGCCTCGATCGCCACGCGCAGGTCGGGCTGGCCGGGTTGCAGGTGGCAGGTCGCGTGCGGCAGCTTGAGCAGCGCCTCCGATGCGTGACCGCGCAGGCGGGCCAGCATGGCGGCCTCGCTTGCGTCGCCGAACAGCGGCGTCAGGTCGTCCCAGCCGGCGAACACGATGTCGGAGCGACCCAGCATCGCCTCGTAGACGGCGCGTGCGACCGCCGGGTCGGGCCAGCCGCGCGGCCGGAAATTGGTGTCGAAGGCGACCTTCGCGCCGCGCCGGCGGGCGGCGTCGAGCAGGGCGAACAACGCGTCGCGGTCGGTGGCGTCGAACAGCGACAGGGTGACGCCGGACAGGTAGAGCAGGGCATGCCGTTCCAGGCTGGCTGCGATCCGCTCGGCTCCGGGCAGGCGGAACAGGCGGCGCGCCGGGGCGGAGTCGCGCCAATAGGAGAACCGGCGCTCGCCGGCGTCGTCGGTCTGGATGACGTACAAGCCTGGGAGCTGGCCCGGTGCCCGCGCCACAATGCCGGTGCCGACCCCTTCCTCGCGCCACGCCGCCAGCATGGCGGCGCTGAACGGGTCGTCGCCCAGCGCCGTCACGTAGTCGACCGCGATGCCGAGCCGGGCCAGGTAGATCGCGGTGTTGAGCGTGTCGCCGCCGAAGCCGCGCGTCAGCGTGCCGTCCGGCCGCTCGACCAGTTCGACCATGCACTCGCCGACGCAGGCGACGCGTGGCATGACGGCGGCTGCGTGGGACACTATGACTCGACCCTTGACGCTTGGAGCGGAGCGGTGATCCAGATCGACGGCTCAGTGTGGATCGACGAGGACGAGGTGCGCGAGACGTTCATCCGGTCGTCCGGGGCGGGCGGCCAGAACGTCCAGAAGGTCGAAACCGCGGTGCAGCTCAAGTTCGACGTGCTGAACTCGCGCACCCTGCCGCCCGCCGCGCATGACCGGCTCAAGGCGCTGGCCGGGCGCCGCATGAGCGCTGGCGGCGTCATCACGCTGACCGCGCAGCGTTTCCGCACCCAGGAGCGCAACCGCGCCGATGCGCTGGCCAGGCTGGTGGACCTGCTGCGCGAGGCGGTGAAGCCGCCGCCGAAGCGCCGCC
Source organism: uncultured Acetobacteraceae bacterium (assembly GCA_964250775.1). Classification (GTDB taxonomy): domain Bacteria; phylum Pseudomonadota; class Alphaproteobacteria; order Acetobacterales; family Acetobacteraceae; genus CAVRQM01. The sequence continues at coordinate 9,253 of CAXUHK010000047.1, read as the reverse complement.
GCGCCACTCGGCCGACCTTCGGGTCGGTGCAGCGCCGCCTGGACGACAAGACGGCGCGCGCCAAGACCAAGTCGGCTCGCCGGCTCACGCATCCGGACGCGTAGCGTCGTCCGGTTCCGGCGCCAGGCCGTAGCCCATCCGCGCCATGCGCTCGATCACGTTCGCCATCTCCGCATCATCCAGCACCGGCGGCTCGCCCAACGCCAGCGCCTGCACGTAGATTCGGGCCAGCGTCTCGACCTCGATCGCCAGGGACAGCGCGCCGGCCAGCGTGTCGCCCAGCGATATCTGGCCGTGCTGCCCGAGCAGGCAGGCGCGCCGGTCGACCAGCGCCTCCACCGCCAGGTCGGACAGAAGCTGCGTGCCGAAGGTCGCGTACGGGGCGCAGCGGATCGAGGCACCCCCAGCCACCGCCACCATGTAGTGAAACGCCGGGATCGCCCGGTGCTGCACCGCGAGCGAGGTCGCGTAGACCGAGTGGCAGTGCAGCACCACCGCGACGTCCGGGCGGTGGCGCAGGATGTCGCGGTGGAAGCGCCACTCCGAGGACGGCCGCCGGCCGCCCGTGAAGCTGCCGTCGAACGCCATGCTCACCAGGTCGTCCGGCCGCATGGCGTCGTACGGCAGCGAGGTCGGCGTGACCAGGAAACCGTCGCCCAGGCGCACCGACAGGTTGCCCGAGGTGCCCTGGTTGATGCCGCTGGCGTTCATGCGCCGGCAGGTCTCGACCATTTCGGCGCGCAACATGGCTTCATCGTTCAATGCTGGAACTCCGGTTTCAGCGCGGCGTACAGGCTGCGGAACGCCGCGATCCGCCCGGCATACGCCTCGGCGAGCCGATCGTCAGGCAGCAGCGTCTCCACCACCGCGGGCCGCGTCACGACGTCCGCGACGGCCTGGCCCAAAGCGAGCCAGGCCAGCCGGGCGGCGCCGAGCGCCGGGCCTTTCGCGCCGCTGGCATGGACGTGCAGCGGGATGCCGAGCACCGACGCGATCATGCGGCCCCAGAGCCGGCTGCGGGCGCCGCCGCCGATGAACCCGGCCTCGCGCACCCGGACCCCGGCCGCGGCCAGCGCGTCGCGCGCGTCGGCGAAGGCGAACGCCACCCCCTCCATCGCCGCCTGCGCCAGCTCGATCCGCGAGGTGTCGGAGGTCAGCCCCATGACCACGCCCTGCGCGTGCGGGTCGTCGTGCGGCGTGCGCTCGCCAGCCAGGTACGGCAGCACCAGCAGGCGGGACGGCCGCTCGAACCCGGCCTCGACGGCGGCCAGCAACGCGCCCACGTCTTCGCCGAGCAGGCGCGCCACGACCGCGAGCACGCCGGCGCCGTTCTGCATCGCCGCCATCTGGTACCAGCGTCCGGGCAGCGCGTGGCAGAACGCGTGCACCATACGCTCCGGCGCCGGCCGGTGCGCGTCGGCGGCCACGAACATCTGCGCCGAGGTGCCGAGCGCCACATAGGCCTGGCCGTCCTCGACCGCGCCGACGCCGACGCCGCCCGCCGGCGTGTCGCCGCCGCCCCCGGCAACCACCACGCGGCCGGCGCAGCCCCAACGCCGCGCCAGTTCGGGCCGCAGCGCCCCGCTGGCGGCACTGCTCTCGACCAGTGGCGGCAGCCAGGCGTGGTCGATGCCGACCAGATTGATCGCCCGGCCGCTCCAGTCGCGCCGCGTTTGGTCGAGCAGCCAGGTGCCGGCGGCGTCCGAGGCATCGGTCACGCGCTCGCCGGTGAGGCGCAAGCGGATAAAATCCTTGGTGAGCAGGATGTGGCGGGTGCGCGCCATTGCGGCGGGTTCGTGGCGCGCCAGCCAAGCCAGCTTCGGCGCGGTCAGGCCGGCCATGGCCGGGACGCCCAGCTCGCGCGCGAAGTCCTGTCCGTCCCGCTGCAGCGCCGCCGCCTCGGCATGGGCGCGGCCGTCGTTCCACAGCATCGCCGGGCGCACCGGGCGATCCGCCGCGTCCAGCAGCACCGCCGCGTGCATCTGCCCGGCAAGCCCGATCCCGGCCATCCCCGCCATCGCCGCCGGCGCCTGCCCGGCCAATCCATCGAGCGCGGCGACGGTGGCGTCCCACCACCCCTCGACGTCCTGCTCCGAGGCCAGCGGCGCCGGGTGCGAGGTGGGCAGCGCCGCCTCCGCCGAAGCCAGCACCGCTTCATCGGTATCGAGCAGAAGCGCCTTGACCGCGGAGGTGCCGACGTCGAGGCCGACCACGCAGGTCATGCTACTTGGTGCCGAACAGCCGGTCGCCGGCGTCGCCCAGGCCGGGACGGATGTAGCCGTGCTCGTCCAGCTCGCGGTCGACCGCGCACACATAGGTCGCAACGTCGGGATGCGCCTCAGACAGTGCGGCGATGCCCTCCGGGGCGGCGATCAGCGCCGCGAACCGAATCTGCGTGGCGCCGGCCTCCTTCAGCCGCGTCACCGCCGCCGACGCCGAGTGCCCGGTCGCCAGCATCGGGTCGACCAGCACCACCAGCCGCTCGCTCACGTCCTCCGGCAGCTTCAGGTAGTACTGCACCGCCTCCAGCGTGGCCGGGTTGCGGTAGAGGCCGATGTGGCCGACCCGCGCCGAGGGCACCAGATCGAGCATCCCCTCCAGGATGCCGGAGCCGGCGCGCAGGATCGAGACGAAGCACAACTTCTTGCCCGCCAGCGTCGGCGCCATCATCGGCTCCAGCGGCGTCTCGACCGGCACCATCTCGACCGGCAGGCCGCGCGTCACCTCATAGCACATCAGCAGGCTGATCTCGCGCGCCAGACGGCGGAAGCCGGCCGTGGAGGTGTCGCGGTCGCGCAGCAGCGACAGCTTGTGCTGGATCAGCGGGTGGTCCAGCACAGTCACGTTGCGCGCCATCGTCGTGTCCTTGCCAGTTCGGCTTCGTTGCGGTGTAGCGGGGGGTAAGGGCGACGTCTACGATCGGGAAATGCCAACTCCCTTCCAGCGTTCACCATTGAACGCCCAATTCGGACCTGAGCAACGCGGCTTGCGAGCTACAGTCACGCTTTGCGATGTGCCAGGTGAAGTCCCTTGCCGATCGGAACAAGTAGTGAGTTGAAACCTGGTAGCTGTTCGATCATCGCTCTATAGCCCGCTAGTTCGCCCGGATGAGACAGAGCATTGTCCGCCAGCAACAGGCAGTCCGGTGCGAGTTTCGGCAGTAGGATTGCAAGCTGCCCTGGGGCACTGACCCGATCCGCGTCGAAGAACACGCAGTCGAACGGGCCGAGTAAGGAGCCGGCGACCTCCGTCGCGTCTCCGAGGCGCAAGCGAACGTGCTCCCGCAGCCCGGCCAGGCGGATGTTCTCGGCAGCCTGGGCTTGCTTGCCGCTGTCCCTTTCAATCGTGACAAGTGGCTGAGCATCGGCAGAGCCTTGCAGCGCTGATGCGATCCAGATCGCGCTGACCCCATTCGACGTGCCGATTTCTAGCACCTGCTTCCGGTTTGTCGCGCGTACGAGCAGATGCAGGAACTCGGCGGTCTCGCGCTCCAGGTTGAGCATCTTGCGCGCGCGGTCCTGCTGGCCAGCGTCGTTGTCGCGCTCGAATTCCGCCAAGCGTGCCAGCACAGCCGCGGCGGCCGCCGTCATCCCGATCATGTGCCACTTTCCTCCAAAGTCGCCAGTACTTCGCGCGCCGCCGCCTGTGACGGCTGGCCCGCGGGCACGTGCAGGCTGGCGACGACGGCGTGGAACGCCATCCGCTGGGCCAACGCCACCGCGGGGTCATGGACTAATGCCTCGACCGTGGCGGCGACGCGTTCCGGGGTGCAGTCCTCCTGCAGCAACTCGGGCACCACTTCGCGTCCGGCCAGCAGGTTGACCATGGCGACGTGCGGCACGCGGATCAGCCGCCGGGCGATTGCGGCGCTGACCGCGTTAACACGGTAGGTCACCGCCATCGGCACCCCGGCCAACGCCAGCTCCAGCGTCGAGGTGCCGGACTTGGTGAGCGCCGCGCTGGCGGCGGCGTAGGCGTCGTGCTTGTCCCGCGTCTCGGTCACGATCACCGGCGGCACCGGCCAGTCGTGCGCCGCGCGGCGCACCGTCTCCGCCACCGCGTCGGCGGTCGGCACCACCGCGACCAGGCCGGGCAGGCGGCCGGCAAGCAAGCCCAGCGCCTGCCCGAACACCGGCAGCAGGCGCGGCGCCTCGCTGCGCCGGCTGCCCGGCATCAGCACCAGCACCGGCTGCTCCGGCGCGAGCCCATGCGCGGCACGGAAACGGCCGGCATCGCCCTGGTCGGCGCCGCTCTCCAGCACCGGATGGCCGACGAACGTCGCCGGCAGGCCGTGCCTGGCGAAGAACGCGACCTCGAACGGCAGCAGGCACAGCAGCTTGTCCCAGTGGCCGGGAAAGCTGCGGACGCGGTGCTCGCGCCAGGCCCACACCTGGGGCGCGACGTAGTGGACGCGCTTGATGCCGTGGCCGCGCACCCGGCGCATCAGCCGCAGCATGAAGCCGGGGCTGTCGATGGTGACCAGCACCGCCGGCTTGCGCGCCAGCACGTCGGCGGTCAGCAGCCGCAGCAGCTCGCGCAGCCGGCGCACCCGTGGCAGCACCTCGAACAGCCCCATCACCGCCAGCTCGTGCATCGGGAACAGGCTGTCGAGGCCCTGCGCCGCCATCAGCGGACCGCCCACGCCGGCGAAATCGAGCTCGGGACGGGCTTGCCGCAGCGCCTGCATCAACCGCGCGCCGAGCACGTCGCCACTGTGCTCGCCGGCCACCAGGTAGATCAGCGTCACGCCAAATCGAACACGGGGCAGGGTGGGGGCGTGACCGGCCAGCGGGCATGGTTGAACACCGCCCCGGTCTCGCGCACCGCCGCGATCCGGGCCGGGTCGAGATCGGCGTAGACCCACTGCGCTGCGTCGAGCGCCCCACGCGCGATCACCCCGTCCTCCGGGAAGCCGCGGTCGACCGGGCCGTAGACCGCCGCGTAACCGCGGTTGGCGTCGAGCGCCGCCAACCCGGGCGCCGCGCCCACGGTCGGCGTCATGGCGACGAAGCACTGGTTCTCCATCGCCCGCGCCCGCGCCGCGAGCCGCACCCGGTTGAAGCCGTGCAGCGTGTCGGTGCAGCTCGGCGCCAGGACCAGCCACGCGCCGGCCTCGACCTGAGCGCGCACCAGGCCGGGGAACTCGCAGTCGAAGCAGATGGCGATGCCGATGCGGCCCCACGGGGTCGCGAACACGCCTGGGGGCGCGCCGGGCGAGACGCCCCATTGCTCGGCCTCGAAGCGGGTCATGACGTGCTTGTCCTGGAACGCCACCCGCCCGTCGGGCGCGATCAGCGGCGCGCGGTTGCGCACCTGGCCGCCAGCGTCGAACGGCAGGGTGCCCGGCAGCAGGAACACGCCATGCCGCCGTGCCACCGCCCGCGCCGCCTCCAGTGCCGCCGGCGCCAGCGCAACCGCGCGGGCCAGCTCGCCCACCACGTCCGGCATGGGGCCGGCCGCCATCTCCATCGGCGCGTATTCCGGCATGACCAGAAGTTGCGCCCCACGCGCCTCGGCCACCGCCGCATCGAGCCGCGCCGTCCAGGCATCGAGGCCGGGGGTCGCTGACACCTGCCATTGCAGCAATCCCAGGCGCAGCGTCATGACAGCGCCTTGGCCCAGAAATCGAGCGTGTTGGTCGCCTTTTCCTGGCTCCCGACCTCCTGCCACGCCATCGTGCAGGCGATGCCGGGGAGCGGCGCGTAGCCGCGCTTGCGCCAGAACGCGTCGAGCGGGCGCGCGTCGGGCGGCCGGCGCAAGTCGTCGGGCGCGCGGCGGACAGCGCAGAAGCAGGCGAAGTCGGCGTCCGAAACCTGCCTGGCGTGCGCCTCGCGCTCGGCGAAGAAGGCGACGCCGACACCCTGGCCGCGGTACTGCGGCAGCAGCACGCTCTCGCCGAAGTAGAAGTAACGATCAAGCCGCATTCCATGCGCGGCGAACGGCGCGGTGATGTTGGCGTCCTCTTCGATCAGCGGCTGGCAGGTGGAGCAGCCGACCGCGACGTCGCCGTCGAACGCCAACACCATGCCGGCGCGCGCGCTGCGCGCGTAGTGGTTGTAGGCGCCGTCGGTCTCCGGCTTGCCGTCGTACAGGTACGGCCAACCGCGAAACACCAGCGTCCGCAGCCGCGCCAGCTCGGCGAAGTACGGCGTCATCGCCGCCCCGGCGAAGGTCTCGACCCGGATCGCCATGGCTACCGCCTCACCAGGTCGAGGCTGGCAGCCGACAACGGTTCGCTGCCGCGCTCGCGTATGACCGAGGTGCGGCCGAGCGTCATCGCCAGGCCCTGTGCCTCGTCGAAGGCGATGATGTGGACGAAGAACACCATGCCGGGCACGGCCTCGACCGGGTTGGCATGGTACAGCATCGGCCAGTCCATCCAGTTCGGCGCGAACGTGGCCCCCAGTGAGTAACCGCAGGCGTTCAGCCGGGCGTGGCGCAGCCCGGCGGCGTCCAGCGTGCGGGCATGGGCGTCGAACGCGGCGGACACCGGCTGGCCCGGCCGCAGCGCCGCCTCGGCCGCCAGCAGCGCGTCGCGGCAGGCGGCGTGCATGGACACCAGGCGCGGGTCGACGCGGCCGATGACGAAGGTCCGCATCAGGCAGGCGTGGTAGTGCCGCCAGGCGGCGGCGAACTCCAGCGTCAGCCGGTCGTCGTCCGAGAGATGCCGGCGGCCGGAGAAGGTGCGGCACATCAGGGCTCCGTTCCCGGAACCGATGACATACTCGTTGGCCGGGTCGTCGCCGCCGCCACGGAACACCGCGCCCTGCATGTCCGCCAGGATGTCGCCCTCGAACGCGCCGGGACGGGTGCCCGACTCGGCCGCTGCCAACGCCGCGTCGGCCAAGGCTGCGGCGCGGCGGACGCAATCCAGCTCGGCCGCGCTCTTGACCAGTCGCAGCCGGCTGATCAGTTCGGAGGCGTCGTGCAGCGCCGCCCCCGTCATCGCCGCCGACAGGCGCTGGCCGTTGCGCGCGGTCAGGCCGTACGCCTCCCACTCGACGCCGAGCACGGCCAAACCGAACTCGCGCGCCATGGCGGCGAGTTGCGTGGCCGGGCTGGCGTCGGGCGCGTCGACCCAGATGCGGACGTCCTCGATGGTGGACGTGAAGCGCGCCTGCAGCCGATCCGGGGCGCGGGTCAGCAGCGCCATGCGCCCGTCGGCGGTCAACAGCAGGCATTGGAAGAACACGTAGCCGAAGGTGTCGTAGCCGGTCAGCCAGTACATGCTCTCCTGGCGGAACATCAGCAGCCCGTGGAGGCCCTCGGCGCGCAAGCCGGCGCACGTCCGCGTCACCCGTCCGGCATACTCGTCCGCCGGAAAATGCAGGTTCTCGCCCTGCCGCATGTCAGGCGCCGTACAGTCGCTCGGGTGAGACCAGCGGGGCGGCGATCTCGACCAGCGCGCCGTCGCGGGCGGCGCGGAAGAAGCAGTCGCGGCGGCCGGTATGGCACGCGACACCCGCCTGGTCGACCAGCAGCAGCACCGCGTCGCCGTCGCAGTCGAGCCGCAGCTCGACCAGGCGCTGCACCTGGCCGGAGGTCTCGCCCTTGCGCCACAGAAGCTGGCGGCTACGGCTGAAATACACCGCCCGGCCGGTCGCCAGCGTCTCCGTGACGGCGGCGCGGTCCATCCAGCCCAGCATCAGCACCTCGCCGGTGTCGTGCTGCTGCGCCACCGCCGGCACCAGGCCGGAGGAATCGAACGCGATCGCGTCGAGCAGGCTCATGCGGCGGCGAGGCGTTGGAACCCAGCCTCCAAGTCGGCGATCAGGTCGGGCACGTCCTCCAGGCCGATGTGCAGGCGGATCATCTGGCCGCCGAACGCGCCGGTGCCGGCGCTGCGGGTGACGGAGCCGGTGGTCGGCAGCACCAGGCTCTCGAAGCCGCCCCAGGAGGCGCCGATGCCGAACAGCTCCAGCCCCTCCACCATCGCCGCCACCGCGCCGTGCTCGAACTGCGGCTGCAGCACGATGCCGAACAGGCTGCAAGCGCCGGTGAAGTCGCGCGCCCAGAACTCGTGGCCGGGGCAGGAGGGCAGGGCCGGGTGCAGCACCCGCGCCACCTCGGGCCGCTCGGCCAGCCAGCGCGCCACTTCGAGGCCCGACCGCATTTGCCGCTCCAGCCGCACGCCCATGCTGCGGGCGCCGCGCAGGGCGAGCCAGCAATCGTCCGGGCTGGCATATTGGCCGAGCGCCAGCGCGGTCATCCGCACCCGCTCCCACATCGGCGGCGTGTTGACGGTGATGCCGCCCAGCAGCACGTCGGAGTGGCCGGCGACGTATTTGGTCAGCGCCTGGATCGACACGTCGACGCCGTGACGGAACGGCTGGAAGAAATGCACGCCCCAGGTGTTGTCCATGATCGTGACCGCGCCGTGCGCGTGCGCCGCCGCCGCCAGCCCCGGCACGTCCTGCACCTCGAAGCTGTGGCTGCCGGGACTTTCCAGGTACAGCACCCGCGTCTGCGGCCGCAGCAGCGGCGCCAGGCCGTCGGGATCGATGCACGGATCGTAATAGGTCGTCTCGACACCCATACGGGCGAGCATGGTGTCGCAGAAGGTGCGCGTGGGGCCATACACGCTGTCCGGCGCCAGCAGGTGATCGCCCGCTCCCAGGAACGCCAGCAACGGCGTGGTCACGGCGGCGAGGCCGGAGCTCACGATCTGGCAGCGCGTGCCGCCCTCGATCCCGGCCACCACGTCCTCCAGCATATGGTGGGTCGGGCCGCCCAGCGTGCCGTAGACCAGCGCCTGTTCGAGCCGCTGGCTGGCGCCGGCGTGGCGCACCGCCAGCGTGGGGTACAGCACGGTCGAGCCGCGATGCACCGGCGGGTTGACGAAGCCATGGACGCGCGGGCCGGCACGCCCGGCGTGCGACAGCCTGGTGTGCAGGCCGCGCGGGCGGGGCGGGGCGTCATCGGGCATGGGTCAAGCCTCCACGGGCGTGGCGGGGCGGGCGCCCCCATCGGGCCCGCGGGCCGCGGGGACCCCGCCCGCGGGGCGGGCCGCCCCCGCCGCTGGTGAAGATGCCGGCGAACTTCTCCGGGTCGAAGCGCTGCTGCGCCAGCTCCTGCAGGACACTGATCGCGCTCAATGACCTGCTTAATGACCTGGCAAAGGTTCATAGATTGCTCCATGCTCACTGTCCATAAGAGAGCACACCATGCGCACCATGCTTACTGGTCATCAGACAACGCTTTAAGGCGCTCCTGCCCAAGATCATTGTGCAGGATTGCGAGTGTCTTCCCTAGC
>CAXUHK010000046.1:16983-26014 GCA_964250775.1 uncultured Acetobacteraceae bacterium | reverse complement strand
CCCCCCCGCCGGCCCCCCCCCCCCCCGCGCCCCGCCCGCCCCGGCGGGCCCCCCCGCGACCACGAAGGCGCCGCCGGCGCGCGGGCCATGGTCGACGGCGATGCGCAAGCTGCGCCAGGACCGCGCGGCGATGGCGGCGCTGCTGCTGTTGGTGCTGATCGTCGCCGCCTGCGTGCTGGCGCCGGTCTACGCGGCGCAGGTCGCGAACACCGACCCGTTCACCTCCAACGTCGACGGCACCATCGGCGTCGGCGGCCAGGACGTTCCGGTGATGCAGCCCGAGGAAGGCGGCCTCGGCCTCGGGCTCACCCCGCTCGGGCCGACCTGGCGCGCGCAGTATTTCCTCGGCGCCGACGCGCAGGGCCGCGACGTCATGGCGCGGCTGCTGTACGGCGGCCGCAGTTCGCTGCTGATCGCGGGCTTGGCCACGCTGATCTGCCTGGTGCTCGCGGGGCTGATCGGGGTGCTCGCCGGCTTCTCCGGCGGCCTCGTCGACGCCGTGCTGTCGCGGCTGCTCGACGTGCTGTGGGCGTTCCCGATCTACCTGCTGGCGATCTCGCTCTCCATCGTGCTCATCAGCCAGGGCATCCAGATCGGCCCCATCACCATCGGCTCGGGAAGCCTGGCACTGCCCATCCTCATCATCGGCATCGTCTACGTGCCGTACGTGGCGCGGCCGATCCGCGGCCAAGTGCTGAGCCTCAAGCGCAGCGACTTCGTGCTGGCGGCCCGCGCCCTGGGCGTGTCGCCGCTGCGCATCCTGATCCGCGACGTGCTGCCCAACATCACCACCACGCTGATCGTGTTCGCGCCGCTGATGATGGCGCTGAACATGCTGACCGAGAGCGCCTTGTCGTTCCTGTCGATCGGCGTGCAGCCGCCCGAGGCGAGCTGGGGCACCATCATCGAGGACGGGCAATCGCTCATCTACACCCGCCCGCTGGTCGCCATCGCCGGCGGCTTGGCCATCGTCATCACGGTGCTGGCGCTGAACGTGCTGGGCGACGGGGTGCGCGACGCGCTCGACCCCAAGGCCAAGCTGCGCGTCGGAGCTGAATAGATGCTGCTCACGGTCGTCCGCCGGCTCGGCCAGATGCTGTTCGTGATGTTCGGCATCAGCATCCTGGTGTTCCTGATCTTCTTCGCGACACCGGGCGCCGACCCGTCGGCGCGCATCGCCGGGCGCAACGCGACGCCGGAAATCCTCGCGGCCGTGCGCCACAGCTTCGGCTTCGACCAGTCGATGCCGGTGCAGTACGGCCTGCTGATGAAGCGGCTGTTCGTCACCGGCGACCTCACCAGCTTCGTCAACCGCGGCCAGAAGGTGATCCCGGCGATCATCGAGGCGGTGCCGGCCACGCTGTCCCTGGTGTTCGGCGCCGCCGTGGTCTGGGTGGTGTTCGGCATCCTGATCGGCACCGTCGCGGCGGCGACGCGCAACCGGCTGCCGGACCGGCTGCTGATGATCCTGGGGCTGATCGGCATCTCGATGCCGGTGTTCTGGGTCGGCGAGGTGGCGAACCTGCTGACGCAGAGCCGGCTGCACGACACCTGGATGTTCTCCTGGGTGCCGGCGCTGGGCTACGTGCCGCTGACCGAAGATCCCGTGGGCTGGTTCAAGGCGTTGCTGATCCCGTGGTTCACGTTGGCGATCCTCTACATCGGCATCTATGGCCGCGTGCTGCGCGCCAGCCTGATCGAGGCGTATGAGGAGGACTACATCCGCACCGCGCGCGCCAAGGGCCTGTCCGAACGGCGGGTGCTGCTGCGCCATGCGCTGCGCACCTCGCTGGTCACGTTCGTCTCGCTGTTCGGCTTGGATTTCGGTGCCCTGGTCGGCGGCGGCGCGCTGCTGACCGAGGTGGTGTTCGACATCCACGGCGTCGGCAAGCTGACCTTCGAGGCGCTGCAGTCGCTCGACCTGCCGATGATCATGGTGACGGTGATGTACGCGGCGTTCTTCGTGGTCGCCGCCAACGCCGTGGTAGACATCGTGTACGCCACCCTCGACCCGCGAGTGCGCGCCTGATGCTGCTCGACATCCGCAACCTGACGGTCTCGTTCCGCACCGAGCGCGGCCTGCTGCGCGCCGTGGACGACGTATCGTGGTCGCTCGACGAGCGCGAGATCGTGAGCGTCGTGGGCGAGAGCGGCAGCGGCAAGACGCTCTCCGCCATGGCGGTGATGGGGCTTATCAACGACCCCAACGCGGTCGTCACCGGCTCGGTCAAGTTCCAGGGACAGGAGCTGGTCGGGCTGTCGGGCAACGCCTGGCGGCGAATCCGGGGCGAGCGCATCGCCATGATCTTCCAGGACCCGATGACCGCACTGACGCCGGTGTACACGATCGGCTGGCAGATCGCCGAACAGGTGCGGGCGCACTCGAACCTCTCTGCCCGCGCGGCGCACAAGCGGGCCATCGAGCTGCTGGGCGAGATGGGGCTGCCCAACCCGCGGCAGCAGGCCGAGCGCTTCCCGCATCAACTGTCCGGCGGAATGCGGCAGCGCGCGGTCATCGCCATGGCGCTGTCGTGCAACCCGGCTCTGCTGATCGCCGACGAGCCGACCACGGCGCTCGACGTCACCGTGCAGGCGCAGATCCTGCAACTGCTGCGCCGGCTGCGCACCGATTTCGGCTCGTCGATCCTGCTCATCACGCACGACATGGGTGTCGTGGCCGAGATTGCCGACCGCGTGATGGTGATGTACGCGGGGCGGATCGCCGAGCGCGGCGGCCGCGCCGACATCTTCCGCCACCCCGGCCATCCCTACACCATGGGCCTGCTCAACTCGATCCCGCCGATGCACGGCCCGCGTCCGCACCGGCTGCCGTCGATCCCCGGCAGCCCGCCATTGCTGGCGCGGCTGCCGCAGGGCTGCCCGTTCCAGCCGCGCTGCCCGCGCCGCCACGACCGCTGCGCGCAGATGCCGCCGCTGGTGTCGCGCGGCGGGCAGGACATTGCCTGCTGGCTGGCCGAGGAGCAGCGCGAGTGGCCGCAGCCCAGGGTCGCCGCATGACGCCGCTGCTGGAGGCGGTTTCCGTCACCAAGCACTTCCAGGTTGGCGGCGCGTTGCAGCCGGGCGGCAGGCAGGTGGTCCACGCGCTCGATGGCGTGTCGCTGGCGGTGGTGCGTGGCGAGACGGTGGGGCTGGTGGGCGAGAGCGGCTGCGGCAAGTCGACGCTGGGGCGCTGCCTGCTGCGGCTGTACGAATTGACGGATGGCCAGATCCGGTTCGAGGACACCGACATCAGCACCATGAGCGAGCGCCGGCTGCGCCCGCTGCGGCCACGGATGCAGATGGTGTTCCAGGATCCGTACGCCTCGCTCAACCCGCGCCGTCGGGTGGGCGACCTGCTGGCCGAGCCGATGCGCGTCCATACCGGCTGGGACGCCAAGCGCGTCACCGCCCGGCTGCACGAGCTGATGGACTTGGTGGGGCTGCAGCGCGAGCACCTCGGTCGCTACCCGCACGAGTTCTCCGGCGGCCAGCGCCAGCGCATCGGCATCGCCCGTGCCCTCGCCTTGGAGCCGGCGCTGGTGGTGGCGGATGAGCCGGTGTCGGCGCTCGACGTTTCGGTGCAGGCGCAGATCGTCAACCTGATGATGGACCTGCAGGAGCGGCTGTCGCTCACCTACGTGTTCATCGCGCATGATTTGTCGGTGGTGCGGCAGATCGCGACGCGCACGGCGGTGATGTACCTCGGCACCATCGTCGAGACCGGGCCGACCGAGGCGATGTTCGTCTCGCCGGCGCACCCGTACACCGACGCCCTGTTGTCGGCGGTGCCATCCGCCGAGGAGGGCCGGCAGCGCGACCGGGTGATCCTGACCGGCGAGGTGCCGAGCCCGCTGGCCCCGCCGTCCGGCTGCCGCTTCCACCCGCGCTGCCCGCGCGCCCAGGCGCGCTGCTCCGCCGAAATCCCCGTGCTGCGGCCGATCGCCGAGGCGCGCACCGTGGCGTGCCACTTCCCGCTGATCTAGCGTTGCTGGGCATCGTCACCGGGCTGGCGGCGGAGGCGCGCATCGCCCGCCAGCTCGGGACGGTGGACGTCGGCGGCGGTTCTCCGGCGGGAGCCGAGGCGGCGGCGCGGCGGCTCGTGGCGCGGGGAGCGACGGCGCTGCTGAGCTTCGGCCTCGCCGGCGGGCTCGATCCGGCGCTGCGACCGGGCCGGCTGTTCGCGCCGGCGACGGTGCTGGAAGCGGGGCGAGCCTACCCGACCGACTCCGTTGTGCTGGCGCGGTTCGGCCTGGTCGCCGAAGGTGTGCTGCTGGCCGGCGGCGCGGTGGTGGCCGAGGCGGCGGCGAAACACGCGCTGTGGCGGGAGACCGGGGCGCAGGCGGTCGACCTGGAGAGTGGGGCCGTGGCGCTGGTGGCGGCGGCGTATGGCCTGCCGTTCGCGGTGTTGCGCGCGATCTGCGACCCGGCCGAGCGCACGCTACCCCCGGCGGCGCTGCTGGCGCTGGACGGTGGCGGCGTTGTAGGGCTTTGGCGGGTGTTGCGCTCGGTGGCGCTCGGGCCGGGCCAAACGCGGGCGCTGCTTGCCTTGGCGCGCGATGCCGGACGGGCGCACAAGACGCTGACCCGCTTCGCGCAAGCGCGTCCCGGTGTCGGCGCTACTCCGGGTCCTCGAGCATGATCGCCACGTCGGCATTGGCCGACAGCCGCACGGTTCCGTCCTCGATGTCGGCAATGAGCCCTATTGAGACATAGTGATGGTGCTGGTCGACGGAATCGCTCTTGGTGAGCTTGATGCGGTCGCCCTGGACGTGATCCACGGTTCCGACATGGACGCCATCGGCGCCGATCACGTCGGCGTGCTCCTTGATCTGGCTGAGATCGGCCATGTCGGTTTCCTGTCTGGATTGCAGGTGGTGAACGACGGCACGGGCGATCGGTTGCCGTGTCGGGGCCGCGACCAGCAAGCTGGGCGGGCGGCATGTCAGGGCGGCAGCAGGGCTTTCACCACAGCCTGCGGCACTGGCTCCACGCGGTCATGAACGAAGGCAAGGGACCCGGCCAGGGCGACCGACCCAATCCTAGCGGAAGTCGCGCGTCGGCACCTTGATGCGCGCGTCGCGACTGCCGGGGTGCCGAGCCCCGTCGCCGCGCCCGTGCGTCAGCGGGAAATCCGCGTCCCGCGCGCCCACGCTGCGCAGCAGGTCGGTGCGGTCAGTCAGGTGCTGCGCGATCACGTGCAGCACCAAACCCTCGCGCCGCACCCGGCCACGGCACCCGATCATCCCGGCCGACAGCACCAGCCGGCGCTGCCGCGCGAACACCGCGGCCCATAAGATCAAATTGGCGATGCCGGTCTCGTCCTCGATGGTGATGAACAGCACGCCCTTGGCCGAGCCGGGCTTCTGCCGCACCAGCACGATGCCCGCGACCTCGACCATGCCGCCGTCGCGCGCTTGCGCCAGCTCTGCGCACGGGATCGCGCCCGAGGCGGCCAGCTCCCGGCGCAGGAACGAAACCGGGTGCCGGCGCAGGCTGAGGCCGACGCTGCCGTAATCCTCGACCACTTCGCGGCCCAGCGTCATCGCCGCCAGCGTCACAGCGGGTTCGACCGCCTCCGGCCGCTTCCCGGCGGCGGCGAACAGCGGCGGCACAGTGTCGGCCAGGCCGCGGATGGCCCACAGCGCCGCGCGCCGGTCCAGCCCCAACGCCCTGAACCCGTCCGCCTCCGCGATCCGCTCCAGCGCCGCCACCGGAACCCCGGCGCGCCGCCACACATCGTCGACATCGGCATACGGCACGTCGCGCGCCGCCAGCAGCCGCGCCGCGTCGGCGTTGGCCAGCCCGTTGGCCATGCGCAGGCCCAGCCGCACCGCGAGCCAGCGCCCGTCCGCCGGCTCCAGCGTGCAGTCCCAGCGGCTCGCGTTGGCGCAGAGCGGCAGCACCGTGACACCGTGCTCGACCGCGTCGCGCACCACCTGCGCCGGCGCGTAGAAGCCCATCGGCTGCGCGTTCAGCAGGGCCGCGCAGAACACGTCCGGGTGGTGGCACTTCAGCCACGAACTCGCGTAGGCGATCAGCGCGAAGCTGGCGGCATGGCTCTCCGGGAAGCCGTAGCTGCCGAAGCCCTCGATCTGGGTGAACAGCCGCTCGGCGAAGGCCGGCTCGTAGCCGCGCTCGGTCATGCCGGCGATCAGCTTGTCCTTGAAGTGGCTGACGCCGCCGGTGAAGCGGAACGTCGCCATGGCGCGGCGCAGCTCGTCCGCCTCGGTGGCGCTGAACCCGGCGCAGACCATGGCGACCTGCATCGCCTGCTCCTGGAACAGCGGCACGCCCAGGGTCTTGCCCAGTACCCGCTCCAGCTCGGGCGTCGGATAGCTGACCGGCTCGCGCCGCTCGCGGCGGCGCAGGTAGGGATGCACCATGTCGCCCTGGATCGGCCCAGGTCGCACGATCGCCACCTCGATCACCAGGTCGTAGAATTTCTTCGGCTTCATGCGCGGCAGCATCGACATCTGCGCCCGGCTCTCGATCTGGAACACCCCCAGCGTGTCGGCGCGTTGGATCATGGCGTAGGTCGCCGGATCCTCTTGCGGGATCGCCGCCATGTCGAGGGTCTGGCCGCGATGCCGCCGCAGCAGCTCGAACGCCCGGCGCAAACAGCCGAGCATCCCCAGGCCCAGCACGTCGACCTTCATGAAGCGCAGCGTGTCGATGTCGTCCTTGTCCCAGACGATCACCTGCCGTCCCTGCATCGCCGCCGGCTCGACCGGCACCAGGTCGGCCAACGGCTCGCGGGTCAGCACGAAGCCGCCCGGATGGGTGCCCATGTGGCGCGGGAAGCCCACCAGCTCTCGCGCCAATTCGAGCGTGAGCCGCAGCCGACGGTCGGCGGGGTCGAGGTTGACGGCGCGGGCGCGGCCCGCACCCCCGCCCCGCTCCAGCCCCAGCCCTGGCCGGCCAGGGCGGCGGTCACGTCCTCGCTCAACCCGAGCGCCTTGCCGACGTCGCGCACGGCACCACGCGGGCGGTAGCGGACGATGGTGGCGCACAGGGCGGCACGGTCGCGGCCGTAATGGCGGTAGACCCACTGGATCACCTCCTCGCGCCGCTCGTGCTCGAAATCGACGTCGATGTCGGGCGGCTCCTGCCGGGCGCGCGAGATGAAGCGCTCGAACAGCAGGTCGGACCGGAGCGGGTCGATGGCGGTGATGCCCAGTGCGTAGCACACCGCCGAGTTGGCCGCCGAGCCGCGCCCCTGGCACAGGATGCCGCGCGAGGCGGCGTAGGCCACGATGTTGTGCACGGTCAGGAAGTACGGCGCGTAGGCCAGCTCGGCGATCAGCGCCAGCTCGTGCCGCAACTGCGCCGCGACCGCATCGGGCACCCTCCCGCCATAGCGTATGGGCGCGCAGTCCCAGACCAGCGCCTCCAGCGCCTGCTGCGGCGCCTGGCCCGGCACGCGCACCTCGTCGGGGTACTGGTAGCGCAGCTCGGACAGGCTGAATCGGGCGCGGCCCACGATCTCCAGGGTGGCGGCGACGGCCTCGGGGTGGGGCGCGAATAGCCGCGCCATCTCGGCCGGAGACTTGAGGTGGCGGTCGGCGTGGCGCTCGCGGCGGAAGCCGGCATCATCGATGCCGCAGCCCTCGCGGATGCAGGTCAGCACGTCCTGCAGGATGCGCCGCGCCGGCGTGTGGAACAGCACGTCGTTGGTGGCGACGGTGCCGACCCGCGCCTGCCGCGCTCGCCGCGACAGGCGATCGAGCCGCGCCGCGTCGCCCGGGCGGCGGCGCAGCGTCAGCGCCAGGTAGGCGCGGTCGCCGAACGCCTCGCGCAGCTCTCCCAGCCGCGTGGCCGGCGCGCCGCCGGGCAGCAGCGCCGCGAGCAGGCCCTCGCCGGCCTCGGCCAGGTCGCGCCAGGCGATGCGGCACTCAGGCTTGCCGGCGGCCTCGGGATCGGCGCGCGCCTTGCCACGGGTCAGCAATTGGCATAGCCGCGAATAGGCCGGACGGTCGGTGGGGTAGACCAGCACCGAGCTGGCGTCGGACAGGTCAAGCCGGCAGCCGACCACCAGGCGAACCCGCGTCTCGGCGGCGCGCTGGTGGGCGCGGGCGATGCCGGCCAGCGAGTTGCGGTCGGTGACGCCGAGCGCCGCCAGCCCCATGGCGTCGGCCTGCGCGAACAGCTCCTCGACATGGCTGGCGCCGCGCAGGAACGAGTAGTTGGTGGCGACCTGGAGCTCGGCATAGGCGGACATGGCGCGGAGGATGACGCAGAGGCGGCCGAGCGGCTAGGATGTTCTTGTTATGTTCGTTATGCGGGCGGCGGCTACCGGACGGTGACGTTCATGTGCATCTTCGGGTGGATGCCGCACAGCACCGCGAACGTGCCCGGCACCGTGAAGCGGATGTCGGTGGCGCTTCCGGGTTCCTGTTCGCCGGAATCGAAGCTGAAACTATCCGACTTGACATAGGCATGGTGCAGCAGCTCGCCGTCGTCGTTGACGATCCGCACGATGTCGCCGGCCTGGATCGCGAACTCGCGCGGCTCGAAGCGGCGGTTCCTCTGCCGTGCCTCATGCACTTCGCCGGCCAGGGCGAACGCCGCCGTCGCCATGCCGGTGACGAGCAGCACGAACAGGCCGCCCCCCAGTGACAGCCTCATTGCGACACCACGTCCCGCTCCATCGGCGCCAGGATCGCCAGCAGGCGGTTTTGCGACCGGAAGCCCACGTCGCACTGGTCCATCGCCAGTTGCAGGTTCTCCACCATCGCGTCGAAATGGTATTGGTGGAGCTGCAGGTAGCCGTGCGCCCCCTTCATCGACACGCCCTTGAACCGGCACGGGCCGCCGGTCAGCGTGCAGAAATCGTCGGCGATGCGCTGCTTCAGGCGGTCGATGTTGATGTCGTCGAACTTGGCCTTGATGCGCGGGTCGGCGAGGTTGCGCGCGAACAGGCCGTCGACGATGCAGGTGATGCCCGGACCGCCGCCCAGCGCCTCGTACACGGTGTCGGCGCGCGCCGGCGCCGCGGCGCAGCCCGCAAGCGCCCGCGCCAGCGCCGCGGCCC
>CAXUHK010000046.1:0-16973 GCA_964250775.1 uncultured Acetobacteraceae bacterium | reverse complement strand
GCTGGTGCGCGCCGGCCCCCCGCCCTGGGCGGGTTCAGGGGGGGGGGGGCGCGGGGGGGCGGGGGCGAATACCGAAAGCGCCAGCGCCAGCGCCGCGACCGCGCCGCGGTCAAAAACCGAGCTGGAGCGAGAAGTAGACACCATTCTGATCCTTCTTGGTGGCAATGCTGCCGAGCCCGACATAGGCCAGGGTCGCGGAGACGTTCTTGGTCAGGAACCCTGCCACGAACACGTCGAGCCAGTCGCTCTCATGCGCGAAGCGGAGGTTGTCCGGCTTGGTGCGGTACTCGGCGCCGACCGCGACGTGCCGGTTGAGCAGCAAGGCGGCCGAGCCCTCGAATTCCGGATGGTAGGCGTCGCTGCGGTCGCCGCCGAAGCCGAGCAGGCCGGTCTGGTTGGCCCGCGTCAGGCGCAGCGTCGCGTTGACCAGCAGGCTCTGCGCCAGGAACAGCTTCGTCGCCGCCAGGTAGAAATCCACCCCCTGCGCGCCGCGCGCGCCGATGGCGCGCAGCAGGGCGGCGTGGTCCTCGAGCTTGTATTGCAGCCCGGCCGAGACCTGCGGCAGCCAGGTGTCCTGGTCGTACACCGCGTGCCCGACCAGCCGCACCTTGGCGCCCAGCACGTCCTGCTGGAAGGTGAAGCCGTCGCCCAATCCGAGCGCCTGGCCGGTGCTGCCGGTGTCGAACCATTGATGCGTGTACGACAGCTCCAGCCGGTCATGGATGCCGACCGCGACGCCGCTGCCGTACAGGGTGTAGTTCGGCACCCGGACGACAGTGCCATGCACGTTGGCGCCGATCGCGTCGGCGCTGCCGTAGCCGGTGATCAGCGCCCAGGGCGCCAGCCCGCCGCCGCCCACGCCTTCGAGCTGCGAGACACCCGAGGTCGCGAGCAGCCGTCCGCTGTCGAAGGTCGGCACGGGCGAGGGCGGGATGTCGGGCGCGTCCGCCCGCGCCGGCATCGCCAGGGCAGCGCAGGCGGCACATGCCAATATAACGAATTGTGAAAGTTCTGCCCGCATGTATCGGTGCCGTGGTTGCGAGCCCGACCATCGCGGCGAGAAGTGAACATGGGGTTACGCTGCGCGCTTAGCCGTTCATTAACGTCGCTTCCCGATTATGGCGGCATGACGTTCCTTGCACCGCTCCGCCGCTGCTTCGCGGCTTCGGCCGCCGGCACGCGGTTGACCATCCGGCGCAAGATCCTGCTTGCCTTGCTGGCGATGAGCGGCATCACCGCGGTGCTCGGCGTCTATGCCGTGCATGGCGTGCGCCTGAGCGGCGACCTCGTGGTGGAGACGTTCGACCAGGCGCTGATGTCGATCGACTACGCGCGCGCGGCGGCGACCGACTTCGCCGCGATGGAGGCGGTGCTGGCGCGCCGCCGCCTCGACGCCGCCGATCCGGTCCGCGTGGCGGCGCTGGACGCGCGGCAGGGCGAACTGGCCGACACCATCGCCGACGACCTCGCCATCGCCGGCGAGCGGGCGGTCTCGGTGCGCGCCGCGGGCGCCGCCAGGGCGGTGAGCCAGGCGGTCTCGAAATGGCTCGCCGGGCGCACGGCGCTGCTGGCCGGGGCGCCGACCCTGCTGGCGTGGCGCGAGCTGGATCGGCAGCAGGAGGAGGTGGATTCGCGCATCGACCTGCTGATCAACCTGGTCGCGGGCGACGGCTTCCGCCACCGCGAGCGCGCCATCGCCGAGACCCGCGCGGCACAGCGGGTGACGCTGCTGCTGCTGCTGGGCGCGCTGGCGCTGTCCGGCGGCATCGCCGCGTTGCTGGCGCGGCAGATCATGGGGCCGGTGCGCGCCGCCTCCGCCGCCGCCTCGGCGATCGCGGCCGGCGAGCTCGCGACCGCGATCCCGCGCGCCGGGCGCGACGAACTCGGCTGCCTGCTGCAGGCGATGACGGTGATGCGCGACGCGATCCGCACCATGGTGGAGCGCGAGGTCGAGCAGCGCCGCTCCGCCCAGGGCCGCCTCGCGGACGCGCTGGAGAGCTCGCGCGAGGGCTTCATGCTGGTCGATCGTGCCGGGCGCCTCGCGATCGCCAACTCGCGCCTGGCCGAGTTCCTGCCCGCGTTGTCCGGCCTCATGGTCCCCGGCACGCCGTTTGGGCAACTGGTCGGCGCCGCGATCGGCCGGCGGCTGTTCGTGGCCCCGGACGCGGCGGCGCGGCGCGGCCTGCGCGACCGGCTGGCCCGCCCGAGCCCGGCGCCGGTCGAGGCCAGGCCCGTTGAAGTCAGGTTGGCGGACGGCCGATGGCTGCTGATCAGCCGCAGCGCGGCACAGGACGGCGGCACCATGTCGGTCTGGAGCGACATCAGCGCGATCCGCCAGCGCGAGCAGGATCTGCGGCAGTCGAACCTGTGCCTGGACGCGGCGCTGAACAGCATGGTGCAGGGCCTCTGCCTGTTCGGCCCCGACGGCCGGCTGCGCGTCGCCAACCGCCGCTACGGGGAGATCTTCCAGATCGACCCGGAGGTGCTGCGCGCCGGCGCCGAACTACGCGACCTGCTCGCCGCCAGCCTGCAAGCCAACAATTACGGCGACATGACGCTGGCGACGCTGGAGGCCGAGTTGCTCGCCGCGATCGAGCGCGGTCCCGGCCGCTATGTGCGGGAGATCGGCGGCGGCCGCGTCGTCGAGGTCACGCACGCGCCGCTGGCCGAGGGCGGCTGGGTCGCCACGTTCGAGGACGTCACCGAGCGTCGCCGCTCGCAGGAGACGATCAGCTTCCTGGCCCGGCACGACCAACTGACCAGGCTGCCCAACCGCGTGCGGTTCCACGAGGCGATGGAGGAGGAGGCGGCGGCGCTCGGCCATGGCGCGGGCGGCGCGGCGCTGTGCCTGAACCTCGATCACTTCAAGGCGGTCAACGACACGCTGGGCCACGCCGCCGGCGACCGACTGCTGTGCGAGGTCGCCGAGCGGCTGCAGTCCTGCGTGCCCGCCGGCGATCTGGTGGCGCGCCTGGGCGGCGACGAGTTCGCCATCATGCAGGCCGGGCTCGAGCGGCCGGAACAGGCCGCCGAGTTGGCGCAGCTTGTGGTCGACGCGCTGGCGCGGCCGTTCGAGCTGGACGGGCAGCAGGTCGGCCTCGCCGCCAGCATCGGCATCGCGCTGGCGCCCGGCGACGGCGAGCTCGGCGAGACGCTGCTGAACAACGCCGCCAGCGCCCTGTCCCGCGCCAAGCGGGAGCGCCGCGGCAGCTATCGCTCGTTCGATCCGGAGATGGACGCGCGGCTGCAGGCCCGCCGCGCCATGGAGCTCGACCTGCGCCGCGCCCTGGCGGCGGACGAGTTCGAGCTGTTCTACCAGCCGCTGGTCGACGTCTCGGCGCGGCGCGTGGCCAGCTTCGAGTCGCTGCTGCGCTGGCGCCATCCCAAGACCGGCATGGTGTCGCCCGCCGAGTTCATCCCGCTCGCCGAGGAGACCGGCCTGATCGTCGGCATCGGCGAATGGGTGCTGCGCACCGCCTGCAAGGAAGCGGCGCTGTGGCCGGATTCGGTGAAGGTCGCAGTCAATGTCTCGCCGTTGCAGTTCGCCGACAGGCGCCTGGTCGACATCGTGTCCGAGGCGTTGGCCAAGTCCGGCCTGTCGCCGCACCGGCTCGAACTCGAGATCACCGAATCCGTGCTGTTGCAGGACGATGCCGCGATGCTCGCGGTGCTGCACCGCATCCGCGCGCTCGGCGTACGTATCTCGATGGACGATTTCGGCACCGGCTACTCGTCGCTGAACTACCTGCTCAGCTTCCCGTTCGATAAGATCAAGATCGACCAGTCGTTCGTGCGCAACCTCGCCAAGTCGGCCGATGCCACGACGATCGTGGGCGCGATGGCCGGGCTCGGCCGCAGCCTCGGGATGCGCACCGTGGCCGAGGGGGTGGAGACCGAGGAGCAACTGGCGCAGTTGCGCGCGGCGGGCTGCACCGAGGTGCAGGGCTACCTGTTCAGCAAGCCCCGCCCGGCGCGCGAGGTCGCAGCCCTGATCGTGCGCGTCAACGCGCAGGCTGCCCCGAAGGCAGCGACGTGTTCCAGCGTCGACCTGACGCCCGTGCCGAAGGAGACCGAGCTGGCTTGAGCTTACGGGCCACGCCGGCAACTCTGCGCAGGACGCGCCGTAATGGTCGCGGATTTGCGGCAAGGAGGGCTTGGAATGGCAACGCAGGATCAGGTCTGGTTCATCACCGGCTGCTCGACCGGCTTCGGCCGCGAGCTGGCGCGACTGGCGCTGGCGCGTGGCAAGCGGGTCGTGGTCACGGCGCGCGACAAGTCCAGCGTCGCCGACCTGGTGGGCGATGCCGGCGACCGCGCCCTGCCGCTCGACCTCGACGTGACCGATGCGGCTCAGGTCGCGGGCACGGTGCAGGCGGCGGAACGGCGCTTCGGCGCGATCGACGTGCTGGTGAACAATGCCGGCTACGGCTACCAGTCCTCGGTCGAGGAGGGCGTGGAGGCCGAGATACGGGCGCAGTTCGATGCCAACGTGTTCGGCCTGTTCGCGCTGACCCGCGCCGTGCTGCCCGCGATGCGGGCGCGACGTCGCGGCCATGTCATGAACGTGACCTCGGTCGCGGGCTTCGTCGGCTTCCCGGGATCGGGCTACTATGCCGCCAGCAAGCACGCGGTCGAAGGCTGGTCCGATGCGCTGGCCGCAGAGACCGCGCCCTTGGGCATCAAGGTCACGTGCGTCGAGCCGGGGCCGTTCCGCACCGACTGGGCCGGCCGCTCGTTGAAGCAGACCACCAGCCAAATCGCCGACTACGCCGAGACGGTCGGGGCGCGGCTGCGCACCACCGCCGGATACAGCGGCTCGCAGCCGGGCGACCCGGCGCGCGCCGCGGCGGCGATGATCGGGGTCGCGGAGAGCGACGCGCCACCGCGCCACCTCGTCCTCGGCGCGTTCGGCATCGAGGCGGTGACCAAGAAGCTGCGCGCCAGCCTCGCCGAGATCGAGCAATGGCGCGAAACCGGCCTCGCGACCGACTACCCCAAGGCGTGACGCCCCGCGTCACGCTCGCGGCTGCCCCGTGCCGGCCGGCAATTCACCGCCGACGGAAAACGCGGTAGCAGCATCGATGCCCGAGTCTCCGAGATTGCGCCGGCCGTTGGTGCTGGCGTCCGTCATGGCCGCGATGTTCATGATCGCGATCGAGGCCACCATCGTCTCGACCGCGATGCCGCAGATCGCCGGTCAGCTCGGCGACCTGCACCTGTATTCCTGGGTGTTCTCGTCATTCCTGCTGACCCAGACCGCGACCACGGTCGTGTTCGGCAAGCTCGCCGACCTGTACGGTCGCCGGCCGGTGCTGCTGGTCGGCATCGCGGTGTTCCTGGCCGGCTCGGTGCTGTGCGGCCTGGCCTGGTCGATGCCGTCGCTGGTGGCGTTCCGGCTGCTGCAGGGCGCCGGCGCCGGGGCGATCCAGCCGGTCGGCATGACCGTCGTGGGCGACCTCTACTCGGTGCATGAGCGCGGCAAGATCCAGGGCTACCTGGCGAGCGTCTGGGGCGTGTCGTCGGTGCTGGGGCCGCTCGCCGGCGGACTCATCGTGCAGCATCTGAGCTGGGCCTGGATCTTCTGGATCAACGTGCCGGTCGGCCTGGTCGCCGCAGCGGGGTTCGTGGCGTTCCTGCACGAGGACGTGACCCGCGCGCGGCACAGCGTCGACATCGCCGGCGCCGCGCTGTTCGCCATCGCGGTCGCGGCGTTGATGGTGGCGTTGACCGAGATCGGCACCGCCAACGCCGATGCGGCGTTGCTGGCCGGCGGGGTGTGCGTCGTCAGCGGAGCGCTGTTCGTGCTGCAGGAGCGGCGCGCCCGCGACCCGATGCTGGCGTTCGCGTTGTGGGCCCGCCGCCCGATCGCCACCGCCAATGCCGCCACGTTGCTGAGCGGCATGACGATCGTCGGCCTGACCACGTTCCTGCCGATGTACGTGCAGGGCGTGCTGGGCCGCTCGCCGCTGGTCGCGGGCTTCGCCTTGACCATGATGGTGCTGGGCTGGCCGGTCGGCGCCACGATCGCCGCGCGCAACTTCGTCCGGTTCGGGCTGCGCGCGACGCTGCTGTTCGGCGCGGCGCTGGTGCCGAGCGGGGCGTTGGCGTTCCTGGCGTTGGGTCCCGGGGCATCGCCGGTGCAGGCCGGCGCGGGATCGGTCGTGGTCGGGCTCGGCATGGGCTTCATGTCGGTGGCGGCCATCGTCCTGATCCAGGACAGCGTGGGCTGGGCGGAGCGCGGCTCGGCCACGGCGTCGAACATCTTCTCGCGCAACCTCGGGAGCACGCTCGGCGCCGCGGTGCTCGGCGGCGTGCTCAACCTGAGCATGGTGCATCATCGCGACGGCGCGATGGGGGTGGGTTTCGACCAAATCCGCCAGCTTCTCGATCATCCGGGCCTGGCGGCGGTCGACCCCGCCGTGCGGGCGGCGTTGGGTCAGTCGCTGCACGTCACCTTCGTGGCGGTGTTCCTGATCGCGGCGCTGACGCTGGTGGCGGCGACGCTGGTGCCCTCGGTCGCCCTCAGCAAGGCGCCGCGCGAGCTGCCGGCGGAGTGATGCGCGTCATCGCTGCCGGTCGAAGAACCCCAGCACCGCGGCGTTGAAGGCGTCTGGCTTTTCCCACAGAAACGCGTGGCCACCGGGTGAGGTCGCCCAGGTGGCGCCCGGGATGGCGTCGCACAGCCGACGCGACAGCCGCACCGGGATCAATAGGTCCACTTCGCCGGCCAGCACCAGCGTCGGGGTCGCCAACCCACCGAGCCACGCCTCGGTGTCATGCGCCCGGATCGCGTGCAATTGCGCCAGGTATTCCGGCACCTGTTGGTCAAGCGTCGCCATCATGGCTTCCACCTCGGCGAGCGGCGCGCCGCCGGCCTCGAAGAACTCCTGGGTGAATGCCCACAACGCGACGTCACGCATCACCGCGGGCACGCCCATCGCCGGCGCCATGTCCGCCCATAGCGCGAACATCCGGCCGCAGAACGGCCCCGGCGCGGCATAGGTGCAGGCCAGCGCCAGCGCCGCGAGGTCGCCGCCGTAGGCCAGCGCGTATTCCTGCGCGATCATGCCGCCCATCGACACGCCCAGCATGTGCACGCGCGACAGCCCGAGATGGTCGACCAGCGCCTTCGCGTCGGCCGCCATCAACGCCGTGGTGTATGGCCCGGGCGGACGCGACGACTTGCCGATGCCGCGGTTGTCGAACCGCAGCACGCGATAGCCGGCGGCGAGGAACGCCGGCACTTGCGCCGCCCAGCTCTCCAGGTCGTCGGCCAGGCCGTTGACCAGCACCATCGTGCGCTCGCCTTCGCCCTCGAAGCGATAGTGCAGGTCGATCCCGCTCAGCCGTTCGATTGGCATGTCACTGCACCCAGGATTGCGTGAACAGCCAATAGAATTGGCTGCTGAACACGAAGTTGCCGACCCGCTTGGCCACGAAGTCGACGTGCTTGGGCGCGAACAGCACCGCGAAATAGGCGCGGTCGGTGACGTCACGGTCGATCGCCGCCCATTCCCGGTTGGCGGCCGCGGGGTCGGCCACCCCGGTCGCCAGCGCGTGCTGCATCCGCGCGTCGAGCGCGTGGTCGCACACCCCGGATTCGTTGATCGAGGCGTCCGAGCCGGGATGGAAGTTGGCGCAACTGAACAGCACGTTGAGGAAGTCGGACGCCGCCGGATAGTCCTGGTACCAGGCGGTCAGGCTGATCTGCACATGGTTGTTGCTGTTCTGGATGTATTGCGTCTGGATGTCGGGCGAGATCGGGTGCAGCTCGGCGGCGTAGCCGAGGTCGCGCAGCACGCTGGTCACGTAGGTGCCGATGTTCTTGTCGATCGGGATCGCCTGCACGATCACCGACACCTTCTGCCCGGCGGTGCCGGATTCGCGCACCAGCGCCCGCGCGCGGTCCATGTCGGGGGCGCTCCACTCGGCGCCGGGGTTCTTGCTGTACGGGCAATAGGCGACGTGGCCGGGGAAGGTGGGCGGCAGGATCTGGCACACCGGCACCGCCAGGTTGCGGCCGCCGAACAGGTTGATCGCGGCGCGGCGGTCGAGCGCGTATGCCACCGCCTGGCGCGCCTTGAGGTTGTCGAACGGCGGCAAGTTGACGTTGAGCGGCAGGTAGTAGATCGCGGTCAGCGGGTTCAGGTGCGTCTGTGCCGCGAACTTGCCGCCGAGCTCGCCGAGCCGGTCGGCCGGCACCGGGTCGTAGGTCCAGTCGGCCTGGCCGTTCTCGACCGCGGTGACCTGCGCCTCGTCCTCCAGGCCGATGTCGTAGTTGATGCGGTCGGGGTAGCCGTCCGGCTCGGCGTCGACGCTCCATTCCTTGAAATATGGGTTGCGCGTCAGCACCATGCCGCTGCTCGGGTTGAAGCTCGCGATCATGTATGGGCCGGTGCCCGGAACCGGCGCGTTGCCCTGGTCCTTCGGCGGCGTCGCGGCCGGCGAGATGGTGGCGTGCGGCACCGCCAGCTTGTCGAGGAACTCGGCGTCGGGCGCGGTCAGGCTGAAGGTGATCGTGTTGGTCGCCGCGTCGGCCGCGACGCCGCCGGCCAGGGTGCAGGTGGCGGGCGTCTTGAGGCAGAGGTCGGCGCCGACGATGCCGGCGTACCAGGTGCCGGAGTTCGGTCCCACCACCTTGAAGATGCGCTGCATCGAGGCGACCACGTCGGCGGGGGTGACCTCCTGGCCGTTGGAGAACTTGATGCCCCGGCGCAGCGTGAAGGCGTAGGTGCGGCCGTCGTCGCTGACGCGCGGCATGTCGGCGGCGAGGTCGGGGACGAGCTTGAACGCCTCCGCCCCTTGCGCCTTCTTGAACGCCATGAGGCCGTCATAGACCGACTGGTCCATCTGCCAGTATTGCAGGCTGTAGGCGACATGCGGGTCGATGGTGCCGTTCGAGCCTCGCGCCACCAGCCGCATGACGCCGCCGCGGTGCTGCTTCATCAAGCTGGCGCGGTCGGTGCCGTCGGCATGGGCCACCCCGGTCGCCAGCATCGCGAGCCCCAGCGCCCAGCCTGCCCGTCTCGCGGTGCCAGTCCTCGCGGTGCCAGTCCTCGCGATGCCCGTCCTCGCCATGCCCGTCCCGCCTCGTTCCATGAGCGCGCAG
This sequence comes from uncultured Acetobacteraceae bacterium, assembly GCA_964250775.1. Classification (GTDB taxonomy): domain Bacteria; phylum Pseudomonadota; class Alphaproteobacteria; order Acetobacterales; family Acetobacteraceae; genus CAVRQM01. Next base: position 7,864 of record CAXUHK010000046.1, on the reverse strand, counting down.
CAGAGATGCAAGCGGCACCCCGGTCAACCCGAGTCGGACGGATTAGGCGATCCCTGGCAACGCGACGCCGGCCGCTTCGGCCAGCGCGCCCGAGCGCACCAACCCAGAAGCCAAGGCGATGTCCGGGGCGAAGTAGCGGTCCTCGTCCAGCGTCGGCACCTCGAGCCGCAGCGCCGCGCGGACACGCTCCAAGCCCTCGCTGGATCGTAGCGGCGCGTGGAAGTCGCAGCCCTGCGCCGCCGCCAGCAGCTCGATGCCGACGACCTGAACCAGGTTCTCGGCCATCGGGCGCAGCCGCCGCGCGCCGTGGGTCGCCATCGAGACGTGGTCCTCCTGGTTGGCGCAGGTCGGCACGCTGTCGACGCTGGCCGGATGGGCGCGTTGCCGGTTCTCCGCCACCAGCGCCGCCGCCGTGACCTGCGGCAGCATGAAACCGGAATGCAGGCCGGGCTTGGGTGTCAGGAACGCCGGCAGGCCGGACAGCGCCGGGTCGACCAGCAGCGCCACCCGGCGCTCGGCGATCGACCCGATCTCGCACAAGGCGAGTGCCACCATGTCGGCGGCGAACGCCACCGGCTCGGCGTGGAAGTTGCCGCCCGAGAGCACCTCGTCATCGTCCGCGAACACCAGCGGGTTGTCGGACACCGCGTTGGCCTCGACCGCGAGCGTCGCCGCGGCCTGGCGTAGCAGGTCGAGGCAGGCGCCCATCACCTGTGGCTGGCAGCGCAGCGAGTACGGATCCTGCACCCGCACGTCGTCGGTGAGGTGCGAGGCGCGGATGGCGCTGCCGGCCAGCAATGCCCGCAGGCAGCCGGCGACCTCGACCTGCCCCCGGTGGCCGCGGACCGCGTGGATGCGCGGGTCGAACGGCGTGTCGGAGCCGCGCGCGGCGTCGGTCGCCAACGCCCCCGTGACCAGCGCCGCCTGGAACGCCCGCTCGGCCTTGAACAGCCCGGCCAGCGCCAGCGCGGTCGAGACCTGGGTGCCGTTGAGCAGCGCCAGCCCCTCCTTCGGGCCGAGCGTCAGCGGCTCCAGCCCCGCCGCCGCCAGCGCCGCCGCGGCCGGCATGGCCGTGCCCCGCCATGCCGCCTCGCCCACGCCGATCAGCGTCGCCGCGAGATGCGCCAAGGGCGCCAGGTCGCCGGACGCGCCGACCGAGCCCTGGCCGGGGATCACCGGCAGCACGCCGCGCTCCAAGCACGCCGTCAGGTGCGCCAGCGTCTCCCAGCGCACGCCGGAGACGCCGCGCGCCAGGCTCGCGACCTTGAGCGCCATCGCCAGCCGCACCACCGGCTCCGGCAGCGCCGCCCCGACCCCGGCCGCGTGCGACAGCACGATGTTGCGCTGCAGCGCCGCCAGGTGGGCGTCGGCGACGCGCACACTGGCGAGCTTGCCGAAGCCGGTGTTGACGCCATAGACCGGCGCGCCCCGGGCGATGATCGCCGCCACCGTGCGCGCGGCCGCCTCTACGCCGGGCCGGCAGGCAGGATCGAGCGCAACGGCGCCGCCGGAATAGATCGCCCGCCAGTCGGCAAGCGGCACGGCACCTGCGGAAAGGCGAATGGACTGCGTCATGACCAAACTCACCATAGTGGGGCGATACGCACGCCCTAGCCGTTCGTCAGACAGTAGGTTTTGACCATTTCACACAATTGAGGTACGCCAATGTGTACTGATCTCAGGCAGCAAAATGGTTCAGGTTTCCTTCACCGAGCTACGGCAAAATTTGGCTCGCTACATGGATGAAGCAATCGATAGCCGCGCGCCGGTCTTGGTCACTCGCCAAGGCGGCAAGGGCAATGTCGTCCTGCTGTCGGAGGCTGAGTTTGAGGGATGGCAGGAGACGATCCATCTTTTACGCAGTCCAGCCAACGCGAGGCATTTGTTGAAGTCGGTCCGGTCCGCTGAGGCTGGAGAAACCAAGCAACGTGAGCTGATACCTGCGCGGTCCCGCAACGAGGCGTGAGGGTCCATTTTATCGAGAGGGGATGGAGTGAGTACCGATCATGGGCTGCTACCGACCAGGATGACCTAACGCGGCTCAACGTTCTCATCGAGGATGCTCGCCGCAACCTTTTCAAGGGTCTTGGCAAGCCGGAGCCATTGAAGGGCGATCTCTCAGGGTGGTCGCGCCGCATCACCGGAGAGCACCGGCTCGTCTACCGCGTCGCGGGCAAAGCCGGTATCGATCAGCGGATCGAGATCGCCGCGTGCCGTTACCATTACGGCGCCTGAACGCCGGTCACGCCGCCACCGTGTCCGCCTTGGTGGCGCCGCGCTGGCCCAGCTCGCGTTCCAGGCCGGTGGTGCTATCGCGCGCGGTCTGCCCCTCCAGCTCGGCGTTCAATTCGGCGCCCAGCAACACCACCATGCACGAGATCCAGATCCACGTCATGAACCCGATCGCGGCACCCAGCGAGCCGTAAGTCTTGTTGTAATTACCGAAATTGCTCACGTAGAACGAGAACGCCAGCGAGACCAGCACCCATAGCACCGCCGCCACGCCGCCGCCCCAACTCACCCAGCGCCAGCGCGCGCGCTCACGGCTCGGCCCGTAGCGGTAGATCACCGACAGCAGGCCGGCGACAACCACCAGCATTAGCGGCCAGCGCAGGACGGCCAGCAACGTTTTGGCGAGCTCGTCCAGCCCCACGAACTTCAACGCCACCGGCAGCACCACGACCACCGCCATCGCCAGCAGCACGAACGCCAGGCTGGCAACGGTGAAGCCCATGGTGACCAGCGTGAGCCGCACGTAGCCGCGCTTCTCGTGCTCGTCGTAGACCACGTTCAGCACGTCGAACAGCGCCTTCATGCCGGCGTTGGCGCTCCACAGCGAGGTGGCGAGGCCGATCGCCAGGCCCAAGCCCAGCTTGCCGCCACCGTTCGAGGCAACCCGCGTCACCTGGTCCTTGACGATGTCCATGCCGCCGCCCGGCAGCACGCCGGACAACGCCGCCAGTTGGTCCGACACGGTCCTGGGATCGGCGAACAAGCCATACAGCGACACCAGCGCCGCGATTGCCGGGAAGATGGCCAACAATACGTAGAACACCACGCCGGCGGCCTCGGCCATCACCCGATGCTCGTTGAACTGATGGCCGACCCGCTTCAGCACCGCCAACCAGCCGCGCGGCGGGATCTCGGCGGGCGAGTTGGCCATCCCACCCGCATCGGCGGCGGATGGCGTGGCGTTGTCGGCCCGTGCCGTCGGCGCCGCAGCGGTTCGGCGCGCGGGGGCGCGGGCCAGCGCGAACCCGGCGCTCGTCAGCAGGCCGATCGAGAGCACGTCCAGGGTCCGAGGCTTACGCATGACAGCCATCAAGCGTTGGTCGCGCAACAAGTTCCGCAGCTACTCGGCAGCGCGCGCCGCTTCCGGCGACGGCGTGCGGCGGACGCGCACGCGGCGGATGCGCCGCGCGTCGACGTCGAGCACGCGGAACTCGAAGCCGGACTTGTGGCTCAGCACCTCGCCGCGCGCCGGCACTCGCCCGGCCAGGGTGAACACCAGCCCGCCCACCGTGTCGATATCGGCCTCGCGCTCGTCCTCGGTCAGCACCGGCCCCAGCCGCGCCTCGAAATCCTCGACCGGCATCCGCGCGTCGAGGTCGAGCGAGCCGTCGGCGCGCTCCGTCACCATCGGCCCCATGATCTCGTCGTGCTCGTCGCTGATGTCGCCGGTGATGGTCTCGACCAGGTCCTCGATCGTGACCAGCCCGTCGATGCCGCCGTACTCGTCGACCACCAGCGCCAGGTGCATCCGCGCCTGGCGCATCTGCAGCAGCAGGTCGAGCACCGGGATCTGCGGCGCCACCATCAGCGGGCGGCGCAGGATCGAGCGCAGCGCGAACGCCTCGGGCCGGCCGACATAGGCGAACACGTCCTTGATGTGGACCATGCCCAATATGTCGTCGAGCTGGTCGTCGTAGACCGGCAGGCGCGAGTGTCCCTCGCTGCGGATCTGCGCCAGCGCCGCGTCGAACGTCACGTCGGCCCGCATGGCCACGATGTCGGCGCGCGGGATCATCACGTCGTCGGCGGTGGTCTCGCGCAGCCGCAGCACGTTGGCCAGCAGCGCCCGCTCCTGCCGGTCGAGCTCGGGCGCGACGCCGGGGACGCTCACGGCCTGCCCGGCCTCGTGCACCAGCTCGGCGATGCTGGCGCGCACCGACTGCTCGGCGCCGCGCCGCCGCAGCGTGCCGCGCAGCCGGGTGATCAGGCCGTTGCGCGACACCGCACCACGGACCGCGGCACTCATCGGCCCCGCCACGGGTTCGGCACTCCCATGCGGGCGAGGATGCGCGCCTCGCGCATCTCCATCCGCCGCGCCTCGCCCGCCCGGTGGTGGTCGTGGCCCTGGAGGTGCAGGCAGCCATGCACCACCAGGTGCGCCAGATGGTGCGCCGGCCGGCGGCGTGCGGCCTCGGCCTCGCGCCGCATGGTGCCCAACGCCAGGATGATCTCGCCGGGAGCGCCGCGAGCGGCCGGCTCGAAGGTCAGCACGTTGGTCGGCTTGTCCTGCCCGCGATGGGCGGCGTTGAGCCGGCGCATGGCACGGTCGCCGGACAACACGACGTGGGCGGGGGTCCCACTGGCCCGCAGGGCGCGGATCGCCACCGCCTCGGGCCGGCGCATCCAACGGCGCCAAGCCGCATCCTCGACCCAAACCGGGTTCCCCGCCGCAGCGGGGCCGCTACTGCCGTCCGTCATGGATCGAAATTGCTTCTCACTTGCTCGCGTCGATGGCGATGGGGCTGGCGACAGGATTGGCCGGCCGGGCGCGCTGGCGGGTTTCCTTCTCCGCCGCGGCGCGCTGGTCGTAGGCGTCGACGATGCGCGCGACCAGCGGGTGGCGCACGATGTCGCGCTTGTCGAACCGGCAGACGCCGATGCCGGGGACGCCCTCCAGCGTGTCGAGCGCGTCGCGCAGGCCGGAGCGGGTGCCGGCCGGCAGGTCGATCTGCGACAGGTCGCCGGTGACGACCATGCGCGTGCCCTCGCCCATGCGGGTCAGGAACATCTTCATCTGCACCGGCGTGGTGTTCTGCGCCTCGTCGAGGATGACGAAGGCGTGCGCCAGCGTGCGGCCGCGCATGAACGCCAGCGGCGCCACCTCGATCTCGCCGGTCGCCATGCGCCGCACCATCTGGTCGCCTGGCAGCATGTCGCCCAGCGCGTCGTACAGCGGGCGCAGGTAGGGGTCGACCTTGTCCTTGAGGTCGCCGGGCAGGAAGCCCAGCCGCTCGCCGGCCTCGACTGCGGGGCGGCTCAGCACGATGCGGTCGACTTGGCCCGATTGCAGCATGGCAACACCCTGCGCCACCGCGAGGTAGGTCTTGCCGGTGCCGGCGGGGCCGATGCCGAACACCATCTCGTGCCGGCTCAACTGCTCCATGTACTCGGCCTGCCCGGGGCTGCGGGGCGCGAACGCGCCGCGCTTGGTACGGATCGCCGGCAGCTCGGACAGCGCGGCGCGGCCGTCGTCCAGATCGCTCATGCGCACCGCGGCGTCGACATCGGACAGGCTGACCGCTTGGCCGCGTTGCAGCCGGCCGTACAGCCCGTTGAGCGCGCCGACCGCCGCCTCGACCCGCGACGCCTCGCCGTTGACCGCGACCCGGTTGCCGCGGCACGACAGCCGCACCCCCAGCGCCTGTTCCAATCGCACCAAGTGTCGGTCGTGATCGCCCAGCAGCAGCGGCAGCAACGCGTTGTCGTTGAACTGGAGGGTGGCCGCCTTGTTGGCACTGGCCACTTGGGGTGCATGGATCACGGGGCCGGCCACGCGGGCGGCGATCTGGTTCAAGCGCAAATTTGCTCCGGTTGTTGGGGGTGCAGTCTTCCAGTCAGGGAGTTGGTGTTTCCGGCCACGATCGTCACCGGCAGCTCGGACCCGATATGCGTGAGTGGTCCGTCGACATGCACCGGCTGCAGCCATGGGGTGCGGCCGCCGATCTGGCCCGGTCGGCGCCCCGGATGGGTGAACAGCACAGGCACCGTGAGTCCCGCCGTGGCCGCGTTGAACGCCGCCTGCTGCTCAGCCAGCAGCGCCTGCAACGCCTGCAGCCGCCGGTCCTTCTCCGTCTCCTCGACCTGGCCGGGCGAAGCGGCGGCCGGCGTGCCGGGGCGGCGCGAATACTTGAAGCTGTACGCCTGCGCGAAGCCGACCGCGCGCGCGAGGTCGAGGGTCGCCGCGAAATCCGCCTCGGTCTCGCCGGGGTGGCCCACGACGAAGTCGCTGGAGAACGCCATGTCGGGCCGCGCCGCGCGCAGTTCGGCGATGGTGTCGAGGTATTGGGCGGCGGTGTGGCGGCGGTTCATTGCCGCGAGCACGTGGTCCGATCCCGACTGCACCGGCAGGTGCAGGTACGGCATCAGCGCCGGCAGCTCGCGATGCGCTTCGATCAGCGCCGCGTCCATGTCGCCCGGGTGCGAGGTCGCGTAGCGCAACCGCAGCAGGCCAGGCAACTCCCCCAATGCCCGCAGCAAGGTCGCGAACCCGGCCGTGCGACCGTCCGGCCCGGCGCCATGCCAGGCGTTGACGTTCTGCCCCAGCAGCGTGATCTCGCGCGCCCCCAGCTCGACCAGCCGGCGGGCCTCGGCGACGATGGCGGCGAGCGGGCGGCTGCTCTCGGCGCCGCGGGTGTAGGGCACCACGCAGAAGCTGCAGAACTTGTCGCAGCCTTCCTGGATGGTGAGGAATGCGGTGACTCCCGGTGGCGTCGAGACCTGCGGCAGGTGGTCGAACTTGTCCTCGGCCGGGAAGTCGGTCGCGATCACGGCGCCGGCGGCGCGGCTGGCGCGGGCCACCATCTCCGGCAGCTGGTGGTAGGTCTGCGGCCCGAGCACGATGTCGACATAGGGGGCGCGGGCCAGGATCTCGGCGCCCTCGGCCTGGGCGACGCAGCCGGCCACGGCCAGCACCATGCGGCCGCCGGCCTCGGCCCGCTCGCGTTGCAATAGGCGCAGCCGCCCCAGTTGCGAGAACACCTTTTCGGCGGCGCGGTCGCGGATGTGGCAGGTGTTGAGGATCACCATGTCGGCGCCCTCGGGTTCGGCCACGGTCTCGTAGCCGAGCGGCGCCAGGGTCTCGGCCATGCGGCCGCTGTCGTAGACGTTCATCTGACAGCCCCAGGTCATCACGTGCAGGCGCTTGGGGCGTGTATGGGTGGTCAACCGCTGTTCCTCCGTCCCGCCGACATGGCGGGGAGGATGTCAGCAATGGTGCCGCGCCCGGGGTGGGTCAAGCGCAAGGGGCGGCGGGGCCTTGGATCATGCGATGCACGGTGTCAGCGTCGCAGATAACGGGGTATCCGTGTCAAGCATTCTGCGTCGCTGTCGCGGGGTGTTCACACAGGACCTGGCCGCATCAGCCGGGTAGCGCGCCCACCTTTGCCGCCACCCGGAACAGCAACCAGAACACGCCGGCGAACATCGCGTAGAGCGCCGCCACCTGCCATTGCAGCAGCCTCACGCTGCCGCGCAGATCGGCTTGGCCTTCCCGCAGCTTCGCCGCTCCCGAACGTGCCTCGTCGCGCACGGTACGGATTTCTCCCCGCAACTCGTCGCGCACGGTGCGGATTTCTCCCCGCAACTCGTCGCGCCAGGTGTGTATCTCCCCCCGCAACTCGTCGCGCACGTCCCGCAATTCGTCGCGGACGCCGCGGATTTCCCCCCGCAACTCGTCGCGCACGTCCATCAGGCGCTCGCCTTGCGCCGCCATAGCCTCGGCCGCCGCCCGCGCCCGGTCATCATCGACGCCCGCCGATTTGAACGCGGCGAACACTTCGGAAATCATCGTCGCCATACCGGCGCGTCCCCTGACGGGCCTACCCGCAAATCTAGACTGCGCGGTTGTTATGCC
>CAXUHK010000045.1:25441-26090 GCA_964250775.1 uncultured Acetobacteraceae bacterium | reverse complement strand
CCCCGCAGGCTGCGGCGCTGCGCGGGGCGTTGCGCGAGCTGTCGGTCGTGCTGCCGCAGGCGGGCGTGGCTGGCGCCGATGTCGCGGCGGCACGGGCGGTGCTGGCCGAAGCGGGTGCGGCGGCGCTGCCTCGGGCGGACGATCCCGACCTGACGCTGGCGCTGGTCGCCAGCGCCCGCACCACCGCGACCCCGGCCCTGGCGCGATTGCGGGCGCTGGCCCGGGTCGCCGGCAAGCTGGCGGCGGAGGTGGTGCTGATCGATCCCGGCCACGACGCGCGGCTGGCACTGCTGCCGTCCCTGGTCGCCAACCTCTGCTACGCGAGCGATCTGGTCGGCGCCGTGGCGCAGGCGCGCGGCAGAACGTTGGCGCTGCTCGACGCCGACGCGACGGACGCCTCGGCCACGTCGTTGGGCGAGCTGCTGGCGCGCCCCGAGGCGGTCGGCTGCCTGCTGCTGGGCGAGGACGAACGCGGCGAGGCATGGCCGGTGGCGGCGCCGGTGGGGCTGCTGCTGGCGGCGCCGGTGGGCCTGTTCCATGACGGCGACATCGCGGCGGCGCTGCGCCGCGGCCGCGCGGCCGGCATGCCTTGCCGCGTGCCGCCGCCGCCGTGGCCGCCGCCGACCTGCCCGCGCCGGTGCGCCTTCCG
>CAXUHK010000045.1:9427-25431 GCA_964250775.1 uncultured Acetobacteraceae bacterium | reverse complement strand
TTCGTCTCGCGGGCCGAGTTCGAGTCGTGGAGCGAGCGCTTCGCGGCCACGCTCGCGGCGCGCAGCCAGTTCGAGCAGTCGCTTGCGGCGCAACTGGCGGCCGAGAGGGCGCCGTTGCTGCAGGCGGGCACCTGCGCGCCCTGCCTGCGCCCTGTGGCGCTGACCTCGCATACCGCCGCCTGGCCCAGCGAGCAGGCCTGCGACTGCGAGGACGCGTTGCCCGGACAAGCCCGCGCGCTGCTGCACGCGGCACTGGCGGAAGGCGGGGTGCAGCCTTGGTCGCGCCTGCTGGTGGTGGGTCCGGCGGCGCCGGTGCATCGCCGGCTACGGGCATTGGCGGCCGAGCACGCCTGGCTGGCGGAGCCGTCCGCCAAGGCAAGCGGGCATTACCACTTGCTGATTGCCGACCAATGGCTGCAGTCGGTTTCCGACTTGGCGCGGGCGGCGGCGCGGCTGCGTACGCTGACCGCGCCCGGCGGCGTGCTGCTGGGCGCCCTGCCGTTCCGCCATCGCGCCAGCCACACGCATCGCCGTGCCGACGGCACGCTCGACGTGGGCTGGGACGTGCTCGGGCTGCTGCGCGCTGCCGGCTTCGTCGAGGCGGTGGTGCTGCTGTACTGGTCGAACCAGTTGGGCTACCTGGGCAGCCACAATTTCATCCTGAAGGCGGTCGCGTGAGGGTGGATACATGATCGTCCGGGCGCGGGCGCCGCTGCGGCTCGGACTGGCCGGCGGCGGCACCGACCTCAGCCCGTATTGCGACGAGTACGGCGGCGCGGTGCTGAACAGCACCATCGATCGCTACGCCTATGCGTTTATCGAGCCGTCGCCCGACCGGATGCTGCATTTCGTCGCCCGCGACCTGCAGGTGGAGGAGCGGCTGGACCCGGCGGTGCTGGCGCAGGCGCGGCTCGCGATCCACGCCGGGGTGTGGCGGCGGATGGCGGCGCTGGCGCCCGGCCTGCCGCCGCTGCGCATCACCACCTATGTCGACGCGCCGGCCGGATCGGGGCTCGGCTCGTCCTCGGCGCTGGTGGTGGCGCTGGTCGAGGCGTTCCGCACCCGGCTGGGCCTGCCGCTCGGGCTGTACGACGTGGCGCACCTGGCGTTCGAGGTCGAGCGGGTCGACCTGGCACTGGCTGGCGGCAAGCAGGACCAGTACGCGGCGGCGTTCGGGGGCGCCAACTTCATCGAGTTCCTGGCCCACGACCGGGTGATCGTGAACCCGTTGCGCATTGCGCCCGGCTTCGTCAACGAGCTGGAGGCGTCGCTGGTGATCTGCTTCTCCGGCGTCTCGCGGCGCAGCGAGGCGATCATCGAGGACCAGCAGCGGCAGATGGCCGGGCACGATTCGGCAGCCATCGAGAGCCTGCACCAGCTCAAGTCCGATGCGGTCGAGATGAAGCAAGCGTTGCTGCGCGGCGAGATCGGGCAGGTGGCGGCGATCCTGAACCGCTCCTGGGGCGCCAAGAAGCGTACCGCCAGCGGCGTCAGCAGCCCGGCGATCGACCGGCTGCACGAGACCGCGATGGCGCACGGGGCGTTGGCCGGCAAGGTGTCCGGCGCCGGCGGCGGCGGCTTCGTCATGTTCGTGGCGCCGCCCGAGGACCGTATCGCGCTGATCCGGGCGCTGAACGCCACCGGCGCCGAGGCGAGTGCGGCGCACTTCACGTCGCAGGGAGCCGAGAGCTGGGTGGTTCCCCCGCAAGCGTGATTGCCCTTTTGTCCGGCAAACGGTATCGGGACGGTGCAAGCCCGCACGCAATGATGGGTGCGGCCAATCGTCTTGTGGGGAAACTTATGTTCAAGAAGCTGTTGGGCACCACCGCGATCGCGGCGGCCATGCTGTCCGCCGGCGCTCCCGCCGTCACGCCGGCGCGCGCCGCGGACAACGTCGAGGTGCTGCACTGGTGGACCTCGGGCGGCGAGGCGGCGGGCCTCAGCGTGCTGAAGAAGAAACTGGAGGCCGAGGGCGTGAGCTGGCACGACGCGCCGGTCGCCGGCGGCGGCGGTTCGGCGGCGATGACCACGCTCAAGGCGCGGCTGACCTCGGGCAACCCGCCCAGCGCCTCGCAGATGCTGGGCTACACCATCACCGACTTCGCGCAGCAGGACGTGCTGGCCGACCTCACCCCGGTCGCCACCAAGGAGAACTGGACCGCCACCATCCCGAAGCCGCTGCAGGCGTTCGCGGTGCATGACGGCAAGTGGGTCGCGGCCCCGGTCAACGTCCACTCCACCAACTGGATCTGGGTCAACAAGGCGGCGATGGACAAGCTCGGCGCGCAGCCGCCGACCAATTTCGACGAGCTGGTGGCCCTGCTCGACAAGGCCAAGGCGGCGGGCATCGTGCCGCTGGCCCAAGGCGGCCAGGCCTGGCAGGAGAACACCATGTTCGAGAGCGTGGTGCTCAGCACCGGCGGCCCCGACTTCTACAAGAAGGCGTTCCTCGACCTCGACTCGGCGGCGCTGTCCTCGCCCACCATGAAGACCTCGTTCGAGCGCATGGCCAAGCTGCGCACCTATGTCGACCCCAACTTCCCTGGGCGCGATTGGAACCTCGCGACCGCCATGGTGATCAAGGGCGACGCGCTGCTGCAGGTGATGGGCGACTGGGCCAAGGGCGAGTTCGTCAACGCGCACAAGCAGCCGGGCGCCGACTTCCTGTGCTTCCGCTTCCCCGGCACCCAGGGCACCGTGACCTTCAACGCCGACCAGTTCGTATTCTTCAAGCACGGCTCCGGCCTGGAGCCCGGTCAGGTGCAGATGGCCAGCGCCATCGAGGACCCGGCGTTCCAGTCGGCGTTCAACGTCATCAAGGGCTCGGTGCCGGCGCGCACCGACGTCTCCGACGCGGCGTTCGACGCCTGCGGCAAGAAGGGCATCGCCGACCTCAAGCAGGCGATCGCCTCGAACACGCTGTTCGGCTCCGAGGCGCAGGGCTACGGCGTGCCCGACGCGGTGCAGAACGCGATCTCCGACGTCGTGACCAAGCTGTTCAACGGCCAGAGCACCGCCGACCAGGCGGCGGCGGAACTGCCGAAGGCGATCGACGCGGCGAAGTAGCTTTCCATGGCGGCCGGGGGCAACCTCGGCCGCGCGCGTCTCCAAAGGACTCCCGATGTCCACCACCACCATCGACCCGCAGGCCATCCCGCGCGAGCGCGCCCGCCCGCTCGACGCGCTGCAGGACTGGCTGCCGCGCCTCGTCCTGGCCCCCTCGTTCGCGGTCATCCTACTGTTCGTCTACGGCTTCATCCTGTGGACGGTGTACCTGTCGTTCACCGGCAGCCGGATGATGCCGAACTACGCGCTGACCGGGTTCAACAGCTACCGCAAGCTGTTCCTGCAGCCGAGCTGGACCATGGCGCTGCACAACATCGCGCTGTTCGGCATCCTCTACGTGCTGATCTGCGTGGCGCTCGGCCTGTTGCTGGCGATCCTGCTCGACCAGCGCATCCGCGCCGAGGGGGCGCTGCGCACCATCTACCTTTACCCGATGGCGATCTCGTTCATCGTCACCGGCACCGCCTGGAAGTGGTTCCTCAACCCCGGGCTGGGCATCGAGCGCACGATGCACGTCTGGGGCTGGACCTCGTTCCACTTCGACTGGCTGGTGAACCCGGACATGGCGATCTACACCGTTGTCATTGCCGGCGCCTGGCAGGCGACCGGGTTCTGCATGGCGATGTTCCTGGCCGGGCTGCGCGGCATCGACGGCGAGATCCTGAAGGCGGCGCAGATCGACGGCGCGTCGGGCTGGGCGGTCTACCGGCGCATCGTGATCCCGATCCTGCGCCCGGTGTTCCTCTCCGCGTTCATCGTGCTGGCGCACATGGCGATCAAGTCGTACGACCTGGTGATCGCGCTGACCGGCGGCGGCCCCGGCAACGCCACCGAGCTGCCGTCCACGTTCATGTATTCCTACACCTTCACCCGCAACCAGATGTCGGTGGGGGCGGCGAGCGCCGTCATCATGCTGGTGACCATCGCCGCGATCATCGTGCCGTACCTGTATTCCGAGCTGCGGGAGCGCCATTGATGGCGACCATGGCCGCCCCGCGCCCGATGGGCGGCGGGCGCGTCACCGGCTTCGTCATCTACGCCCTGCTGCTGGGCTTCGCCGTGCTGTTCCTGCTGCCGCTGTTCGTCATGCTGGTCACGTCGTTCAAGTCGCTCGACGAGATCCGCGACGGCAACGTCCTGGCGCTGCCGTTGGCCCCCACCTTGGCACCCTGGCTGGCAGCCTGGGGGACGGCCTGCATCGGCCTGACCTGCAACGGCATCAAGGGCTATTTCGGCAACTCGATCGCGATGGTGGTGCCCGCGGTCGCGGTGTCCACCATCCTCGGCGCGCTGAACGGCTACGTGCTGACCAAATGGCGCTTCCCCGGCCACAAGCTGGTGTTCGCGCTGATGCTGTTCGCCTGCTTCATCCCGTTCCAGGCGGTGCTCATCCCGGTGGCGCGGGTGCTGGGCGCGGCCGGGCTGGGCAACTCGATCCTGGGCCTGATCCTGGTCCACATCGTCTACGGCCTCGGCTTCACGACGCTGTTCTTCCGCAACTTCTACGAGGCGTTCCCGACCGAGCTGGTGCGCGCCGCGCAGATCGACGGCGCCGGCTTCTTCCAGATCTTCCGCCGCATCCTGCTGCCGATGTCGGGACCGATCATCATCGTCTCGGTGATCTTCCAGTTCACCAACATCTGGAACGACTTCCTGTTCGGCGCCAGCTTCACCTCCGGCTCCGGCGTGCCGATGACGGTAGCGTTGAACAACCTGGTCAACACCTCGACCGGGGTGAAGGAATACAACGTCGACATGGCGGCGGCGATCATCGCCGCAGCCCCCACCTTGTTCGTCTACGTCGTCGCCGGGCGTTACTTCGTGCGTGGGCTGATGGCGGGCGCCGTGAAAGGATGACCGGCTTGCCGTTCCTGGAGATCAAGGGGCTGAAGAAGCGCTTCGGCGCGCTCGACGTGCTGAAGGGCAGCGACCTCGACGTCGAGCGCGGCGGCTTCCTGGTGCTGGTTGGCCCGTCGGGCTGCGGCAAGTCCACGCTGCTCAACGCCATCGCCGGGCTGGAGAGTGTCAGCGCCGGCGACGTCCGCATCGACGGCCGCACCGTGACCGAGTTGCGCCCGTCGCAGCGCGACATCGCCATGGTGTTCCAGTCCTACGCGCTCTACCCGAACATGACCGTGGCGCAGAACATCGCCTTCGGCATGGAGATGCGCGGCGTGCCCAAGCCGGAGCGCGATGCCGCCGTGCAGCGGGTCGCGGCGACGCTGCAGATGGCGCACCTGCTGGCGCGTCGCCCCGGCCAGCTCTCCGGCGGGCAGCGGCAACGGGTGGCGATGGGGCGCGCCCTGGTGCGCGACCCGCTGGTGTTCCTGTTCGACGAGCCGCTGTCCAACCTCGACGCCAAGCTGCGGGTCGACATGCGCACCGAGATCAAGAAGCTGCACCAGACCACCGGCAAGACCATCGTCTACGTGACCCACGACCAGATCGAGGCGATGACGCTGGCGACCAAGATCGCGGTGCTGCGTGACGGCGCGCTGCAACAGGTCGGCAGCCCCGCCGACATCTACAACCGCCCCGACAACCTGTTCGTGGCCGACTTCATGGGCTCGCCCGCGATGAACCTGCTGCCGGCGCGGGTCGAGCAGCAGAACGGGGTGGCGGTGCTGTCGCTGGCGCGCGAGGGCGAGGGGCCGATCACGCTGCGGGTTCCCACGACAGTGCGCGGCACGCCTTTGCAGCCCGGGCAGGCGGTCATCGTCGGCATCAGGCCGGAAGCGATCACCGATGTCGATGGCGCCGACCGGCACTCGGCCATGGTCGAGCAGGTTGAGGCGCGGGTCGACGTGGTGCAGCCGGCCGGGGCGGACACCTACGTCGTCACCCGCGCCGCGGGCAAGGAAGTGATGGCGCGGATGCGGCCGGATGCCGACGTGCTGCCGGGCAGCCGCATCCCGTTCGCGTTCGACCTGGCGCGCGCGGTGGTGTTCGACCCGGCCAGCGGGCTGCGACTCGCGTGACGCCGGAGGAGCATCGGCTGCGGGCCGCCGACATCGCCGCCGAGGAGCAGGCGTTGACCTTCCGCCGCTTCGATTTCGAGCAGGCCTGGAAGATCGGCCGCCGTCTGGTGGCGCTCGGCGCCGAGCGGCCGCTGGCGATCCGGATCGCGCTGGCCGGGCGTACGCTGTTCTCGGCGTCGTTGGACGGCACCACGGACAACAACCGGCTGTGGCTCGACCGCAAGCTGGCGGCGGTGGCGCGGTTCGGCCATTCGTCGCTGTGGCTGCACCATGATTTGCGCGCCAAGGGCCGCGCGCTGGCCGATGTGGCGACCGGGAGCCTCGACCTCGCGGACCATGGCGGCGCGGTGCCGGTCCGCATCGGCGCGCAGGTCGTGGGCGGCGTCGCGGTCTCGGGCCTGGCGCACGAGGAGGACCACCGGGTCGTCATGGAGGCCATGAAGCAATGATCGAGCATATCGTGCTGCTGCGCTGGATGCCGGGTGCGAGCGAGGCGGCCAAGACGGCGGCCGTGGCCGGCATCGCGGCGCTTGCGGGCGAGCTGCCCGGCATCGTCCGCTACGCCGACGGCGTGCAGGCGAGCCCCGAAGGCAAGGGCCATGACTACGATTGGGGGTTCGTCATGGCCTTCACCGACGCGGCGGCGCGCGACGCCTACCTGCCGCATCCCGAACACCAGCGCGTCGTAGCCGAGTTGATGGCGCCGGTCGTGGCGGACGCGCTGGTGTTCGACATCGAACATCCGGCCTAACGCCGGCTCGGCCCCGGCCGGGGGCTAAGCCTTTATCAATGTAGTCGTCCCATGCTGCCGGCATTGGAGGGCAACATCTTGTTCAAGCGCTGGGATCGACTGACACGCGGCGTGCCCGCTCGGCGGCCCGCCATGTCCATTGCCAAGGTGCTGGTCGGCCTCGGCGGGCTGAGCGTGGCTGTGGCGCTGTGCCTGGCCGCTTTCGGCATCGGCGGCACGCGGCGCCAGGCCGCGGCGCTGGAACGGGTCATGCTGCTCGAACGGGCGCTGCACAACCACACCGAGGCGGACGCGTTCATGGACAACATCCGTGACGACGTGCTTCGCGCGCTGCAGTCGGCGCTTGCAACCAACAAGGAGGGTGACGCGGTCATCCGCGCCGCGTTGCAGCACCACATCGAAGTGATCGAGACCGCGGTCGCCGAGAACCACGCGCTGCCGCTGGACGCGGCGCTCCGGCGCCAATACGCCGACATCGGCCGACAGGTCGCGGCGGTGGCAGCGGCGGGACGCGTCGCGGTCGACCTGGCGCTCGCGAACCCGGTCAGCGGGTCGACGAATTACGAGACGTTCCGCAGCAGCTTCTCCGGCCTGGAGGCGGAGATGGACGCCGTGCGCGACCGGCTCGATGCCAGCCTTGGCGAGATCAGGGCGCTCAACGCGGCGACCACGGCGCTGGTGCAGCGCGTCATCCTGGCCGCCGCGGGCACCGGCATCCTGTTCCTGCTCGCGGTCTCGCTGGCGGCGATCCTTATCACCAAGCGCATCACCACCGACCTCGCCTGCTCGCGCGAACAGGCGCGCCACGCCGCGCTGCACGACAGCCTCACCGGGCTGCCGAACCGGCGGCTACTGGCCGAGCGCCTCGGCCTGGCCCTGGCGCAGACGCGGCGGCGCGACAGCTCGTTGGCGGTGCTGAGCCTCGACCTCGACCGCTTCAAGCAGGTCAACGACACGCTGGGCCACCACGCCGGCGACGCCTTGCTGCGCATCGTCGCCGACCGCCTGCGCGACTGCCTGCGCGAGCGCGACACGGTGGCCCGGCTCGGCGGCGACGAGTTCGCCATCATCCAGGCTTCGGTCGAAGGCGGCCAGGACGCCGTAGCGCTCTCCATGCGCCTGGTCGAGAGCCTCTCCGCGCCGTACGATATCGGCGGGCATCAGGTCGTCATCGGCGCCAGCGTCGGCTTCGCGCTGGCTCCCGACGACGCGCTGGAGGCGGAGGAGTTGCTCAAGATGGCCGACATCGCGCTGTATCGGGCCAAGGGCGACGGACGCGGCACGTTCCGCTCGTTCGAGTCCGGCATGGACGCCAAGCTGCAGGCGCGCCGGCTGCTCGAACTGGACCTGCGGCAGGCGGTGGCGGCCGACAGGTTCGAGCTGCATTACCAACCACTGGTCAACCTCGCCTCGGGCCAGGTGACGGTGTTCGAGGCGCTGTTGCGCTGGAACCATCCCTGGCGCGGCCAGGTGGCGCCGAACGATTTCGTGCCGCTTGCCGAGGAGACCGGGCTGATCGTCCCGCTCGGCGGTTGGGTGCTGCGACAGGCCTGCCTGGCCGCCGCGGGCTGGCCGGAGACGGTGAGGGTCGCGGTCAACCTGTCCGCCGCCCAGTTCAAGACCAACGGGCTGGTGGCGACGGTGGCAGAGGCGCTGGCGGGGTCGGGATTGCGGCCGGACCGGCTGGAGCTTGAGATCACCGAGTCCGTGCTGCTGCACGACACCCACGCGGCGCTCGCGATCCTGAACGAGCTGCGGGCGATCGGAGTGCGGATCGCGATGGACGATTTCGGCACCGGCTACTCGTCGCTCGGCTACCTGCGCAGCTTCCCGTTCGACAAGATCAAGATCGACCAATGCTTCGTGCGCGACATCGGCAGCAACGAGGACTGCCGCGCCATCGTCCGCGCGGTGACTGGCCTCGGCCTCAGCCTCGGCATCGCGACCACGGCGGAAGGCGTCGAGACCTGGGAGCAACTCGATCGGGTGCGGGCCGAGGGCTGCCAGGAGGTGCAGGGCTACTTCTTCAGCCGGCCGGTCCCGGCGGATGAGGTCCTGGCGGTCCTGAACCGGGTCGATGAGACCGTCACGAACGCACCAGCCAATGACGCCGTTGCTTCTCACACTGAACATCACCTCGTCGTGTCCTAGTCACTGGATGCCGCTGCTGGAGGAGAACAGGTCCGAGTGGCTGGTCTATCCGCTGATCTTGCGGTGTGCCCCGACGGCCTGGGCATCATCGGCGCCGGCGCCGGCGTGGCGCTGATCGCCATCGTCGATCTGGTCGCCAAGGTAGTCTACGGCCTGATGGGTGTCGTGAGCATGGGCAAGCTGGCGGAAGAGGATCAGCGGGCGGTCCCGGTCGACAGGCGGACGCGGCGGGTCGCGGCCTGACGCTGCCACCGCTCACCGCGTTCGCGCTGTACTCCGTCTGCCTGCAAGGGCTGCGCCACACGGCAGGGATGGTGACGGACCCGAGGGCGCCTGGGGTGGCCGCCTTGTCCGAGGCGGTGGCACGCTCGGTGCCGATCACCGTGTTGACGCTGGCCATTGGGGCGGCACTCTGGCCCTGGTTTCCGGGCCAGCCGCCCGAGCGCCTGCTGGCGTTGACGCTGCAGGGCCTCGCGGCGCTGACGTTGCCGCACATGCTGCTGGATGCCGTGTCGGCGGCGTCACACCGCCGGCGTGAGCTCCCAGGGCAGCCTGCGTGACGGCGGCCCCGGCGAGCACAGGATCGGCACCGCGTTGGCGGTGCGCACGTTCGGCTCCAGGCCCATCTCCGCCCGCAGCGCCCGGAACAATGCGCCGTGTGCCACCACCAATACCGGGAACGGCTGCAGCAGCGCGCGGTTGACGGCGGCTACGGCGCGGGCACGCAGCTGGACGAAGCTCTCGGCGCCGTCGGGCGTCGTAGTGCCCTCGACCCAGGCGGCGAACCACGCGCCGGCCATCGGCTGCGCCTCCTGGGCGCCGAACTCGACCTCATGCAGCTCGTCGTCGGTCGCGACCGGCAGCCCGAGCGCCTCGCCCGCCATGGTGGCGGTGTCGCGCGCCCGCGACAGCGGCGAGGACACGATCGAGGCGATGCCGCGGCCCTGCAACAGCAGCGCCGCCGCCTTCGCCTGGGATATGCCGGCGGCGTTCAGCGGCACGTCGACGTTGCCCTGCGACAGCCCGCGCGCGTTCCAGTCGGTCTCGCCGTGGCGCAGGAACCAGAACGGCGTCGGCTGCAGGGTTTCCGCCATCAATCGAACAGCGAGCTGACGGAGCTCTCGTCGCTGATGCGGCGGATCGCCTCGGCCAGCAGGTCGGCGATGCTGGCCTGGCGGATGTTGCCGGCGCCGCGCACCGCCTCGGTCGCGAGGATGCTGTCGGTCACGGTCAGCGTCTCGATCGGCGAGGAGGCGATGCGCGCCACCGCCCCGCCGGAGAGCACGCCATGGGTCACGTAGACGCTGGCCGAACTGGCGCCGCCCGCGATCAGCGCGCCTGCGGCGTTGACCAGCGTGCCGCCGCTGTCGACGATGTCGTCGACCAGGATGCAGTGCCGGCCCTCGACCTCGCCGATGATGTTCATGACCTCCGACACGCCGGCCCGTTCGCGCCGCTTGTCGATGATGGCGAGGTCGCAGTTGAGCCGGGTCGCGACCGCGCGCGCGCGCACCACGCCGCCTACGTCGGGCGAGACGATCATCAGGTCGCGGCCTTCG
This sequence comes from uncultured Acetobacteraceae bacterium, assembly GCA_964250775.1. GTDB lineage: Bacteria > Pseudomonadota > Alphaproteobacteria > Acetobacterales > Acetobacteraceae > CAVRQM01. Next base: position 14,926 of record CAXUHK010000045.1, on the reverse strand, counting down.
TAGCGCTCCTGGATGTCGCGGGTGAACAGGGGTGCGGCGAACAGGTTGTCGACCGGGATGTCGAAGAAGCCCTGGATCTGGCCGGCGTGCAGATCCATCGTCAGCACCCGGTTGGCGCCGGCTTCGGTGATGAGGTTGGCGACCAGCTTGGCGCTGATCGGCGTGCGCGGGCCGGATTTGCGGTCCTGCCTCGCATAGCCGAAGTACGGGACCACCGCCGTGACCCGACGGGCCGAGGCGCGGCGCAGCGCGTCCATCGTGACCAGCAGCTCCATCAGGTTGTCATTCGCCGGATAGCTGGTGCTCTGCACCACGAACACGTCTTCGCCCCGGATGTTCTCGTGGATTTCCACGAACACTTCCATGTCCGCGAACCGGCGCACCGAGGCGCGCGTCAACGGTACGCCCAGGTTTGCCGCCACCGCTTCGGCGAGCGGGCGGTTGCTGTTGCAGGCGACGATCTTCATGGCGTTGGTGTCCCGAGTTGCGCCGCCTTGGGCCGGTGTCTTCTACCAAGGGCGGCGCATCGACGATAGCCGATGATTGTTTCGAAAGGGTATGGTCTACCGCTTGCGGCGCGGCTGACGCGACGAGCGCCGGGGCGGCGGCCGGCGGGGAGGGGCCGACCGGCCGCTTCAAGAGCTGGTTGGCGATCACCTCGTGGACGCCGCCCGCGGCCTCGGTGCAGACCGCGGTCGCCAGCTCGCCCCAGTAGCCGCTGATGATGTCGAGCTTCTCGTCGTGCACCTGCGCCACCACGCCGGCCTGCTTGCCGCGCGAATCGGCGACGGTCCAGGTGATCTCGACGGTGCTGTCGCCGGGGGTGGTCGGCGTCACCTTGACCAGCCCCGTCACGGTGAAGTCGGCGCCGGCGGGGTCGTCCTGGGCGCTCTCGCCGTGCTGCGTCAACTGCTCGCGCATCAGCCGCTGCAGCGAGCGGTCGCCGTCGCCCGGCGCGCCGGTGATGGGCAGCACGGCGACCCGCGCCGGCCGGTTCAGCAGGCTGTTCGGGTCGCTCATCTGCCGGCTCGCCTCGATGCTGGTGAGCAGGCCCGAGACCGGCGTCGCCGCCGCATCGGCGACCTGCTGCAGCGTGCCGGGCGCAGCGGCCTGCCAGGCCTCGGCGTCGACCGGCGTTCCGGCGACGCTGCCCCGTGTCTTGCCTACCGCGTCGATCACGGTGAAGCGCGGCACCACGGCGCTGCCCTGCCGCTCCGCGCTCACGGTGAGGCGCCAGTCTCCCGGGTGCGGGTCGACGCTGAAGGCGGGCACTTCGAGGCCGGCCAGCGAAGTCGCGACGTCGGCCGCGAGTTGGTGGCGGGCGGGCTGGGCGAGCAGCGCCGCGTCCGGCGCAGTGACCGCGAGGCGGGCCGGCGGCGGTTGGGCCAGCAGGCGTCCCATGCGCCCGACATTGCCCGCGAACGGCCGCGGCAGGTCGCCGCAACTGGTCAGCAGCGTGAGCAGCGCCAGCAATGCCGCCAAGCCGCGTTGCGTGATGCGAGACGTTGCAGGCATTCAAGCCAGGCCGATGACCGACAACTGGTGCCCGATCGGGCCGCCGCCCGACAGCGTGCGGCGGCGATGGCTGAAGAAGCGCTCGGGCTCGGCCACCGTGTCGGCCTCGACGCGGCCGGTGGCGAGGACTCCGGCGCGCGCCAGCCGGGCGGCGCAGAAGGCCGCGAGGTCGAACTGCCAGTGCCCGGCGCGGCCGGGGACGAGGAACGCCGCCGCCGCCGGGTCGGCGTCCAGCGCCGCCGCCGTCATGTCGGGGCCGACCTCGTACGACGGTTGCGCGATGCACGGCCCGACCGCCGCCCGGATGCGTCCGGGTTCGGCGCCCAACGCCGCCATCGCGCCGACCGTCGCCTCGAGCACGCCGGCCACGGCGCCGCGCCAGCCGGCATGGGCGGCGCCGACGACGCCGGCGACAGGATCGGCCAGCAGCACCGGCGCGCAGTCGGCGGTGACGATGCCCAGCGCCAGTCCGCGCCGGTCCGTCACCATCGCGTCGGCGCGTGGACCCGACGCCCACGGCTCTGTCACGGTCGCCACTGCGACGCCGTGCACCTGTGTCAGCCCGAGCAGCCGGCTCGGCGCGAAGCCCAGCGCCTGCGCCGCGCGGGCACGGTTCTCGGCGACGCGGCCAGGGTCGTCTTGGCCCGAGACGCTACAATTCAGGCTGGCGTAAGGGCCTTCCGAGACGCCGCCCTGGCGGGTGAAGAAGCCGTGCGGCCCCCCCGCCAAGCCAGGACCCACGATGCGAGGCGGCGTCACGCGGCGAATCCCGGCGGCATCGACAGGCCGGGGCCGCAGATCGCCAGCGCCTTGAACAGCCGGCCCATGCGTTCCGGCGCCGCCAACCGCTGCGCCGCCTCGATCAGCGCCGCGGCTTGCCGCAACGGCTGGTTGCGCGCCAGCGCCTGGCTGCGCGGGAACAGGCCGAGCCGCGTCAGGAAGGCGCCTTGCGGGACCGGGCCGTACACAGCCGCCCCCTGTGCCCACGCGACCCTGGACAGGCTCGCGAAATCGACATGCGCGGTGAGGTCGGCGCTGCCGGGGTCGGCCAGCGGGTCCGCCGGCTCGGCCCCACGCAGCGCCTGCAGGCTGTCACCGGGACCGGATTCCTCCGGTCCGTAGTCGAGGAACAGCGCCGCGCCGCCCTGGGCGACCAGGCGGGCGGCCAGCTCCGCCACCAGCGTCTCGGCCGCTTCGCCCCACTCGAACAGCTCGCCTCGCGCGCCCGGCGGCGGCGCGCAGGGGATCGGCACGAACGCGCCGCCCGCGACGTGGCGCTCCGCCCAGCCGTCGCCCGCGCGCGCGAACTGGCGGACCGGCAGCGCGTCGAGGAACTCGTTGCCCAGCAGCAGCAGCGGGCCGGGCGGTAGCCCCGCGAAATCGTCGTGCCATGTGGCCTCGGGCAGCACGCTGGCCTGACGCTGGCGCAGGCGCGGCGAGGTCTCGATCAAGTGCAACCGCAAGGCGGCGCGGAACGCCGGCACGCGGGCGGCGGCGCGCAGCACGTCCGCCATCAGCGTGCCGCGCCCTGGCCCCGCCTCGGCCAGGATCACCGGGTCGGGCGCGCCCATCGCCTGCCACGTCACCGCCGCCCACAGGCCGAGCAGCTCGCCAAACACCTGGCTGATCTCGGGCGCCGTGGTGAAGTCGGCGAACGGGTCGCGCGTGGCGTAATAGGCCGCGTTGGCACGGGCCATGAAGCGGTCCAGGCGTTCCACGCGACTAGGCCGGCAGCGCCATCGGCGCCCGCGCACGGCGCATCAGCAGCAGGCCGGCCGCCAGCATCGGCAGCGACAGCAACTGGCCCATGCTGAGGCCGCCCCACAGGAGGCCGAGGAAGGCGTCCGGCTCGCGGAACAACTCGCCCACGATACGGCAGCCTGCGTAGCCGGCCAGGAACGCGCCGGTCAGCCAGCCGAACCGGGCGCGCAGCGCCTCGCGCCGCGCCAGCAGGATCATGACCGTGAACAGCAACGCGCCCTCAAGCAGCGCCTGGTAGAGTTGGCTCGGGTGGCGCGGGAGCTGCAGCGGGTCGGTCGGGAAGACCATCCGCCACGGCAGCCAGTCGGGCGCCACACGGCCCCACAGCTCGCCGTTGACGAAGTTGGCGCAGCGGCCGAGGCCGAGGCCGATCGGGGCGGCCACCGCGATGCGGTCGGCGAAACCCAGGATCGGGATGCCTTGCCGCCAACAGTAGATGACGATGGCGATGGCGACGCCGAGCATTCCGCCATGGAACGACATGCCGCCGCCCCACACCGCCACGATGTGCAGTGGGTGCGCCAGGAAACGGTCCGGCTGGTAGAACAGCACGTATCCGAGCCGGCCGCCCAGCACCACGCCCAACGTCGCCCAGGTCAGGAAATCGTCGACCTGCAGCAGGCTCGCCACTTGCGGCGTGCGCAAGGCGAGCCTTCGCACCAAGCGCCAGCCCAGCACCAGGCTGGTGATGTAGGCCAGGGCGTACCAACGGATTGCGATCGGACCCAGGCGCACCAGCACCGGGTCGAAGTCGGGGAACTGCAGCGGCTGCGACATCAGTGGTACGGGTCCGTCTGGCTCAGGTGGTCGCGGACGTAGCGGCCGATGCCGGCCTCCAGCGGCGTGAACTGCCCGGCATAGCCGGCCGCGCGCAGCCGCGTCATCGGCGCTTGGGTGAACGACTGGTATTGGCCACGCAGGCGCTCCGGCATGTCGACGAACTCGACCTCGGGCGTGGCGCCGGCGGCGGCGCAGACCGCGTGCGCCAGGTCGAGGTAGCTGCGGGCCGTGCCGGTGCCGAGGTTGAACAAGCCGCTCACGCCGGGCGTGTCGAGCAGCCAGAGCAGCACGTCGACCACGTCGCCCACCCAGATGAAGTCGCGGGCCTGGTGCCCCGACGGCAGCCCCGGCTCGGCGGACCGGAACAGGGTCGGGCGCCGGCCGGCCGCCACCTCGTCGTACTTGACCTTCACCACCGAGACCATGGCGCCCTTATGGTACTCGTTCGGACCGTAGACGTTGAAGAACTTGAGCCCGGCGCATTGCGGCGGACGCGGCGCGGCAGAGCTCGCCACGTAGCGGTCGAAGGCGTGCTTGCTCCAGCCATACAGGTTGAGCGGGCGCAACGCGGGCAACGTCGCCGGATCGTCGTCGAAACCCTGGCTGCCGTCGCCGTAGGTGGCCGCCGACGACGCGTAGACGAACCGCGCCTCGCGCGCGGCGCACCAGGCCAGCAGCCGTTGCGACAGGGCGACGTTGCTGGACCACACCAGGTCGCCGTCGTCGGCCGTGGTGCTGGTGATGGCCCCCAGGTGGAACACCATGTCGACCGGGGGATCGCTTGCGAGGAAGCCGTCGAGCTGGTCCGGCGCCAGCAGCCGGGACGGCGGATGCCGGCGCAGGTTGCGCCACTTGCCCTCGGGACCGTCGCCCAGCCGGTCGACCACGACGGTCTCGTGGCCGCGCCCGGCCAGGGCGGAATGCAGGTTGGACCCGATGAAACCGGCGCCGCCCGTGACCAAGATCATGACGGCACGCTATACCGTCGCGCGCTGCGCCGCGAAAGCAGCCCATTCCACAGGAGCCGACCATGGCCGAGCGCCCCCGCCTGTTCGACGACCTCGCCGGCATCGCCGGCGGCGCCATGTCCGCCCTCGCAGGCGTGCGCGACGAGGCCGAGGCGCTGGTGCGTGCGCGCATCGACGAGGCGATCCGCAAGCTCGACCTGGTGCGCCGCGAGGAGCTGGAGGCGGCGCACGAACTGGCCGCCAACGCCCGCGCCGGGCAGGAGGTAGCGGAGGAGCGCATCGCGGCGCTGGAGGCGCGGGTCGCGGCGTTGGAGGCGGCCGGCGTCACCGGGCCGACCTCGGCCGGACCCGGCATGATCGCCTGACGCTTACGAGAATTCGCTGATAGTCCGGATCAACTCGCCGGCGCGCCCATGCGGCGCGCCCCCGGTGGGCGGTTGGCTTGGCACAACGCGCCGCCGCACCGCCGCCGCGG
>CAXUHK010000045.1:8522-9417 GCA_964250775.1 uncultured Acetobacteraceae bacterium | reverse complement strand
CAGCGGGGTGGTCCATGCCGACGGCACGGTGTCGGGGGGGGGGGGCGCCCGGGCGAGGGGGGGCCGGTAGGCTTGGCACATCGCGCCGCGGCAACGCCGCCGCTGCCGATCATCCGGGCCGCGGCCCGGGTTCCGGCCTTCCTCTGTTCACGGGAGACCCCGCATGTCCGCCCATATGACCATCCAGATCGAGCACGCCGCCGCCAACCCGCTCGACGTCATGGAGCAGATCGCCAGCGCCAACGACTGGCACTGCGACCGGCGCAACGACGCCGAGATGGCGGTGCAGGCGCCGGGCAAGTGGTGCGACTACGGCCTGTACTTCAGTTGGTCGAGCGAGATCAGCGCGATGCACTTCACTTGCACGTTCGACCTCAAGGTGCCGGAGAAGGCGCGCGGCGCGCTGTACGAGCTGCTGGCGCTGGCCAACGAGAAGCTGTGGATCGGGCATTTCGGCATGGACAGCGACGACGGGATGCCGGTGTTCCGCCATTCGGTGCTGCTGCGGGGCGCTCCCGGTGCCTCGTCCGAGAGCCTGGAGGACATGGTCGACATCGCCATCACCGAATGCGAGCGGTTCTACCCGGCGTTCCAGTTCGTGCTGTGGGGCGGCAAGAAGCCGACCGAGGCGCTGGCGGCGGCGATGCTGGAGTGCGTGGGCGAGGCGTGACCGGCGCGGCCGGCCCCCTCTCGCCGGCGATCATCCCGCCGGTGTTGCTGGTGGGGTTTGGCCGGATGGGCGCGGCGATGGCGGCCGGCTGGCGGGAGCGGGGCTTGGCGGCCTCGTTCGCCATCGACCCGGCGCCCGCGGCCGGCGCGCGCGACGGGATCACCGTGCTGGCCGCCCCGGCGGCGCGGGCGGGCGGGTTCGCGCCCCCGGCGGTGCTCCTGGGGG
>CAXUHK010000045.1:373-8512 GCA_964250775.1 uncultured Acetobacteraceae bacterium | reverse complement strand
CCCCGGGCGCGCCCATGCCCAACCCCCCCGCCCGCGACCCCCCCGGGCACCCCCGGGCCCCCCGGGGCCCCGGGCGGCGCCGCGGGGGGGCGCGCGCTGTGTGACACGCTGCTGCGCGCGGTGGGCGAGGTGGCCTGGATCGACGACGAGGCGCTGCTCGACCCGGTGACGGCGGTCTCCGGCAGCGGCCCGGCCTACGTGTTCCTGCTGGCCGAGCTGCTGGAGCGGGCGGCGGTCGAGCAGGGGTTGGCGCCGGCGCTGGCGGCGCGTCTGGCGCGGCAGACGGTGGCAGGCTCCGGAGCGCGGCGCGCCGCCCGCGGCGCGGGCGCGGGCGCGTCGAGCAGCGCCACGTCGAACGGCTCGGCCTCCACCGAGCGGGCGTTGTCGGTGCTGATGCACCCGGCGGCGTGGCCCGCCTCGGTACCCAAGGCGGTGGCGGCCGCCACGGAGCGATCTCGTGAATTGGCGGGCTGACACCGGCGCCGGAGGGCGTATATCTTGGCCATGGACGACACCGAATTCGACCGCGCCCTAGTCAGCAGCGCCTTCACCCTTGCCGGCGAGCGCGGTTGGCGGGGGGTGAGCGTCACCGAGGCGGCCCGCGCCGCCGACCTGCCGCTGGATCGGGCGCGCGGCCGTTTCATGGGCAAGGCGGGCGTTCTGGCGCGGTTCGGGCAGATCGCCGACCAGGCGGCCCTGGCGCACGCCACCAGCGAGGGCGACAACCGCGATCGCCTGTTCGACTTGGTGATGCGCCGGGTCGACGTGTTGCAGGCGCACCGCGCCGGCGTGCTGGCGCTGCGCGACTACCTGCCGCGCAATCCCGGCCTGACGCTGATGCTGACCGCCGCCACGGCGGGCAGCATGGCGTGGTTGCTGGAGGCGGCCGGCATTCCGGCCAGCGGCGTGCGCGGCGGCCTCCGGGTGCAGGGACTGACCGCCGCCTGGCTATACACGTTGCGCGCCTGGCAGTCCGACGAGAGCGAGGATCTGGCCGCCACCATGGCGGCGCTCGACAAGGCACTCGACCGCGCGGTGCAGGCCGAGGCTTGGCTGCGGCCGGGGCGCGAGCAACCGCTGCCCGACGACACGGCAGCGGATACGTCGATGGAGACGGAGGCGACGGCAGCGGTGCCGCCCGACATGCTGCCGGTGCCGCCGTCGTTCGATGCGCCGGATTCCCCGCCGATCTGACGGCGCCATTGTCGCCGCCCGGCGGCCGGCTCTAAGGTTCGCGGACACGCAACCACGGAGCAGGCGCCATGCCCAGCGACTCCCCCCCGGCCAACCCGTTCGCGCAGGCGATGGGCACCGCGATGGGCCAGGCCAAGAACGCCGCCGACGAGTTCGCCCGCATGTTCTCCGAATTGAAGCTGCCGGCGATGCCCGACACGGAGGCGCTGCTGACCGCGCACAAGCGCAACATGGACACCATCACCGCCGCGAACCGGGTGGCGATGGAGGGCGCGCAGGCGGTGGCGCGCCGGCACGTCGAGATTATGCAGCAGACCATGGCGGAGATCAGCGAGACCATGCGCTCGATGAGCGGCACCGAGTCGCCGCAGGCCCGCGCCGCCCGGCAGGCCGACCTGCTGAAGCAGGCGTACGAGCGGGCGGTGGCCAACACGAAGGAGCTGAGCGACCTGATCCAGCACTCCAACGGCGAGGCGTTGGCGTTGCTGAACGGCCGCTTCGTCGAGGCGATGAGCGAGGTCAAGGGGCTGATGGCCAAGGCGGCGATCGAGGCGCCGGGCAAGGCCGGTCCGGGATAGCCGTCCGCTTCAGACCGGGAGCATGATCCGCGCCCGCAGGCCGCCCAGCGGGCTCTCTTCGAGCATGATCTCGCCGCCATGGGCGCGCACGATGTCGCGCGCGATGGTGAGGCCGAGGCCGGTGCCGCCCCGGGATCCGCTGGCGAAGGCGCGGAACACCGATTCGCGTCGGTCGGGCGGGATGCCCGGGCCGTCATCGTCGACCGTGACCTGAACGGTGGCGACGCCATGGCGACGGCCGCCCAGCACCACGCGACGGGCATGGCGGCGGGCGTTGTCGGTGAGGTTGGTGATGGCACGGCGCACCGCGTCGGCCCGCAGCGGCAGCAACAGCGGCGCCTCCACGGCGGTCTGCACGATGCCGCCCGACCGCCGAGCCGCGGCGGCGATTTCGTCCAGCAGCGCCGCGAGATCGGTCTCGCGCGCCTGCTCCGCCCCCTCGCCGCGCGCGAACGCCAGGTAGCCGCCGATCATGCGGTCCATCTCGTCGACGTCGGCGGTCATGCCGCCGATGTCGTGCTCGGCCGCGACATCGGCCGGCACCATCGCCAGCGCCAGCCGCAACCGGGTCAGCGGCGTGCGCAGGTCGTGCGACACGCCGGCCAGCATCTCGGTGCGCTGCTGCAGGAAGCGGCGGATGCGCTCCTGCATCCGGTTGAACGCGCTGGCCGCCTGGCGCACCTCGGAGGCGCCCTCGGGCCGGATCGGGCCGGGGTCGCGGCCCATGCCGAACGCCTCGGCGGCGCGCGCCAGGCGGCGGATGGCGCGCACCTGGTTGCGCATGAACAGCGCCGCGATGCCGAACAGCAGCAGCGCCGTGCCGGTCAGCCAGACCACGAAGATGGTCACGGTGTTGGTGGTCAGCCGCTTGCGCGGCGCCTCGATGTCGAGCACGCCGCCACCCGCCAACTGCACCCGGATCAGCACCGATTGCGGGTTGGCCCGCCAGTCGACCGCGAACGGCAGGCCGACCCGCTCGCGCATCGCCGCCGAGAGGTCGTCGTCGACCGAGCCGAACAACGTCGCGAGCAGGCCCGAACGCGGCGGCGTGGCCGGCAACGACGCCTGGGGCTCGATCCGCGCTGCGAAGTCGAACTGTTCCCATGCCTGCCGCAGCGTCCACAGCCGGTCGCCGACCGTCGGGAAACGGTCCAGCATCTCGACCGTCTGGCCGACCTCGCCGGCCACCGCCGAGGCGAAGCGGCGGGAGACGATGTTGAGGTGGATGCCGTAGAAGATCTGCAGCGCCACGGCCAGGGTGATGACCAGCGGCACCAGGATGATGAGCAGGCTGCGGCCGAGCAGGGTGCGCGGCAGCACCTTGCGCGCCAGTCGGTCCGGCTGCGGCTGGGCTCGGGCGCTCACCCGCCGCTCAGCGCCCAGGCTTGAGCACGTAGCCGCGGCCGCGGACCGTGTGCAGGAAGCGCGGGTCGCGCGGGTCGGCCTCGATCTTGCGGCGCAACCGCGTCACCTGCACGTCGATCGCCCGCTCGCCGGCCTCGTCCATCTGCAGCACCTGCGCGATCTCCTCGCGCGACAGCACCTCGCCGGGCCGGTCCGCCAGCGCGCCCAGCAGCGACGCCTCGCTGCCGGTCAGCCGCACCGTGCCGTCCGGGCCGCGTAGCTCCTGCCGCTCGGCGTCGAACAGCACCTCTCCCAGCGGCACCGGCCCAGTGGCCGGCGGAGGCGATGGCGCGGCGCGGCGCAGCATGGCGCGGATGCGCAGCAGCAGCTCGCGCGGGTCGAACGGTTTCGGCAGGTAGTCGTCGGCGCCGGCCTCGAAGCCCGCGATGCGGTCCTCCGGCGCGCCGCGCGCCGTCAGCATCAGCACCGGCAGGTCGCCGCGCGCCCCGGACCCGCGAGCCCGCAGCGCCTCGGTCAGCGCGATGCCGCTCTCACCCGGCATCATCACGTCGAGCACGATCAGGTCGGGGTCGAGGAAGCGCAGCCGGTCGCGCGCCTCGGCAGCGTCGCCGGCGACGCTGACCCGGAAGCCGTGCTCGCCGAGGTAGCGCTGCAGCAGGCCGCGCAGCCGCGCGTCGTCGTCGACCACCAGGATCAGCGCGTCCTCGCTCACGCGCTGCGCCGCCGGCCGCGGCGGCCGGACTCCTCGGCTTGGTCCAGGTAGTCGCGGGCGGCGGCGTCCATGATGCCGCGCATCACCCGGCGGAAGCCGTCGACCGCGACGCCGCCGGCCTCGCGGTAGGCGGCCGACAGCCGTTCGCGCTGCCGCTCGAACAGCCGACGCTCCAGGGCGAGGCCGGCCGGGGTCAAGGTCAGCAGGCGCTGGCGACGGTCCGCCCGGCCCTGCGCCTGCACCACGAAATCCTTGGCCACGAGGTCCACCAGCACGCGCGCCAAGCTCTGCTTGGTGATGCGCAGGATGGCGAGCAGGTCGGTGACACTGATGCCCGGGTTGCGGCCGATGAAGTGCAGCGCCCGGTGGTGCGCCCGGCCCAGCCCGAGTTCGTCCAGCACCGTGTCGGCCGCGGCGGTGAAGTCGCGGTAGGCAAAGAACAACAGGTCCTGGGCGACGCGGATGTCCTCCTCGCGCAGGAACAGCAGGTTGCTGCCCGCCTGTTTCCCAAGTTCCGGCTTGCCCGGTTCCGGCTTGGCGTGGTCGCCCCTCGAATCGGGCATGGGTGGCATAACCTCGCGAATAGGGCAGGGTCGTTGACCAATTCTGCCGCAGCGGTTAGCTTCGCTGGATCCATTGTAACAATCTTGCGGAGGCAACGTCCATGGCGCTCATCCCCTTCGACGACCGTGACGGCCTGATCTGGTACGATGGCGTCATGGTGCCATGGCGGGACGCCAAGCTGCACGTGCTCACGCATGGGCTGCACTACGCCAGCGGCGTGTTCGAGGGCGAGCGCGCCTATGCCGGCAACATTTTCAAGCTGCGCGCCCACACCGACCGGCTGATTGCCTCGGCCCGCATCCTGGGCATGGAAATCCCGTACAGCGCCGAGCAGATCGATACCGCCTGTCGCGAGGTGGTCGCGGCCAACGGGCTGGTCGACGCCTATGTGCGCCCACTGGCCTGGCGCGGTTCCGAGCAGCTGTCGGTCTCGGCGCAGCAGACCAAGGTGCATCTGGCGATCGCCACCTGGGCTTGGCCCAACCTGTTCGGTGACGCGCGGATGCAGGGCGTGCGGCTCGACCTCGCCTACTGGCGCCGCCCGCATCCGCAGACGGCGCCGACCGCGTCGAAGGCGGCGGGGCTCTACATGATCGGCACCATGGCCAAGCATGATGCCGAGGCGGCCGGCTACAACGACGCGCTGATGCTGGACTGGGAGGGCAACTTGGCTGAGGCCACCGGGGCCAACCTGTTCATGGTGATCGACGGGGAACTGCACACACCGACGCCGACTTGCTTCCTCGACGGCATCACCCGGCGCACCGTGATGGCGCTGGCGCGCAACCATCAGATCAAGGTGGTCGAGCGCACCATCCTGCCGGACGAGCTGCCGCGCGCCAGCGAGGTGTTCCTGGCCGGCACCGCCGCCGAAGTGACGCCGGTGCGCCAGGTCGGCCCGCACCAGTATGTGCCGGGGCGGATCACCGAGACGCTGGTGGGCGACTACGCCGGCCTGGTGCAGATGGCCCCTTCGGAGGTCGAGCGGTTGGCGCCCATCACTTCCTGACGGCGGTGGCGTTCGGCGCGGCGCCGGCATTGGCCTTCGCCGCGGCGGCCCGAGCACCGTCGTTGCGGGCGAGGCGGGTGCAGCCGGTGTCGTTGCCGACGCCGAACTGGATGGTCGGGAGCAGGGCGGCCGGCGGGAACAGGATGCCGAGTCCGACCGCCACCCCGGCGCGCGCCGCCAGCGGCCCCACCGCCGGGCGGATGGCCGGGCTCTTGAAAGTGCCGCCGAGGTTGATCGGCGTCGGCAGCGAGCCGATGCTGAAATGCTTGGACTCGGTGCGCAGCGTGTAGTCCAGCGCCTCGCGCCCGAGGTCGATGGTGCCGCTGCCGTTCACCACCGCCTCGTTGGTGTCGACGATCATGGCGCGGCTCTCCAGCACGCCGCGCCGCAACGCGAAGTCGGTCACGAAGCATTCCAGGTTGGCGCGCTGCGGGATGCCGAGCGCCGACAGCAGCGCGTTGCCGAACTCCAGCCCGGCGACGTCGACCAGCAGCGCCGACAGGTTGCCGCCCGACATGAACAGCTTGAGGTCGCCGTTGCCGCGGCCGACGATGGTGGCGACCGAGTTGCCGGTGCTGTCGATGTCGGCCTGGCCGCCGACCACGCCGCTGCCGTTGACCAGATGGGTCGAGGCCAGCATCCGGCCGAGGTCCACCTTCTGCACGCGGACGTCGGCCTTGGTGCGGAACTCGGTGGGACCGGTGGGGGTCAGGTCGATGTCGCCGGCGATCTGGCCACGGCCGACGCCGAAGCTCAGCGGCGACAGCGTGATGCGGCCGTCGACGATGTCGAGCTTGGCGGTCAGGTTGTCCAATGGGATGGAGCGGCCGGCGATGCTGTCGGCGTGGTACTTCATGTGGATGTCGGCGAACTTCAGCGTCGGCAGGCTGATGCGCTTGGTCGGCAGCAGTTGCGAACTGGCCTCGGCGCGCTGGACCGCGCGCTTCTGTTCCGACGTCTGGTTCGGGGTGTTGGCGCGGCCAGGCTGCGAGCCGATGAAGCCGCCGAGGTCGGCGAGATCGACCTTGCGCGAGCGCAGGTCGAGGGCGACCACCTCGCGCGGCTGGGCCGGGGTGACGGCGATCGAGCCGCCGAGGTCGCTCGACCCGACGCGGCCCTGGAAATCGTTGAAGCGGATCGCGTGGTCGGCGTAGTCGAGGCTGCCGGCGATGGAATAGGGTGGCGTCTTGGGGATGGCGAACCCGGCCAGCGGCGTCAGCAGCGCCATGTCGGGGCCGTTGAGATCGAGCTTCAGGTCGGCGCCGCTGAACGCCAGCGGGTCCTGCACGGTGCCGTTCAGCCGCACCTTGGTCGGGCCGTTGGCCAATCGCAGGTCGATCGGGTATGGCTTGCCCTTGTCGCGCAGCGATAGCACCGCGCCGCCCAGCAGCGTGCCGGTGATCGGCTGGTTGGCGTAGGTGCCGTGGGCGTCGACGGCGATCTGCGATTCGTGGCTGGGGCCGACTGGGTGGGTCGCGATGCCGAGCTGGAAGGCGGCCTTGAGCTTTGGGATCACCACATGCGCCTGGCCGTCGGTAATCGCGACGTCGCCGATCTTGGGCGGCGGGCCGGACGGGCCGCTCGATTGTGGCAGCTTCAGGCTCCAGGTGGCGGCGCCGTCCGGACGCTGCTCGGCGTCGATCACCGGTTTGGTCACGGCGATCGCCGGCACCACGATCTGCCGGTTGCGGATGTAGGCCATGGCGTCGAGCGTCACCGCCAGGCGGTCGACAGTGGCCAGATGGCTGTCCGGCGGGAAGCCGTCCGGGTTAGCGACGGCGATGCCGTCCAGGATGACCTGCGGCGTGCGGCTCAGCTTCACGTCGAGATTACGGATCGTGACCCTACGGCCGAGATAGACCGAGGCCTGTGACTCGGCCAATGGCCGGAACCAGTTCCAGTCCCAGAACACGAGCAGCAGAACGATCGCCAGGACGACGATCCCGAGCGCCATCAGCCAGCGCGGAGTGCGTCTGCGGCGCGACTGGGTGGTCGTGTCGGCCGACGTGGTCGGGTGGGCGTCGCTGTCGAGCGGTGCCACGGGACAGCTCTCCTGTTAAGTCCCTACCATTGTCAAACGCGAAGATGGCAAACTAGTGTCACGGCACCAACGCCGCTCATGGATATACTCCTGAAACGAAAAGGGCCACCCGAAGGTGGCCCCCGCCTCGACAGGCCGCTTGCCTGCCGGTTGCCCGACAGGCGCGTCAGGCCGACTGGACCGCAAGGTTCGTGTGAGCAATCGCAGTGGCCGTCGGCGGCAGCATGGTGAAGCTAGACACTGGATCACCTCCTTTCGGTTGTTGATGGCTGAAACAAGCACGTCCCGCCGGCTCGCGCAACGCTCACGCGGCGCGCGCGGCAATCACGAAGGCGGCGACGCGGGCCGGGTCCTTGACGCCGCGACGGCTCTCGACGCCGGAGGACACGTCGACCATGGCAGCGCCGCTGACACGGATCGCCTCGGCCACTGTGTCCGGGGTGAGGCCGCCCGCCAGCAGCCACGGGGCCGGCGGCTGCCATCCGTCCAGCAGCCTCCAATCGAAGCTGGTGGCGTTGCCGCCTGGGCGGGTGGCGCCCGGAGGCGGCTTGGCTTCGATCAGCAACGCATCGGCGCCCCCGGCGTCGCGCGGCAGGTCCTCGGTCGTGGCCACGCCGACCGCCCGCCCCACCGGCACCCCGAAAAGCCGCCGCAAAGCGGCGGCCCGCTCCGGGGC
>CAXUHK010000045.1:0-363 GCA_964250775.1 uncultured Acetobacteraceae bacterium | reverse complement strand
CCCCCCCCCCGCCCCCCCCCCCCGCCGCCCCCCCCCCCCCCCCCCCCCGCTCCGGGGCCGCGGAGAGCTGCAGCACGTCCAAAGGCAGCGCGTCCATCGCCGCGGCCACCGCCTCGTCGGTCGGTTCGACGAACAAGCCGACGCGTAGCGGGCCGCCGGCATGGCGCCGCGACAACGACGCGGCCTGCGCCGGCGTCACGGCACGCGGGGAGGGCGGGAAGAACACGAAGCCGAGCCAGTCCGCGCCGGCTTCGACCGTGGCGTCGAACGCCGCCGGGTCGTTGATGCCGCAGATCTTCACCCGGACGGTCATGCGGCCAGTTCCTCGACGATGGCGGCGGCGGCGGCGGCGGGGTCGGCGGC
>CAXUHK010000044.1:25287-26444 GCA_964250775.1 uncultured Acetobacteraceae bacterium | reverse complement strand
CCGCAGGAGAGATGGGAATGGACGAGGATTTTCGGAAGGCGGCGCTCGACTACCACAGGCTGCCGCGCCCCGGCAAACTGCAGATCGAGCCGACCAAGCGCATGGCGACGCAGCGCGACCTGGCGCTGGCGTACTCGCCCGGCGTGGCCGCCGCCTGCCTGGAGATCGCCGCCGACGCCGCCACCGCCCGCGACTACACCGCGCGCGCCAACCTGGTCGCGGTCATCACCAACGGCACCGCCGTCCTGGGCCTGGGCAATATCGGCGCGCTCGCCAGCAAGCCGGTGATGGAGGGCAAGGCGGTGCTGTTCAAGAAGTTCGCCGGCATCGACGTGTTCGACATCGAGGTGGACGCGGCCGACCCGGCCCGCTTCTGCGACGTGGTGGCGGCATTGGAGCCCACCTTCGGCGCGGTCAACCTCGAGGACATCAAGGCGCCGGAGTGCTTCGCGATCGAGGCCGAGCTGCGCTCCCGCATGAACATCCCGGTGTTCCACGACGACCAGCACGGCACCGCCATCACGGTCGCCGCCGCGGTGCGCAACGCGCTGCTGCTGCAAGGCAAGCGGCTCTCCGAGACGCGCCTGGTCACGTCCGGCGCGGGCGCCGCGGCGCTGGCCTGCGTCGACCTGCTGGTCGGCATGGGGTTGCCGGCCGCGAACGTGACGCTCACCGACATCAGGGGCGTGGTCCATGCCGGGCGCGAGGGCGTCGATGCGCGCATGGCGCCGTACGCGCGCCGCACCGACGGGCGCACGCTGGCGGACGTGCTGGCGGGCGCGGACATCTTCATGGGCCTGTCGGCGCCGCGGGTGCTGAAGCCGGAATGGCTGCATCTGCTGGCCGAGCGCCCGGTGATCCTGGCGCTGGCCAACCCCGACCCGGAGATCTCGCCCGAGGACGTGGCGGCGCTGCGGCCGGACGCCATCGTCGCCACCGGGCGGTCGGACTTCCCGAACCAGGTCAACAACGTGCTGTGCTTCCCGTTCATCTTCCGCGGCGCCCTCGACGTGGGCGCGACGACGATCAACGCCGCGATGGAACTGGCGGCGGTCGAGGCGATGGCTGGCCGGGCGGGGGGCGCGGCCCGCGGGGGCGTGGGGGGGGGGGATGGCGGGGGCCCGGCGGGGGTCGGCGCCGGCGCGCACCTCCCCCCC
>CAXUHK010000044.1:3703-25277 GCA_964250775.1 uncultured Acetobacteraceae bacterium | reverse complement strand
CCGATCACGCCCGCTTTGTAAGGGGGGGGGGTCTCGGCCCGGGGGGGCGTGGGGGGGGCGGTGGCCCGCGAGGTCGTGGTCGCGGCGTATGGCGGTGCCGCGCCGGTGTTCGGCCCCGACTACATCATCCCCAAGCCGTTCGACCCACGGCTGATCCTGCAGATCGCGCCGGCGGTGGCGCGCGCCGCCATGGCGTCAGGGGTGGCCACGCGGCCGATCGACGATTTCGACGCCTACCGGCGCGAGCTGGAACGCTTCGTGTTCCGCTCCGGCCAGCTCATGCGCCCGGTGTTCGAGGCGGCCAAGGTCGAGCCCTCGCGCGTGGCCTACGCCGAGGGCGAGGACGAGCGGGTGCTGCGCGCGGTGCAGACGCTGGTCGACGACCGGGTGGTGCGGCCGGTGCTGATCGGGCGCAAGTCGGTGATCGCGGCGCGGGTGCGCGCCATGGGGTTGCGCCTCGACCTCGACAGGGAAGTCCAAGTGATCGACCCGTCCGCCGACGAGGCGACGATGCGGCCGCTGATCGAGACCTACGCCCGGCTGGTGGCGCGACGCGGCGTGCCTCCGGACGCGGCGGCGCGGCGGGTGCGCAACCGCACCACGGTCGCCGCCGCGCTGCTGCTGCAGGCGGGGCAGGTGGACGCCGCGATCTGCGGCGGCAGCGGCGATTGGTGGCGGCACATCGAGTACCTGCTGCCGATCATCCCGAAGCGGGCCGACGTGGCGCGGGTCTACGCGCTGTCCTGCCTGATCCTGCAGGCCGGCGCGCTGTTCATCTGCGACACCCACATGGTCGTCGATCCCACCGTGGAGCAGATCGCCGAGATGACGCTGCTGGCGGCCGACGCGGTGCGCGGCTTCGGCATCGCGCCCAAGGCGGCGCTGCTGTCGCATTCGAGCTTCGGCGCCAGCAAGTCGCCCTCGGCGGTGCGGATGCGCAAGGCGCTGGCCCTGATCCGCGCGCGCGCCCCGGAGCTGGAGATCGACGGCGAGATGCACGCCGACGCGGCGCTGAGCGAGGCGATCCGCTTGCGCCGGGTGCCGTCGAGCACGCTGGAGGGCACCGCCAACCTGCTGGTGATGCCGAGCCTGGACGCCGCCAACATCGCCTTCAACCTGGTCAAGGCGGCGGCCGAGGGGCTGCCGGTGGGTCCGCTGCTGCTCGGCATGTCGCGGCCGGTGCATGTCGTGGTGCCGAGCGTCACCGCGCGCGGCATCGTCAACGTGAGCGCCGTGGCCGGCCGCCAGGTGCAGGCGGCGCGTGAGGCCGCCGCCGGCCGGGACTGAACGGCGATGCTGCCGCTGTTGCTGGGCGTGCTGGCCTTGCTGGCGCTGATGGCGGCGCTGGGCATGTTCTCGAGCGCCCGCGTCGCCACCATCAAGGTGTTCGCCGCCTGGGTGGTGGGGCTGGGCGGCCTGTCGCTCGCGGTGCTGCTGTTCCTGACGGGCCGGGTGCCGCTCGGCATCGCGGCACTGGCGTTCGTGGCGCCGACGGTGTGGGAGTGGATGCGGCCGGGCACGCCGCCACCGTGGAAGCGTCCCGCCGCGGCGGCGCGCCCGGCGGCGGCCCGGATGTCGCGCGATGAGGCGTTCGACGTGCTGGGCCTGCCGCGCGGCGCCGACCGGGCGGCGATCCAGGCGGCCTACGTGCGACTGATGCAGGCGGCGCACCCCGACCGCGGCGGTTCGGATTGGCTGGCGGCGCGGATCAACCAGGCGCGCGACACGCTGCTGCGGTGACGGGCTGCGCTGACGTTTTGCAATGGAATCGGAACGGTTGTCGCTTGTTTGCGCAACGACGACGTGCGACCTATCGACCGCCCAGGCTCTCGAAACAGAGTGCAATAACGAAAGTGAACGCATCGTGATCAAACCGTTGCGCAAAGCCGTGCTCCCCGTGGCCGGCCTCGGCACCCGCTTCCTCCCGGCCACCAAGGCGATGGCCAAGGAGATGCTGCCGGTAGTCGACAAGCCCCTGATCCAATACGCGATCGAGGAGGCGCGCGCCGCCGGCATCGAGCAGTTCTGCATGGTGACCGGGCGTGGCAAGACCGCCCTGGTCGAGCATTTCGACGTCGCCTTCGAGCTTGAGGCGGTGCTGACCCAGCGCAGCAAGGACGCCGAGCTGAAGATGCTGCGCGACGCGCAGCTCCCGCCCGGCTCGATCACCACGGTGCGCCAGCAGGAGCCGTTGGGCCTGGGCCACGCCATCTGGTGCGCCCGTGCCTTCGTCGGCGACGACCCGTTCGCGATCCTGCTGCCGGACGACCTGATCCTGTCCGAGACGCCGGTGACGCGGCAGTTGGCCGACGCCTACAACCAGACCGGCGGCTGCGTCGTGGCAGTCACCGAGGTGCCGCGCGAGCAGACCAACAAGTACGGCATCCTCGACATCGGCGCCGACGACGGCAAGCTGGTCGAGGTGCGCGGCCTGGTCGAGAAGCCGAAGCCGGAGGATGCGCCGTCGAACCTGTCGATCATCGGCCGCTACGTGCTGATGCCGCAGGTGATCGACTACCTGCAGGCGATGGAGCGCGGCGCCGGCAACGAGGTGCAGCTCACCGACGCGATGGCCAAGCTGATCGGCCGGGTGCCGTTCCATGGGCTGCGCTACGAGGGCCGCCGGTTCGACTGCGGCGACAAGGTGGGCTTCCTCGAGGCGCAGCTCGCCTTCGCGTTGAAACGGCCCGACCTCGGCCCGGCGGTGCGCCGGTTCCTGCGCCACTACATCGACGAGGTGGCGGAGCCGGCCTGAGCCCCGAGGACAGCGATGCCGCCGACACCGCCCCGGCTGCGTTAGACCGGGAGCAAGTGTCAGGAAAGCGAGGTCCACCATGGCGTTCAAGCACGATTTCGAGCCTTCCAACCTGCGCGAGTACGACATCCGCGGCATCGTCGGGCGCACGCTGCACCTGGCGGATGCGTTCGCCATCGGCCGCTGCTTCGGCACCGTGGTCGCGCGCAACGGCGGCCACACCGTCGCGGTCGGCTACGACGGCAGGCTGTCCTCGCCCGACCTGGAACCGCCGCTGGTCGAGGGGCTGAAGGCCAGCGGCATGGAGGTGATCCGCGTCGGCCGCGGGCCCACGCCGATGTTGTACTACGCCTCGACCGCCATGGAGACGTCGGGCGCCGTGATGATCACCGGCAGCCACAACCCGCCCGACTACAACGGCTTCAAGATGATGCTGGAGCGCAAGCCGTTCTTCGGCGAGCAGATCAAGCGGATCGGCGCCATGGCGGCGGCGGGCGACGTGGTCGACGAGGCCGTCGGCAGCCAGCGCGACGTCGACGTCTCGACGGACTACGTGGCGCGCCTGCTGAGCGACTGGGACGGCGGCGACCGCCTGCTCAACGTGGTCTGGGACAACGGCAACGGCGCCGCCGGCGACGTGCTGCCCCGCCTTCTGGCGTCGCTGCCGGGCAACCACGCCGTGCTGTTCGGCGACATCGACGGCCGCTTCCCCAACCACCACCCCGACCCTACGGTGCCGAAGAATGTCGAGGCGCTGGCGGCCGAGGTGCGGGCGCGCGGGGCGGATCTCGGCATCGCCTTCGACGGCGACGCCGACCGCATCGGCGTGGTCGACGACACCGGCACGATCCTGTTCGGCGACCAGTTGCTGATCGTGCTGGCCCGCGACGTGCTCAAGGAACGTCCCGGCGCCACGATCATCGCCGACGTCAAGGCGAGCCAGGTGCTGTTCGACGAGGTCGCCAAGGCCGGCGGCACGCCGTTGATGTGGAAGACCGGCCACAGCCTCATCAAGGCCAAGATGGCCGAGGTCGGCAGTCCGCTGGCGGGGGAGATGTCCGGCCACGTGTTCTTCGCCGACCGCTGGTACGGCTTCGACGACGCGCTCTACGCCGCCGTGCGCCTGCTCGGCATCGTGGCGCGCATGAACGGGCCGCTCTCGGCGGTGCGCCTCGCCCTGCCGCAGGTGGTCAACACGCCGGAGCTGCGTTTCGATTGCGACGACGCGCGCAAGTTCGCGGTCATCTCCGAGGTCGCGGGCCGGTTGCGCGAGCAGGGCGCACGCGTCTCGGAGATCGACGGCGTGCGGGTGCAGACCGCCGACGGCTGGTGGCTGTTGCGCGCGTCGAACACCCAGGCGGTGCTGGTCGCCCGCGCCGAGGCCAGCAGCGACGAGGGGCTGGAGCGGCTCAAGCACGCCTTGGTCGAGCAGCTCGCGGCGTCGGGCCTGGCGGCGCCCGACTTCTCAGGCGCCAACGCCGGCCACTGACCGCGGGCGGGAGAGCGCCGCCGCGCGCTCCCGCCAGGCCGCCGCCAGCACGCTGCGGCCGCCGTAGCGCCGCGGGTTCCTGCAGCAGCGGCGGCCTCGGTTCGGCCGCCGCAACGGGCAAGTGGCGCGCCAGCCCGCCCACTGTGCCATCGCGGTGCCCCGCGATACGCCCGGCACGCTGGCCGAGGTGAGGCCGGAGAACGCCGGCGCCAAGGCGCGCGGGCGCTGCGGCCTCGGCAGCAGCCCGGTCGCGACCACCGCGGCGATGTCGAACGAGGCCAGCGCGAATGCGAGCAGGGGAAGGGGAATTCCCATGGTCGATATCCATGCGGGGAGTGTTTGCTGTCGTGCAACGCATCAGGGCGCGACCAACAGTGAAAACGTGTCGCCGGCACCGCCGGGCGCCAGTGATAGCGCGACCCCGGCGGCGCGCGCCAACGACACCGTAAGCGGCGCCTGCAAATGCCTGGCGTCGACGCCGCGCCATGCGACCTCTTCCGCGAGCAGGTCGGCCAATTCGGGGGGCCAGGCCGCGTCCTTGCCGTGCAGCGACACCGTGGCGCCGGCACCGGCGCTCGTCAGCGTCACGCGCCCGCCGCGCGGCAGGCTTTCGCCCGCCAGCAACAGCGCGTTCAGCAACACCCGCGCGGCCGGCGCCGCGAACCGCACACCGGGGTCGAGGCCGTCGAGCTCGGTCCGCACCTTCGCCGCGCGCGGCAGCCCGGCCAGCAGCGCCTGCAACTCGCCGGCATGCATCGCCTCGCCGTCGCCCCAGGCGGCGCGCAGCAGCCGCAGCCGCGTCACCAGCAGCGTCGCTTGCTCGTGCGCCAGCGCCACCGTGTCTAGGTCACGGTCCTCGATGGCCATTTCCAGCGTGCCCGCCAGCGCCCCGGCCGGGCCCGCGAGCTCGTGGCACAGCCGCCGCGCCAGCAACTCGGCCAGCGCCAGCGCGTCAGATGTGTGCGGTCCCGCCATGCCGTGCGGATACAGGGATTCGGGTCGAACAAGCAATGACAATGCAGACAGGCGGGGCGGTCCTGGAGCCGGGCCTCTGGGTGCGCCATCCGGGGCAGCCGGATTGGGGTGTGGGCCAGGTGCAGTCGGTGGTGGGCGGCCGGGTCACGGTCAATTTCGAGCACGCCGGCAAGGTGCTGGTGAACGCGCAGGCGGTGGCGCTCGAAGCGGTCGACCGATCACGGGGTTGAACGGCCAACGCGATCGGCCGACATCTGCGGCCATGATCGACCCGTTCGGCCGCCCCATCACCTACCTGCGGGTCTCCGTTACGGACCGCTGCGACCTGCGCTGCGTCTACTGCATGGCGGAGGACATGACCTTCCTGCCCAAGCCGGAGGTGCTCAGCCTCGAGGAACTGGAGCGGCTGTGTGCGGCGTTCATCCGCCTTGGCACCACCAAGATTCGGATCACCGGCGGCGAGCCGCTGGTGCGGCGCAACGTGCTGTCGCTGTTCGAGGCGCTGGGCAGGCGGATCGGGCCGGGCGGGTTGCAGGAACTCACCGTCACCACCAACGGCAGCCAGCTCACCAAGCACGCGGAGGCGCTCTACGCGGCGGGGGTGCGCCGCATCAACGTCAGCATGGACACGCTGGACGCCGGCAAGTTCGCTGCGATCACCCGCTGGGGCGACTTGGCGCGCACGCTGGACGGCATCTTCGCGGCGCAGGCGGCCGGGCTCGCGGTCAAGGTCAACGCGGTGGCGCTGAAGGGCGTCAACGAGGACGAGTTCGACGCCATGCTGGCCTGGTGCGGCGAGCACGGCTTCGACCTCTGCCTGATCGAGACCATGCCGCTGGGCGAGGTCGAGGGCGGTCGCGCCGAGCAATACTTGCCGCTGTCCGTCGTGCGCGGCCGGCTGCAGCGGAAATGGACGCTGGAGGCCACCGATTACGCGACCGGAGGCCCGGCTCGGTACTATGCCGTGGCCGAGACCGGCGCCCGGATCGGCTTCATCACGCCGATGACGCACAATTTCTGCGAGAGCTGCAACCGCGTGCGGCTGACCTGCACCGGCACGCTCTACATGTGCCTCGGCCAGGACGACGCCGCCGACCTGCGCGCGGTGCTGCGCTCGGGCGCTACCGACGATCAGCTCGACGCGGCGATCCGGGCGGCGATCGCGCGCAAGCCGCTGGGCCACGATTTCGTCATCGACCGCCGCCACGACCGCCCCACCGTGACGCGCCACATGAGCGTCACCGGAGGGTAGGACGGGCGCCCGAGAGGGGTTACGGGTTGGTCGGTTGCACCACCACGCTGCCCGACGGCGGCGACGGCTGCACCACGACCGGGACCGGACGCGGCGTGGTGTCGCTGTAGAAGAAGCAGGCGCCGAGCGGCAAGGTGAGGGCGGCGATGGCGGCGAGCCGGAGCAGGGCAGTCGGCATGTCGGAGTCCCCTTGGTGTGCTGTCGCGACGGGTTATGTCGCCGTCCGGGTCAAGTTTCCACCCCATCGCCCAACGCCGACGCCAGCGAGGCGCGGGCGCTGCCCGGACGCAGCGGCTGCGGCTGCGACGGCGCCGGCGCCCAGCCGGTCAGCATCGCCAGCCGCAGCGTCGCCGGCGTGCGGCCATCGCGCGTCTGGATGCGGCCGAGTGCCGCCGGGAACAGCGTCGCGGGCGGCGCGCGGCGGTCGCGCAGCGCCACCGCGTTGCCCTCCCCCGCGGCGCGCAGGTCGCGCAGCAGTTGCAGCGGGTCGGCGTAGAGCAGGGTGATGTCATCGACGTCGGCGACCGGCAGCGCGAAGCCGGCGCGCTGCAGCAGGCTGGCGCAATCGCGCAGGTCGGGGAATGGCGACACCCGCGGCGACACCCCGCCGGCCAGCTCGCTCTCCGCCTCGGCCAGTGCCGCGCGCAGTTCGGCCAGCGTGCCCAGTGCCGGCAGGCTGGCCAGCAGCAACCCGTCCGGCCGCAGCGCCTGGCGCAACTGGATCAGGCAGCCTGGCAGGTCGTTGACCCAGTGCAGCGCCAGGTTGGCCACCACCAGGTCGAAGCTGGCCGGCGCGAACGGCAGGTGCTCCTCGTCGGCGCCGACCGCCAGCGGGGCCGAGCGCGCCGCCATGGCGGGCGACAGGTCGCAGGCGACCACGCTCGCGATGCCGCGCGCCCGCAGCAGCGGCGCCACGACGCCGCGCCCACCGACGTCGAGCGCCGACTCGAACCGCCGCGTGGTGTCGTCGAGCCGGTCGAGCAGGCGCTCCGCCGCGTCCCGCAGCACCGGCTCCACGCTGGCCACGGTGGCGGCGGCGCGGTTGCGGTGACGCCGCACGGCGCGACGGTCGAAGATATGCATTTCGTCAACCATTCGGGTCCATCCTGCGCCAATGTCGACCTGGGGGCAGATGCCGAGATGGGGATGGCAGGCCGCGACGGCAGCCCGAGGCGCGGGCAAGGGACTGCTCGACCTGCTGCTGCCGCCGGAATGCCTGACCTGCGACCAGCCGGTCGCGGCGCCCGGCCTGTTCTGCGCCGGCTGCTTCGCCGCCACCGCCTTCGTCACCGCGCTGTGCTGCGACCATTGCGGCCGCGGCTTCGCCCATGCCGGGCAGGGCATGGCGGCGGGTCGCGAGCGCCCGGTCTGCGCCGATTGCGCGGCCAGTCCGCCGCCCTGGGGCCGCGCCCGCGCGCCGCTCGGCTACGACGAACAGGCACGTCGGTTGGTGCTGTCGTTCAAGAACGGCGACGGCGGCGCGCTGGCGCAGCCGTGGGCGGCGATGATCCACCGCGCGGGCGAGGCGCTGCTGGCGCGGGCGGATGTGATGGTGCCGGTGCCGCTGCACCGAAGGCGGCTGCTGGCGCGGCGGTACAACCAGGCGGCGCTGTTGGCGCTCGCGTTGCGCAAGCTGTCCGGGCGCCCGGCGCTGCCGGACGCGCTGGCCCGCACCCGTCGCACCACCCCGCTGGGCCGGCTCGACGCGACGCGGCGCGCCTCGGAAGTCGCCGGCGCCTTCGTCGTCCGGCCGCATCGCGCAGCGCAGCTCGCGGGCCGCCGGGTGCTGCTGGTCGACGACGTGCTGACCACCGGCTCGACCTGCGCCGCCTGCACGCTGGCGCTGCTGCAGGCAGGCGCCGCGAGCGTGGACGTGCTGGCCGCCGCCCGCACGCCCGACCGCCGGGCGCGCTGACATCTTGCGCGCGGCCTCGCGTCACCCAACCATGTGGAGCTTGCGCGGAGAAAGCGATGCCGACGGTCGAGATCTACACCCAGCCCTGGTGCCCATACTGTTCGCGGGCGAAGAACCTGCTGGACAGGAAGGGGGTCGCCTACGCCGAGATCCACGCGCCGGGCGGCAGCGCCGAGCGCGCGGACTCGCAGCGCCGCTCCGGCGGGCGCAGCAGCGTGCCGCAGATCTTCATCGATGGCCGTCACATCGGCGGCAGCGACGACCTGGCGGCGCTGGACCGGGCCGGCAAGCTGGACCCGATCCTGACGGCGGCATGACGGCGGCCCGATGATCCATTATGATTTGCGCTGCGCCGCCGCGCACCAGTTCGACGCTTGGTTCCGCGACAGCGCCGCCTTCGACGACCAGGCGCGCCGAGGCCTGCTGGAATGCCCGGTCTGCGGCGAGCGCGACGTGGGCCGCGCCATGATGGCTCCGGCGGTGCCGCGCAAGCGCCGCGCCGTAGCGCCGACCCCGGCATCCGCCCCGGTCGCGGCACCCGAGCCGATGCCGGCGCCTGTCCGCGCAGTCCTGCAACGCATCCGTGCCGAGGTGGAACGCACCTGCGACTACGTGGGCGAGCGATTCGCCGCCGAGGCGCGCCGCATCCATGATGGCGAGGTAGAAGCGCGCGGCATCTACGGCGAGGCCACACCCGAACAAACGCAGGCGCTGGCCGACGACGGCATCGAGGTCGGGCAGGTTCCGTGGCTCCCGAGGTCGGACGCGTAGTCCCTACCCGGCGCGCGCCTCGGCGATGTAGTTGACCGCCGTGTCGCGACTCTCCCGCCAGCCGCCGCGGCGGAGGTCGGGGACCATCCCGGCGACGTCGACGAGCCGCAGCCCGGCGCCGCGCAGCGTCGCCGACAGCTCGGTGGGCGTCACGAACTGCCGCCAATCGTGCGTGCCGCGCGGCAGCAGCCGGGCCACGTACTCGGCGCCGACGATGGCGACCGCGAACGAACGCGCGGTGCGGTTCAGCGTCGAGACGAACAGCAGCCCGCCCGGCCGCAGCAACGACGCCAACACGCGCAGGAACTTCGCCGGATCGGGCACGTGCTCGACCACTTCAAGCGCCGTCACCACGTCGAACCGCGTCGGTTCGGCCACAAGCTCCTCCGGCACGCCGGCGCGATAGGCCAGGCGCAGCCCGCGCCCGGCGGCATGGGCGGTCGCGGCGGCGATGGCGTCGCGGGCGGCGTCGAGGCCGAGCACGTCGTGGCCCAGCGTCGCCAGCGCCTCGGCCGCCAGCCCCGCGCCGCAGCCGACGTCGAGCAGCCGGGCCGCGCCGTCGCCCAGCCCCGCGCGGACGCGGCGGTCGATCCAGCCGACCCGCAACGGGTTCATCCGGTGCAGCGGCCGCATCGGGCCGTGCGGATCCCACCATTGCGCCGCCAGCGCGTCGAACCGCGCCACCTCGGCGGCCGAGACCTGGTGGGTCGCCCGCATGTTGCCCGCCTTCCGCATCGCCAGTATGTGTGCCACCGCCGCACTCCCGGAACCCCTATGGCCCGCATCGTCATGAAGTTCGGCGGCACCTCCGTCGCCGATCTCGAACGCATCCGCAACGTCGCCCGCCGGGTCAAGCGCGAGGTCGACGCCGGCAACGAGGTCGCGGTCGTGGTGTCGGCCATGGCCGGCGTCACCAACCAACTGGTCGGGTGGTGCCAGGCGCTGTCGCCGCTGCACGACGCTCGCGAGTACGACGCGGTGGTGGCGACCGGCGAACAGGTGACGGCGGGCCTCGTCGCCATCGCGTTGCAGGAGATGGGCGTGGACGCGCGCTCCTGGCAGGGCTGGCAGATCCCGCTGCGCACCGACGGCGCACACGGCAAGGCGCGCATCGACGCCATCCTGGGCGCCGAACTGGTCCGCCGGATGCGGATGCCGCAGGTGCCGGTGGTGGCGGGCTTCCAGGGCGTAGGCCCCGACAACCGGGTGACAACGCTGGGGCGCGGCGGCTCCGACACCTCGGCGGTGGCGCTGGCGGCGGCGTTGCGCTGCGATCGTTGCGACATCTATACCGACGTCGACGGCGTCTACACGACCGACCCGCGCATTGTGCCTCGCGCGCGCAAGCTCGATAAGATCGCCTACGAGGAGATGCTGGAGCTGGCTTCCGTCGGCGCCAAGGTGCTGCAGACCCGCAGCGTCGAATTGGCGATGAAGGAGCGGGTGAGGCTGCAGGTGCTGTCGAGCTTCGGCGAAGAGACCGGCGAGAACCTGCCCGGAACGCTGGTGGTGGACGAGGACGAGATCGTGGAGAAGAAAATCGTGTCGGGGATCGCCTATTCGCGCGACGAGGCGAAGGTCACGGTGCAGCACGTGCCCGACCGCCCCGGCATCGCGGCGGCGATCTTCTTCCCGCTGTCGCAGGCCGGCGTCAACGTCGACATGATCGTGCAGAACGTCTCCGCCAGCGGGCTCACCGACATGACCTTCACGGTGAGCCGCGCCGACCTGCCGCGCGCCCGCGCGACACTGGAGGCGGCGCGCCAGCAGATCGGCTATTCCGGCCTGATCCACGACCCCGACGTGGCCAAGATCAGCGTCGTGGGGGTGGGGATGCGCAGCCACGCCGGCGTCGCCGGCACCATGTTCCAGGCGCTGGCCGACAAGGGCATCAACATCCAGGTGATCTCGACCAGCGAGATCAAGGTCAGCGTGCTGATCGGCGCCGAGTACACCGAGCTGGCGGTCCGCGCGCTGCACAGCGCCTATGGCCTCGATGCCGGCTGACGTGATGCCGCCCGATCCGCGGGCGCGGCTCGACTGGCTGTGGGCGCGCGGCCGGGCGTTCCTGGGCACTGAGGTCGCCATCATGGGCGGCGCGATGAGCTGGGTCAGCGAGCGGCACCTGGTCGCGGCGATCTCCAACGCCGGCGGCTTCGGCGTGATTGCCTGCGGCTCGATAGGGCCGGCGCTGCTGGAGACGGAAATCGCCGCCACCCAGGCGCTGACGACGCGCCCGTTCGGCGTCAACCTCATCACCATGCACCCGCAGCTCGACGATCTGGTGCGGGTCTGCGTCGCCAGCGGCGTCACCCACGTCGTCCTCGCCGGCGGGCTGCCTCCCGGAGCGGCGGTGCGCGCGGTCAAGGACGCCGCGAAGCTCGTATGTTTCGCGCCGGCCTTGGCGTTGGCGAAGCGCCTGGTGCGTTCAGGCGCCGACGCGCTGGTGATCGAGGGCAGCGAGGCCGGCGGCCATATCGGCGCGGTCAGCCTCACCGTGCTGGCGCAGGAGATCCTACCGCATCTGCGCGAGGTGCCGGTGTTCGTGGCCGGCGGGCTGGGGCGCGGCGAGGCGATCTTGTCGTTCCTGGAGCTGGGCGCGTCCGGGGCGCAGCTCGGCACCCGCTTCGCCGCCAGCGCCGAGAGCGTGGCGCACGAGCGGTTCAAGGCGGCATTCGTGCGCGCCGCCGCCCGCGACGCGCTGCCCAGCACGCAGTTGGACGCGCGTTTCCCGGTGATCCCGGTGCGCGGCCTGGCTAACGCCGGCAGCCGCCATTTCGTCGAGCACCAGGCCGAGACCATCCGCCGCTTCAACGCCGGCGAGCTGACGCGCGAGGCGGCCCAGCTCGGCATCGAGCACTTCTGGGCCGGCGCGCTGCGCCGCGCGGTGGTCGACGGCGACGTCGACGAGGGCAGCGTCATGGCCGGCCAGTCGGTCGGCATGGTGAGTTCGGTGCAGCCGGTGGCCGAGATCATCGCCGAACTGGTCGGGCAGGCGCTGGCGGCGCTGGCGGCGCGCGCGCAGGCTCTCGTCGACTGATGTCGACCGTCCCGCGCCGGCTGCTGGCCCGGCTGCGGGAGCTGATGGCGAGCGAGGCCAACCCGCTGCCGGCGCTGGTTCGCCTGGTCGCCGCCGAGCTGGTGAGCGAGGTGTGCTCGATCTACGCCATGCGCCCGGGCGACATGCTGGAGCTGGTCGCGACCGAGGGCCTGCGCGCCGTGGCGGTCGGCCGCACCAAGCTGCGCGTGGGCGAGGGCATCGTGGGCCTGGTCGCGGCGACCGCGCTGCCGCTCAACCTACCTGACGCGCAGAACCATCCGGGCTTCGCCTACCGGCCGGAGACCGGCGAGGACACCTACGCCTCGATGCTGGCGGTGCCGGTGCGCCGCGCCGGGCACGTGACCGGGGTGCTCGCGGTGCAGAACCGGCAGCCGCGCCGCTACGACGCCGACGAGGGCGAGTTGCTCGAGACGGTGGCGATGCTGCTGGCCGAGGTGCTGGCCGCCGCCGGGGCGACCGAGGGCGCCTCCGACAGCCTTGCCGCCAGCGTGCCGCGCCGGTTCGCCGCGGCGCCCCTGGTGCCGGGTGTCGCGATTGGGCCGGTGCTGCGGCTGGGCGCCCGGGCGGCGCCACGCGAGCTGCTGGCCGAGGATCCGGCGGCCGAGCTGGCCAAGCTGACCCAGGCGCTCGACGCCATGCAGCGCGGCATCGACGAGCTGATCTCGGCCCGCCTGCCCGACGGCGACGCGCCGCGCGAGATCCTGGAGGCCTACCGCATGGTCGCCGCCGATGCCGGCTGGCTGAAGCGGGTCGGCGAGGTGATCCGTGGCGGCCTGTCCGCCGAGGCGGCGGTGCACCGCGTCGCGGGCGAATTGCGCGACCGGATGCGGCGCATCACCGATCCGTACCTGCGCGAGCGCTTGGCCGACCTGGAGGATTTGGCCGAACGCATCCTGGCGGCGCTGGACGGCGCGGCGCCTGTGCCGACGGCGGCGGGCGGCATCCTGATCGCGCGCCGGCTCGGTCCGGCCGAGCTGCTAGACTGGCACGCCCGCGGCATCGCCGGGCTGGTGGTCGAGGAGGGCACCGGCACCGGCCACGCGGCGATCCTGGCCCGGGCGCTGGGGCTGCCGATGCTCGGCGGCGTGCGCGGCGTGCTGGAGGCCGCCGAGGACGGCGACCAGGCGGTGGTCGACGCCGACGACGGCCAGCTCGTGCTGCGGCCGGAGGAGCGGGTGCTGCAGGCGTACGGACGCGCCGTGGCCGTGCGGGCGGAGCGCCAGGCCGGCTGGGCGGCGCTGCGCCAGCGTCCCGCCGCGACCCGCGACGGCGCGCGGATCGAGCTGATGCTCAACGTCGGCCTGCCGCTGGAGCTGGAGCAGCTCGACCTGACCGGCGCCGAGGGGATCGGGCTGTTCCGCACCGAGATCGCGATGATGGCGCGCGGAGCCGTGGTCGACGGCGCCGAGCAGGCGGCGATCTACGCCAGGGTGCTGGACGCCGCCGCCGGCCGCCCGGTGCTGTTCCGCACCCTCGACCTCGGCGGCGACAAGATGCTGCCGGGCGCCACCCAATCGGTCGAGGAGAACCCGGCGATGGGCTGGCGCTCGCTGCGCATCGGGCTGGACCGCCCGGCGCTGCTGCGCAAGCAGTTGCGCGCGATGCTGCTGGCGGCGGCGGGGCGGCCGCTCTCGGTGATGTTCCCGATGGTGGCGACGGTGGCCGAGTTCCGGCAGGCGCGGGCGCTGCTGCTAGCCGAGGCGGCGCGGGTCGAGCGCCCGCCCGAGCGGCTGCGCGCCGGCGCGATGCAGGAAGTGCCGTCGCTGCTGTGGCAGTTGCCGGCGCTGCTGCGCGAGGTCGATTTCCTCTCGGTCGGCAGCAACGACTTGATGCAGTTTCTGTTCGCCGCCGACCGCGGCACGCCGAGCCTGGCCGGGCGCTACGACGCGCTGAGCCCGCCGGTGCTCGACCTGCTGGAGCAGGTGCGGGTGCGGGGCGACGCGGCCGGGCTGCCGGTGTCGGTGTGCGGCGAGATCGCCTCGCGCCCGCTGGAGGCGCTGGCGCTGACGGCGCTGGGCTACACCAGTCTGTCGATGCCGGCAACCGCGGTGCTGCCGCTGAAGGCGTTCCTGGCCGAGATCGACATTATGGCGTTCCGCCCGGTGCTGGCCTCGATCCGCCGCAACGCCGACGGCGAGGCCAGCCTGCGCGAGCCGATCGAGGCCTGGGCGCGCGAGCATGGGTTGCCGGATTAGCCTTGCAGGCGAAAACGTTACGTGATGTGATCGACTTGCACGGGCGGGCGTTGGCTTTTGGCGTGGCAGGGCATAGAAGCCTGCGCCTATGACCGTGCTCCGCAACATCGAGCTGCACCTGGTCGAGAGCCCGTTCACGATGTCCCATGGCGGCGACTTTGGCGGGGCGACACGGGCGGGCGCCGAGCTGCGCGCGGCGCGCGAGCGGCTGGGCTGGGCGCTGGCTGCGGTCGCGGCGCACTTGCGCATCCGCGAAGCCTACCTGCTGGCGTTGGAGGAAGGGCGCGCGGGCGACCTGCCGGGCCACGCCATCGCGGCCGGTTTCGTGCGCAGCTACGCGCGAGCGTTGGGATTGGACGCGAGCGCGGTGTCGCGCCGGTTCCGCGCCGAGATCGGGGCCGACGCGTTCAAGCCGGAACTCGATTTTCCGGTGCCGGCGCCCGAGCGTGGCGTCCCCGCGCTGGCGGTGGTCGCGGTCGGCACCATGCTGGCGGTCGTGGCCTATGCCGGCTGGTATCGGATGAGCGGCGAGCCGCCGGCCAGCGACGTAGTGCAGCAGGTGCCGGATCGCCTGGCGCCGCTGATCGACCAGCCGCCGCCGAAGCCGATCGTGGCCGCGCCGTCCCCGGTCGCGCCGCCGGTCGCCATCCCACCGGCGCCGGTGCGCGTTGCCGAAGTGCCGCCGCCGGCCTCCCGCGACGGCCCGCGTCTGGTGCTGCGGGCCAAGGCGGCCGCCTGGCTGCATGTGCGCGACAAACGCACCGGCCAGGTGCTGCTGAACCGTACCCTGAAGCCCGGCGAGACCTGGCCGGTGCCGCCGCACCCGGCGCCGCTGCTCTTGACCGACGGCAACGTGTCGGGCACCGAGGTGCTGGTCGATGGCGTGCCGGCGCCGCCGTTCGGCGTCGAGGGGCGCGTGCTGCGCGACTTGCCGCTCGACCCGGACGCGCTGAAGGCCGGCCGCGTCGCCGCGACGCAACCCGTGACCCACGGAGCCTTGCCATGAGCAGCTACCGACCATACCAGGACATCGCGCGCCGCGTGTCGCGGCAGATCCATGTCGGGCGGGTGCCGGTCGGCGGCGGCGCCCCGGTCACGGTGCAGACCATGACCAACACGCTGACCACCGACGTCGCCGCGACGGTGGCGCAGATCCAGCGCGCCGAGCGCGCCGGGGTCGACATCGTGCGCGTCTCCTGCCCCGACGAGGAGAGCACCGCCGCCTTGGCCCAGATCGTGCGCCAGGTCGAGGTGCCGGTTGTGGCCGACATCCACTTCCACTACCGCCGCGCCATCGAGGCGGCGCGCGCCGGGGCGGCGTGCCTGCGCATCAACCCCGGCAACATCGGCAGCGCCGAGCGGGTGCGCGAAGTGGTGCAGGCGGCGCGCGACCACAACTGCTCGATGCGGATCGGCGTCAACGCCGGCTCACTAGAGCGGCACCTGTTGGAGAAGTACGGCGAGCCGAACCCCGAGGCGCTGGTCGAGAGCGCCCTGGAACACGCCAAGATATTGCAGGACCACGACTTCCACGAGTTCAAGATCAGCGTCAAGGCGAGCGACGTGTTCATGGCGGTGGCCGCCTACACGCAACTAGCGGAGCAGTGCGACCACCCGCTGCACATCGGCATCACCGAGGCCGGCAGCCGCCGCGCCGGCACGGTCAAGAGCTCGATCGGGCTGGGCAACCTGCTCTGGGCCGGCATCGGCGACACCCTGCGCGTCTCGCTCTCCGCCGAGCCGGAGGAGGAGGTGCTGGTCGGCTGGGACATCCTGAAGTCGCTCGGCATCCGCCACCGCGGCGTCAAGATCGTCTCCTGCCCGTCCTGCGCCCGGCAGGGCTTCAACGTGATCGAGACGGTGCAGACGCTGGAGGAGCGGCTGGCGCACATCCAGACGCCGCTCACGCTGTCGATCATCGGCTGCGTGGTGAACGGGCCGGGCGAGGCGCTGATGACCGACATCGGCGTCACCGGCGGCGGCGGCGGCCGCCACATGGTCTACGCGGCCGGCAAGACCGACCACACCACTCAGGGCGACGGCATGGTCGAACACATCGTCGAGCTGGTGGAGCGCAAGGTGGCGGCGATCCAGGCCGACGCGGCGGCGGCCAGGCTCGCGGCCGAGTAGGGGTTGACTCCGCTCCAGCCCGTCCGTGGCACCCGCGACCTGATCGGCGACGACCAGCGCCGGCACGCCCATGTCGTCGACACCGCCCGCCGCGTCGCCGCCACCTACGGCTTTGACGAGTGGTCCACGCCGATCTTCGAGGACACCAGGGTGTTCGCCCGCACCCTGGGCGAGACCTCGGACGTGGTGACGAAGGAGATGTACAGCTTCGAGGACCGCGGCGGCGACAGCCTGACGCTGCGCCCGGAGAACACCGCCGGCATCTGCCGCGCGCTGGTCACGGGAGGCCTCACCCAGTCGCTGCCGCAGCGGGCGTTCTACGCCGGGCCGATGTTCCGCTACGAGCGGCCGCAGAAGGGGCGCTACCGCCAGTTCCACCAGATCGGCTGCGAGCTGATCGGCCCGGCCGAGCCGCTGGCCGACGCCGAGGCGATCGCCTGCGGCTGGGACATCCTGGCGGCGCTCGGCATCGCCGGCGAGACCGTGCTGGAGCTCAACACGCTGGGCGACCGTGCGAGCCGCGACGCCTATCGCGCTGCTTTGGTGGTATATTTCACCGAACGCCGGGCGGGGCTGAGCGAGGACAGCCTGACGCGGTTGGAGCGCAACCCGCTGCGCATCCTCGACAGCAAGGATCAAGGCGACCGCGAGCTGGTGGCGGAGGCGCCGACCATCGCTGCCCATCTCACGCCCGATGCCGCCGGGCATTACGAACGGGTGCAGTCCTTCCTGGCGCGGTTTGGCGTGCCGTTCCGCGAGAACCCGCGCATCGTGCGCGGTCTCGACTACTACAACCACACCGCCTTCGAGTTCGTGACCACGGCGCTGGGCGCGCAGGGCACCGTGATGGCCGGTGGGCGCTATGACGGGCTGGTGGCCGAGATGGGCGGTCCGCCGACCCCGGCCGTCGGTTGGGCCGCCGGCATCGAACGGTTGGCGATGCTGCTGGCGGCCCCGCCGCCGGCGTCGCGCCCGGGCGCGGGGCTTGCCGGGGGTGAGGCGGCGGAGGCGGCGGCGCTGGACGCGCTGCGACTGCTGCGCCGCGCCGGCATCCGCGCCGAGATCGGCTATCGCGGCAACCTGAAGCGCCGCATGGAGCGCGCCAACCGCATCGACGCCCGCGCCGCGGTCATCGTGGGCGAGGACGAGGCGGCGCGCGGCGTCGTGCAACTCAAGGACCTCGCCAGCGGCCAGCAGGCCGAGGTGGCGTTGGCGGAGCTGCCCGCGCGCCTGCTATGAGCTTTTCGCTGAAACTCGACCGCATCACCGCCCGCGCCGAGGAGCTGCGCGCGTTGCTGAGCGAGGGCGCCAGCGGCGAGGCGTTCGTGCGCGCCTCGCGCGAGCTGGCCGAGATCGAGCCGGTGGTGGCGCGGGTGGACGAGCTGCGCGCCGCCGAGCGCGAAGCCGGCGACGCCGAGGCGATGCTGGCCGACCCCGACATGCGCGAGTTGGCCGAGACCGAGCTGCACGACCTCAAGCACCGCATCCCCGAGTTGCAGCAGGCGCTGCGCGTGGCGCTGCTGCCGCGCGACGAGGCGGACGCGCGCAGCGCCATCCTGGAAATCAGGCCGGCCGCCGGCGGTGACGAGGCGGGGCTGTTCGCCGCCGAGTTGTTCGAGATGTACCAGAAGTTCGCGGCCTCGCACGGCTGGCGCTTCGAGGTCGCCGAGTACGACGAGACCGGCCAGGGCGGCATCAAGGGTGCCATGGCCGAAATCAACGGCCGTAACGTGTTCGCCCGCATGAAGTACGAGTCCGGCGTGCATCGCGTGCAGCGCGTGCCCGCGACCGAGAGCCAGGGCCGCATCCACACCTCGACCGTGACCGTGGCCGTGCTGCCGGAGGCCGAGGAAGTCGACGTGCAGGTCGACGAGGCCGACCTTCGCATCGACGTCTACCGGGCGCAGGGCGCGGGCGGCCAGCACGTCAACAAGACCGAGAGCGCCGTGCGCATCACGCATGTGCCCACCGGCATCGTGGTCGCGATGCAGGAAGAGCGCAGCCAGATCAAGAACCGCGCCAAGGCGATGAAGATCCTGCGTGCCCGCATGTACGAGCAGCAGCGCGCCGACCTGCACGCGACCCGTTCGGCCGACCGCCGCTCGCAGGTCGGCACCGGCGACCGCAGCGAGCGCATCCGCACCTACAACTTCCCGCAGGGCAGGGTGTCCGACCACCGCATCAACCTGACGCTGTATAAGATCGACCGCGTCATGCAAGGCGAGCTGGACGAGTTCGTCGACAAGCTGACCGCCGAGGACCAGGCCGCCCGCCTCGCCGCCGAGGAGTGAGGGTCGGCACGGCCCTGCGCCAGGCGACGGCGACACTGGGCGAGGCCGGGATCGAGGCGGCGGCGCGCGAGGCGCGGCTGCTCATGGTGCGGGCGCTGGGATTGCCGGACCGCGCCATCCCCGACCGTGACGCGCCGGCGCCCGACGCCTTCTGGCCGCTGCTGGAGCGCCGCCGCGTCCGCGAGCCGATGGCGCTGATCCTGGGGCGGCAGGGGTTCTGGACCCTCGACGTGGCGGTGTCGCGCGACACGCTGATCCCGCGCGCCGACAGCGAGGCGGTGCTGCGCGCGGCGCTGCGGGCGCGGCCGGACCGTGCCGGTGTGCGCCGAGTGCTCGACCTCGGCACCGGCACCGGCGCGCTGCTGCTGGCGGCGCTCGCCGAGTTTCCCGAGGCGTTCGGCTTGGGCATCGACCTGTCGGCCGCCGCCTGCGCGTTGGCGGCGCGCAACGCCGTGGCCAACCGGCTCGCGCCGCGCGCGGCGTTCCTGTGCGGCGACTGGGCGCGGGCGGTGGCGGCGCGGTTCGACCTCGTGCTCGCCAATCCGCCCTACATCGAGACCGGCGCGATCGACGCGCTGATGCCGGAGGTGGCGTCGCACGAACCACGACGGGCACTCGACGGCGGCGCCGACGGGCTTGCCGCCTATCGCGTCATCCTGGGCGACTTGCCGCGCCTGTTGGCGCCGGCGGCGGTCGTGGTACTGGAACTGGGGCAGGGACAGGCGCCGGCGGTCACGGCGCTGGCAGCGGCCGCGGGGCTGGCCACGGTCGACCACGAGCGCGATCTGGGCGGCATCGTGCGGGCATTGGCAATGCAAATGCCTGGCGAAAAAAAACATTTGGCATGAGGGCCGCGTGGCCCTAGTTTCACGCCGCGTGGCCGAGTTGGCGCGATCGCCGGTATCGACGATCCTCGCTGACGCCGCTCCGGCATCCCGGAACGGCGCAGGTTGGACGCCTCGCGGATGTTCAACAACGGAACTGCTTGGCAACGGGATGGCCCGCACAGCCGGGCGCTGCGATCCGAGGGCCGACATCTTGCCACGGCTTGGATGTCGGCGGAACGCGAACAGGAAAGCGTCATAGTACACGCATGAACATGAAGCGGATGCGCGGCCGGAACAATCGTGGCGGTGGCGGAGGCGGTGGTGGCGGCCAGATACGCCACCATAGCGGGGGCATCCCGCTCAATCGCAACCACGTGTTCGACAGCAACGGGCCGGACCTGCGGGTGCGCGGCACCGCACAGCAGTTGTTCGAGAAATATCTGCAGCTCGGCCGCGACGCGACCAGCAGCGGCGACCGGGTGATGGCGGAGAGCTACTTCCAGCACGCCGAACATTACTTCCGAATCCTGAACGCCATGGCGCAGGCGCAGCAACAGCAGCCGGGCGGCAACCCCAATGGCCAGTCGGGCCAATACAATGGCCAAAATGGGGGTCAAGGCGGCCAGAACCAGCAGCGCAGACCTTCCATGCACGACACCGGGCCCGGCGATCCCGCGGATGGCGACGACATGGACGGCCTGCCGGGCTTCGGCGAGCAGCCGTCGGGGAACAACGCCCCAGCGCCGTCGCGCAACGGCGAGGACTCGTCCGCGTCGGACACGCGCCAAATCCCGATTGCCGCGGTGCCGCCGGAAAGCTAAGCAGCGGCGCAACCCTTGGAGGACACCGACATGTCGGTCGACGTCAAATACACCACCGAAGCGACTGCCACAGGCGGCCGCGACGGCCACGCCACCACCAAGGACGGCGCGCTCGACGTGACGCTGTCGACTCCGAAGGAGCTTGGCGGCGGCGGCGGACCCGGCAACAACCCGGAGCAGTTGTTCGCGGCCGGCTACTCGGCCTGCTTCCTGGGCGCCATGAAGTTCGTGGCTTCGCAGGGCAATAGCCCCAAGGTGCCGAACGACGCCACCGTGACCGCCACGGTCGGCATGGGGCCGCGCTCGGAGGGCGGCTTCGGCATCGACGTGGCGCTCGCGGTGTCGCTTCCTGGCGTGCCGCGCGACGAGGCCGAGAAGCTGGTCGAGAAGGCGCACCAGGTCTGCCCGTATTCCAACGCCACCCGCAACAACGTGCCGGTGCGCCTCTCTGTCGTGTAACTCGGCCGCCGTCTGATGCGAGGCTGGGCCGTCCGAACCGGCCCGGCGCCTACGGCTTCGCGGCCGTGGACAAGCCGAGCAGGCGGCGCACGATGCCGGGGGCCAGCGCCGCCGCCGGGTTGACCGTGATGGCCGGGTCGGCCAGCGCGCCGCGTATCATATAGGTGGCGGCGAACACCCCGCCGTTGCGCTCGGGGCTGAACAGGTGGCCCACCAAGGGCAGCCGGCCTGGCAGCGCGTTGAAGAAGTAGGCCGGCACGACGGTGCCGGCGAGATCGCCGCGCCGCGCGCCAAGGTCAAGCTGGCCGTGCGCGGTGGCGCCGAGGCTGGGGCTGAACACCCCGGCATCGTGCAGTTCCAGCATCCCGTCGGCGTAGCGGAACGGCGCCTCCAAGCGAGTGAAACCCAAGCCGGGGCCGCGCAGCAGGTCGATCAGCCCGTATAGCGTCGCCGCCTTGAGGATGCGGCCGATCACCGGCGCGTCCAGCACGCGGAAGCCCTCCAGCACGCCGCGCCCGACGAGCCGTGGGTCGGGCGAGGCATCGTCCCAGGCGCCTTCGACGCGCAGCCGGCCGCCGCGCAAGCCGTCCCACGCGCCGGCATCGTGCAGCACGCTGCCGAAATCGTTCGCGG
>CAXUHK010000044.1:0-3693 GCA_964250775.1 uncultured Acetobacteraceae bacterium | reverse complement strand
TTGGTGGGGGTCCCGGGTCCGCGGGGGGCGGCGGGGGGGTGGCTGCACGACCGCCTGGAACTGGCCGCTTCCGACGCCGCCCGAGACGCTGGCGCGGAGCAGGGTGCCATCCCGGCGCTCCGCGGTCGCGGCGAGGCGCTCGATGCTGTGGCCGGGGCCGAACAGCACGCGGCCGAACCGCAGGTCGAGTGCCAACGGCTTGCCGTCGGCCATGCTTGCCTTGGGAGCCTGCCCGGACGCGTTCACCAAGCCCGACAGGTCGAGGCTGGGTCCGGACAGCCTGACGTCGTAGCCGCGCCGCGCGTCGCGCGGCAGCCGCACGCTGCCGTGCAGGTCGGTGAGGCCGAGCCGCACCCGGTCGAGTCGCAGCACGTCCGGCCGGCCCGCGGCGAAGTCGGCGGCGCCTTGGATGTCGATGTCGCGCCCGAGTAGCCGCACCTCCGACACCGACACCGGCGCGTCATGGTCGAGCCGGATCGCGACATGCCCCCGTGCCGGGGCGCCGGCCGGCTTGGCATAGCCGAAATGCGAGCCGGTGATCGTGGCGGCGCCGAAGTCGGCGTCGGCCACGATGTCGGTCCGCCCGCCGCGTTGCGCCCGCGCGTCCACGGTGACACCGCTGTCGCCGGCCAGGAGCCCCTGCGTCGGCAGGCCGAGCGAGGCGAGTTGGCGTTCGGTGACGGTGGCCGTGACATGGGCGCGCTGCGTCACCTGCGACGGCGGGCCGGCGCGGAAATCCAGGTCGACCCGCGCCTGCGTCGGGATGTGCGCGAGCTGTGCCGTGCCGGAGATCGAGAGGCCGTCATTGCTGGCGGTGACGTCGAGCGCGCCGCGGTCCACGTCGCGCCCCGCGATCACGCCGCCCAGGTGCACCCCGGTCATGTGGGCGCGGGCGCCGATCGCGAGGTCGTCCAGCGACACCTTCGCCTCGAGCGGCAAATGCGCGACGGTCAGGTGGCCGGTCAGCGTCCCTGCGGGGTCGCGCAGCGTGATCTTCTGTCGGTCCAGCAGCTTGAGCCGGGGATGGCGCAGCGTGCGCAGCAGGTCGGCCAGCGGCCCCACGAGGTCGGCGTCGATGGTGGCGAGCTGGTCGCGTACGGTGAGGCCGGTGATGCGGACATGACCGCGCCCGAGCCGCACGCCGCCTGCCGTGCCGCCGGCCTGGACGCCACCTTCGGTCGCGATGTCGATCACGTCCGGGGTGGTGACTGTGAGCCGCCCTTCAAGATGCTCGACCGGCGGCACTGGCCGGAGCCATGACACCGTCAGGTCGTGGCCGTCCAGGGCGCCGTCGATCGCCGTGAGCGTCACGTCGGAGAGGTCGGCCGGCGCGTGCAACGTCAGGCTCAGGCGACCGTCGCGCATCGTGCCGGATGTGATGTTCTCGGTGATCCACGGTCGCGTGCCGGGGCCGCCCAGGCCCGCCGGCCATTCCGCGCCCAAGTCGGCGACGTCGATCCGGTCGACGACCAGGCTGGCCTTGGCGTCGACGCCGCCGGCGTTCCTCGTCGCCTCGACACGAAAATCGCAATCGCTCGGCGCGTCGGATCGGGCGGCGGTCGTGAGCCGCCCCGTCGCGGCGACGGCCTGTGGCGTACCGTCGAGCGTCGCGGCGGCGCTGGCCAGCGGGGCGGTGCCGTGGCCGGCGTGGATGGTCCCGGCGCCGACCGCGATGTCGGCGTGGAACCGGCTTGGCGCTAGGTCCGCCCCCAGCTCGGCGCGGCCGGTGAGCGTCACCGGCGCATCGAGCGCCGCGCCCGGCGCCAGCATCGCCGACAAGCGGGCCAGGGCGGCGGGATTGATCGCCGAGGCCGTCGCCTGGACCTCGCTGGCGCCGCCATCGTCGCGCAGGCGGGCGGTCGCGTCCAGCCTGGCCGATTGGTCGCCGGCGCGCGCCAGCAGGCCGAGCCGGCCGGTGACGCCGCCCCGCGGATCGCGGTCCAGGTCAACCGCGATGGCCGACAGGGTGGCCGCGACGCCGAGCCGGCGGTCATCCAGGAGCAGTTGCGCGTCGTGGACGTGGACGTGCCGTAGCGCCGCGAGCTGCGCCGGCAGCGTGGCGTCGCCGGCCGCAGGGCGTACCAGGACGCGCAGGACGGCGGCGGGATCGAAGTCACCCGGGCGCGCTGGAGCCGTCGAGCTGGTTCCGGCGCGGCGGCCGTCGGCCTCCAGCCGAACCGTCAGCCGCAGGCCGGCGAGGGTGACGGCATCGGGAGTGAGCTGGCCAGCGAACAGGCTGGCAAGCGGGAAGGAGAGCTGGGCTTGCGCCATGCGGGCCGACACGGTCCCGCTCGCCTGGACGTCGGTGAGGCGCAGCAGCACTGGCTGGCCGGCGCCGTCGTGGAACCCACCCCAAGCCACCGACGCGCCGCCGATCCGCACCGTGTCGCCGTTGGCGGCTGCGGCCCGCTCGATGCGCCGCGCCAGCCACGGCACGTCGAGCGGACCCTGCGCCAGCCGCCACGACAGGATCGCCGCCGCCAAGAGCAGCAGCAGCAGGGCCGCCAGCGCCGCCTGCGCCAGCCGACGCAGCAGCCGCCCCGAGCCGCGGGCCGCTTGACCGGCGAGCGGTGTCACGCGCAGCGTCCCGTCCCATGCTCGATCCCGCCATGCAGCGCGCGACCTGGCCGGAGCCCGCCGACCGGGACGCCGCGCAACGGCTGCTGGAGCGCTTCGCCGACATTGACGCGGCAGCGGCGACGCTGGCGGCCGAACCCGCCGGTCGCGCCATGCTGCGGGCGCTGGGCGGCAACAGCCCGTACCTGGCCGACCTGGCGTTGCGGGAAGCGGCGGCGCTGCTCGCCATCGCGGCCGAGGGGCCGGCGGCTGTGGCGGCGCGGGCGCTGCGGCAACTGGCGGCCACGTCGCCGACACTGCCGCGCAACCGCATCGCCGCCGCCCTGCGCCAAGCCAAGCGGGTCGTGGCGCTGGCGGTGGCGCTGGCCGACATCGGCGGCCTCTGGCGGCTGGCGGCAGTGACCATGGCGCTTTCCGAACTGGCGCAGGCGGCGCTGCGGCTGGCCACCGACCACCTGTTGCTGGCGGCCCAGGCGGCCGGTCACCTCGCGTTGCCCGATACCCGCGATCCCGGCCGGGGCAGCGGGCTGATCGTGCTGGCGATGGGCAAACTCGGCGCGTGCGAGCTGAACTACTCGAGCGATATCGACCTCGTGCTGCTCCATGACCCGGAGACAGCCGTCACCAGGGGCGATTCCTCCACCAATCCCTTTATACGGATCGCCCGCGACCTTGTGGCGCTAATCGAGCGGCGTGACGCCGACGGCTTCGTGTTCCGCACCGACCTGCGGCTGCGCCCCGACCCGGCGGCGACCCCGCTTTGCGTCGCCCTGCCGGCGGCGCTCGCCTATTACGAGGGCATGGCGCAGAACTGGGAGCGCGCCGCGATGCTGAAGGCGCGCCCGATCGCCGGCGACCTCGCGGCAGGCGAGGCGTTCCTCGCCGCGATCCGGCCGTTCGTGTGGCGGCGCGGGCTCGATTTCGCGGCCTTGGCCGACCTGCACGCGATGAAGCGACGCATCGACGAGCACAAGCGCACCGCCCTGGCCGATGGCGACAAGGTGGCGCGGCTGTGCGGCCACGACGTCAAGCTGGGCCAGGGCGGCATCCGGGAGATCGAGTTCGTGGCGCAGACGCTGCAACTGGTCTGGGGCGGGCGCGAGCCGCCGCTGCGGG
>CAXUHK010000043.1:20870-26755 GCA_964250775.1 uncultured Acetobacteraceae bacterium | reverse complement strand
GCGCGGGCTCGGCACCGCGCTGCTGCTCGCGCCGGGGGCGGCCTGGATGGCGCTGTTCCTGGTCGTGCCGATCCTGATGATGGTCTACGTCTCGTTCTGGACGCAGAAGACCTTCACCATCACGCCGGAGCTCACCACGCGGAGCTGGGTGTTCTTCTTCAGCAGCGCCACCTACCTGCAAGCGCTGTGGACCACGCTGCGGATTTGGCTGGTCGTGCTGGCACTGACGCTGCTGGTCGGCTACCCGGTGGCGCTCTACATCGGCCTGTTCGTGCGCAACAAGACCATCCAGACCATGCTGCTGGTCGCCTGCGTGGTGCCGTTCTGGACCTCGTTCCTGATCCGCGTCGTCGCTTGGCGGCCGATGCTGGGCACCGAGGGCGCGGTCAACATCCTGTTGCTGAAGCTGGGCCTGATCCAGCATCCGCTGCAACAGTTGCTGTTCACCGAGCTTAGCGTGGTGATCGGCATGACGCAGATCTACGTGGTGTTCATGGTGGGGCCGGTCGCCTTCATGCTGTCGCGCATCGATCCCAGCCTGATCGAGGCGGCGCGCGACCTCGGCGCCGGCTGGTGGCGCATCCTGCGCACAGTGGTGTTCCCGCTCTCGCTGCCGGGCGTGGTGGTGGGCAGCATCTTCGTCTCGGTGATGGTGCTGGGCGAGTTCGCGACACCGGCGGCGCTGTCCGGGCGCAAGGTGAACCTGCTCGGCAACATCATCGTGACCCAGGTGGGTTCGCTGAAATGGGCGTTCGCGGCGGTGGTCGGCGTGGTGCTGACGGCGATCATGGCGATGGTCGTGGCCGGGCTGCTGCGCTGCGTCGACCTGCGGCAGGAACTGTAGATGAACAGCGCGATCCGCTGGCCGCTGCTGGCATTCACCGTATTGTTCCTGGTGTTCCTGTACGCGCCGCTCGGCGTCCTGGGCGTGCTCAGTTTCCAATCCGGCCCCGAGGGCGGGCCGCAATTCCCGATCGTCGCATGGTCGACCTACTGGTATCGCCACCTGTTCGGCCTGGTGCCGCCGTCGCGGGTGGCGCCGCTGCCGCTCGGGCCGGCGCTGCTGCGATCGCTGACGCTGGCGCTCATGACGACCGTCGTGAGCACGGTGCTGGGCGTGCTCTCGGCGCAGGCATTCCGCCGCCGGTTCCGCTTTTCCGGCGCGGTGTTCTACCTGTTCGTGCTGGGCATGATCGTGCCGGGGGTGCTGGTGGGCCTCGGCGTGGCGCTGGTCGCCAACGCGCTCGGCATCCCGCGCGAGTGGTGGCTGACCTCGTTCGTGACGCACGTGGTCTACGCCTTCCCGTTCGCCTTCCTGGTGATGCTGGCGGTCTTCAACCGCTTCGACCGCTCGGTCGAGGAGGCGGCGTGGAGCCTCGGCGTGCCGCCCGGCCGCACGTTCCGGCGGGTGACGTTGCCGCTGATCTTCCCCGGCGTGCTGAGCGCCATGCTGTTCGCCTTCACGCTGTCGTACGACGAGTTCCCGCGCACGCTGTTCACCGCCGGCAGCGCGCAGACCTTGCCGCTCGCGATCTACGGGACGTTCGCGGTGGAGATCCATCCCAACATCTTCGCGTTCGGCGTGCTGACGACCCTATTCTCGTTCGCGCTGCTGGCGGTGTACGGCATCCTGATGGGCATCAGCGTGCGCCGTGGCCGTCGGACGGCGGCGCTGCAAGAGGAGATCGCCTGATGGCGCACAACGCCTTGGTCACGGGGGCGGCGAGCGGCATCGGCCGCGCCATCGCGCAACGCCTGGCGCGCGACGGCGCCTCGGTGCTGGCCGCCGACATCAATGTCGCCGGCGCGGATTCCGTGGCCGCCGCGCTGCGCGAACAGGGCTGCCGCGCGCAGGCGACGGGTGCGGACGTCAGCGACCCCGATGCGGTCGAGGCGATGTTCCGCGCCGCCGAGGCGTCGGGTCCGGTGACGCTGCTGGTCAACGTTGCGGGCCACGTGCACCAGGCGCCGTTCGAGGAACTGGCGCTGGAGGATTTCGACCGCATGGTCGCGGTGCATCTGCGCGGCACCTTCCTGTGCTGCCGCCGCGCGGTGCCGGGGATGCTGGCGCAGCGTGACGGCGTGATCGTCAACACCGCCTCGCAACTGGGCCAGATCGGCGGCCGCGAGCTGGCGCACTACGCGGCGGCGAAGGCCGGCATCATCGGCATGACCAAGAGCATGGCACGCGAGCTGAGTGGGCGCGGCGTTAGGGTCAACGCGGTGGCGCCCGGCCCGATCGACACCGAACTGTCGAAGAGCCTGTCGCCCACCTGGCGCGCGGCCAAGCTGGCGGAGCTGCCGCTCGGCCGGTTCGGGCTGCCGGAGGAGGTGGCGGACACCGTGGCTTTCCTGGCCTCGCCGGCGGCGGCGCTATACGTGGGCCAGACGCTCGGGCCGAACTCGGGGGACGTGATGCTATGAAAACCGCGCTGGTGACGGGCGCCGGCATCGGCATCGGCCGCGCCACCGCGCACGTCTTCGCTCGCGCCGGCTACGCGGTAATGGTGACGGACGTGCTTAGCGAAGAGGGGCAGGCGGTCGCCGACGCGATCGTGGCCGCAGGCGGCACCGCCCGGTTCCGCGCCGTCGACGTCACCAGCACGGAACAGGTCGACGCTGGCGTGGCCGAGGCTGAACAGGCGTTCGGCCGGCTGGACGCGGTGATCGCCAACGCCGGCATCGCGCATCGCGTGCCGTTGGCCGAGATGACCGACGCGCGATGGGACCACACGCTCGACGTCGACCTCAAGGGCGTGCTGCGCGTGGTGCGCGCGGCGGCGCTGGGGATGCGCGCGCGCGGCGGCGGCGCGATCGTGGCGCTGTCGTCGATCATGGGCGTGGCCTACGGCTGGGACGAGCACGTCCACTACTCGGCGGCCAAGAGCGGCGTGGTCGGGCTGGTGCGCGGCCTCGCGGTCGAGCTGGCGCGCGCCGGCATAAGGGTCAACGCCATCGCCCCCGGCTACATCCGCACCGCGCAGGCCTTGTCGCGCGAGCACTCGCTCGGGCCGGAAGGCCTCGAACAGGCCGCCTCGTTCATCCCGCTGGGCCGGGTCGGCGAGCCGGAGGACATCGCCGACGTGGCGCTGTTCCTCGCCTCGGACGCCGCGCGCTACCTGACCGGGCAGACCATCGCCGTCGATGGCGGCCTGCTGGTCGGCCGTTACTGATGCAACACAGGGAGAGTGCCATGCCGTCCTCGGATGAGTTCCCGCGCCGTTCGCTGCTGAAGGCGGGCGCGGCCACGGCGGCGGTGG
This sequence comes from uncultured Acetobacteraceae bacterium, assembly GCA_964250775.1. Classification (GTDB taxonomy): domain Bacteria; phylum Pseudomonadota; class Alphaproteobacteria; order Acetobacterales; family Acetobacteraceae; genus CAVRQM01. Next base: position 23,495 of record CAXUHK010000043.1, on the reverse strand, counting down.
CGCTGGGCGGCGGCACGGCCCTGCTGGATTCGCGCCGCGCCTGGGCGCAGGCCAAGTCGCTCGGGGCAGAGCAGCTCCGCACCATCGGCCTGTCGGTGACGGTGCAGGACCGCATCCTGGCGGCGTTCAAGACCGAGTCGAAGATCGGCGGCACCAGCGGCACCGCCGCCACCTTCCCCGACGCGCAGACCAAGATCCTGTCCGGCTCGTCGGACTACGATTGCTGGGAGTCGATCGGCGAGCGGCTGCCGTCGGTGACGCAGACCAACAAGATCACCGCGATCCCGACCGCCGCGTTGCCGAACTGGCGGAGCATCCGCGAGGTGTTCACCAAGCCCGACCCGAAATGGCCGGGGGCCGCGCAGATCACCGGCCAGATCTGGAAGGATGCGGCGCACAGCGCGCTGTGGATGGTGCCCACGGTCTACAACTACGATTCCATCGGCTACAACCCGGACGTGGTGAGCGCCGAGGAGGCGAACACCTGGGCCGCGATCTTCGACAAGAAGTGGCGCGGCAAGTCGGGGCTCAACACCGACCCGCTGATCGCGTTCGGCCAGGCGATCCTGGCGATGAACACGCTCGGCCTGTCCGACGTGAAGAACCCCGGCAACGCCAGCGCCAAGCAGATCGACGACGCCACCAAATTCCTCATCTCGAAGAAGAAGGAGGGCCAGTTCCGCGCCCTTTGGGGCGATTTCGGCGAGCTGGTGAACCTGCTCGCCAGTGGCGAGATGGTGGTGTGCGACGCCTGGCAGCCGGCGGTGATGGCGGTCAAGGCGCAGGGCCACCACTGCACCTACGCGGTGCCGAAGGAAGGCTACCGCGCCTGGGCGATCGGCGTCACCAGCATCGCCGGCACGCCGAACGCCGACGCGGTGACGGCCTACGCCGATTACTGGCTGTCCGGCCCGCCCGGCATCCTGGTCTCGGAACAGGGCTACTACTCGCCCACCACCAAGATCAAGGACGTGATGGACCCGGCCAAGTACGCGTTCTGGTACGAGGGCAAGCCGTGGCAGGGCGCCCCCGAGCGCGGCATCAAGCCGGGCGACCTGCGCGACGGCGGCTCGCTCGCCGAGCGCGCCAGCCACGTCGCCTACTGGCACCAGTGGCCGGACGAGTACGACCACCTGATCCAGAGCTGGGACGAGTTCCTGAACGCCTGATGGCCCGCCACGACCTCGAACTGGTGGGACTGGGCAAGGTCTACCCGAACGGCACCCCGGCGGTGACGGGCTTCGACCTGCAGGTGGCGAAGGGGGAGTTCGTCTCCTTCGTGGGCCCCTCCGGCTGTGGCAAGACCACCACGCTGCGCATGATCGCGGGGTTCGAGGCGATCAGCTCCGGCGACATCCTGATCGCCGGGCGCAACGTGGGCGGCCTACCACCGGAGCGGCGGCCGACCTCGACCATCTTCCAGAACTTCGCGCTGTTCCCGCACCTCACCGTGCGCGGCAACATCGAGTATGGGCTGCGGGTCAAGGGCATGGCGGCCGCCGAGCGCCGTGCCAAGGTGGACCGCATCGCCGAACGGCTCGACCTCGGCCCCATCCTGGAACGCAAGCCGCTCGGCTTGTCCGGCGGCCAGCGGCAGCGGGTCGCGCTGGCGCGGGGCTTGGTGGTGGAGCCAGGCATCCTGCTGCTCGACGAGCCGCTTGGCGCGCTCGACGCCAACCTGCGCAAAAGCGTCCAGCAAGAACTGAAGCTCCTGCAGCGCAACATCGGCATCACCTTCGTGTTCGTGACGCACGCGCAGTCGGAGGCGCTCATGCTGTCCGACCGCATCGTGGTGATGAACCGCGGCGCGGTCGAGCAGGTCAGCGCGCCGTACGACCTCTACACCCGCCCGCAGACCGAGTTCGTCGCCCGCTTCATCGGCCGCAACACCATCCTGCCCGGCACGCTGCTGACGGTCGCCGACGGCATCGCCACGGTCGCGACGCCATCCGGCCCGTTGCGCGGGCGGCTTGCCGGGGCGGCGCCGGCCAGCGGCGCGCGGGTCGTGCTCAGCATCCCGTCCGAGGCGCTGACCGTGGCGGACGCGGCGCTGCCGGCCGAGGGCAGCCTGCTGCCCGCCCGCCTGCTCGGCCGGCGGCTGATCGGCACCGCAGTGCAGCTCTCGGTGGCGCTGGGCGACGGGCAGCCGGTCACGGTCGAGAGCCACGCCAGCCGCTACCCGCCGGGCTGGGCGCCGGAGCAGGTGGCGCTGACCTGGGACCCGGCCGATGCCACAGTGATCACGGTGCAGTAGCATGACGCTTCCCGACCCCGCGACCGCCAGCGCAGCCGAGCTCGGCTGCCTGTTCCGCCTGGGCGCCGCCGATCCGCGCGCGGTGGCCGAGGCGGCGCTGGCGCGCGTCGCCGCCCATCCCGACCAGGCGGTGTTCATCCGCCTCACCGCCGAGCGCGCCCGCCGCGAAGCCGCCGCCAGCGCCGCGCGCTACGCCGCCGGGCGACCGCTCGGACCGCTCGACGGCGTGCCAGTGGCTTGGAAGGACCTGGTCGACCTCGAAGGCGAAATCACCACCGCCGGCTCGGCCACTCGCCGCGACGTCGCGCCGGCGGCGGCCGACGCGCCGGTCGCGGCGAACCTCGCCGCCGCGGGGATGGTCTGCCTGGGCA
>CAXUHK010000043.1:0-20860 GCA_964250775.1 uncultured Acetobacteraceae bacterium | reverse complement strand
GGTCGCGGCCGGGCTGGTCCCGGTCGCGGTCGGCACCGACACCGGCGGCTCGGTCCGCATCCCGGCGGCGCTGTGTGGCGTGGTCGGCTTCAAGACCAGCGAGGGCCGGGTCGACAAGGCCGGCGTGTTCCCGCTGTCGGAGACGCTGGACAGCGTGGGGCCGCTGGCGCGCACGGTCGAGGACTGCGCCCTGGTCGAGCGGGCGATGCGCGATCTGCCGCCCTGCGCGCCGAGGCCGAGCGACCCCGCCGCGCTGACGCTGCTGGTCCCCGAAAACGTCGTGTTCGACGCCGCCGAGCCGGAGATCGTGGCGCAGTTCGAGGCAACGCTGGCGGCGCTGCAGGCGGCCGGGGCACGGCTGGAGCGGCGGGCGTTGCCGATGCTGGACGAGCTGGTGGCGCTGACCCTCGCCCACGGTTCGCTCAGCGCCGCCGAGGCGTACCAGGTGCATCGCGCGCTGGTGGACGGCCCGGAGGCGGCGCGGATCGACCCGCGCGTGCTGCGCCGCATCCTCGACGGCAAGCGCATGGCGGCGTCCGACGTGCTGGCGATCCAGTCCGCCCGGACGCGGCTGCGGCGTGACGCGGCGGCGCTGCTCGACGGCGCGCTGCTGGCGATGCCCACCGCCCGGCTGGTGGCGCCACCGATCGCCGATCTGGAAGCCGACGTCGAGCACTTCCTCGACGTCAACCGCCGCGCCAGCGCCAACACGGGGTTCGCCAACATGCTCGATCTGTGCAGCCTGGCGCTGCCAGCCGGCAGCGGCGCGCACGGGATGCCGGCCAGCCTGATGCTGTCGGCGCCGGCCGGGCACGAGGACCGGCTGCTCGCCGCCGGCATGGGCGCGCAGGCGCTGCACCCGCCCCCTGAATGGAGCCGAAGCCCATGAGCAGCCTGCGCGTCGCGGTCGACATCGGCGGCACCTTCACCGACATCTGCGTCATGGAGGAGGGCAGCGGCGCTATCCACGTCGCCAAGGTCGCGTCCACGCCCGACCCGATCGACGGCTTCATGGCCGGCCTGGACGCGGCGGAGGTCAGACTGCCGGATGTGGCGCTGCTGTCGCACGGCACCACGGTCGCCACCAACGCGCTGATCACCCGACGGCTGCCGCGCGCCGCCATGCTCTGCACCGAGGGCTTCCGCGACGTCATCGAGATCCGCCGCGCCGACAAGGAGGATTTGTGGGACGTCTACAAGGACGTCGCCCGCCCGTACATCCCGCGCCGCGACCGGCTTACCGTGCGCGAGCGGATCGATTCCGCCGGCCGGCTCACGACGCCGCTCGACGAGGCGGGGGTGCGCGAGGCGGCGCGCGTGCTGAAGAAGCGCGGCGTGGCGGCGGTCGCGGTGTGCTTCATGAACGCCTTCACCAACCCCGCGAACGAGCTGCGCGCCAAGGCGATCCTGGCCGACGAACTGCCGGGCGTGCCGGTCGCCACCTCGTCCGAGACGCTGCCGGAGATCTTCGAGCACGAACGGTTCTCGACCACGGTGGTCAACGCCATCCTGAACCCGGTGGTCGCCGACTACTGCGCGCGGCTCGGCGAGAAGCTGCGTGAGGGCGGCTACGGCAGCGACCTGCTGCTGCTGCACAGCGGCGGCGGCGTCATGACCACCGCCGGGGCGCGGCGCTTCGCGGCCCGCCTGGCCGGCTCCGGCATCGCCGCCGGCGCCATCGCCAGCCGGCACATCGCGGCGCAGTGCGGCTACCCGAACTCGATCGGCCTCGACATGGGCGGCACCAGTTGCGACGTCTCGCTGGCGACCGAGGGGCGCTCGCGGGTGACTAAAGACTGGTTCATCGAGTTCGGCTACCCGATCCGCTTTCCCTCGATCGAGGTGCTGACCATCGGCGCCGGCGGCGGCTCGCTCGCCACCATCGACGACGCGGGCGCGCTGCACAACGGCCCGCAATCGGCCGGCTCGCGCCCCGGCCCGGCCTGCTACGGCGGCGGCAACACGGTGCCCACCAACACCGACGCGAACGTGGTGCTGGGCCGGCTCGGCGAGGGCCTGGCCGGCGGCAGCGTGCGGCTGCGCGCCGACCTGGCCGAGACGGCGGTGCGGGACGGGGTGGCGACCCCGCTCGGGCTCGAGCCGCACGCGGCGGCGGAGGCGGTGATCCGCGTCGCCAACGCCAACATGGCCGACGCGGTGCGGCTCATCTCGATCAGCCGTGGCTACGACCCGCGCGACTTCGCGCTGGTGGCGTTCGGCGGCGCCGGGCCGCTGCACGGGGCGGCGCTGGCGCGCGAGCTGGCGATCCCGGTGGTGATCGTGCCGCCCTACCCCGGCGTCACCTCGGCGCTCGGCTGCCTCTTGGTCGACGTGCAGCACGACCTCGCCGAGAGCTACCTGCATCCGGCCGACCGGGCGGACCCGGCGGCGATCGAGGCCGAGTTCGCGCGGCTGGAAGCCGAGGCGCTGGCGCGGTTGCGACACGAGGGCGTCGCCCCAGACCGCATCGTGCTCGAACGCACGGTGGACATGATGTACCGCGGCCAGTGGCGCTCGCTCTCGGTGCCGAGCGCCTCGCCGGTGCCGCCGATCGCCGAGCTGGTCGCGGCGTTCCATGTGCGGCACGACAGCGAGTACAACTTCCGCCGCGACGACGCGCCGGTGGATTTCTACCGCCTCAACCTGCGCGCGGTCGGCACGGTGCCGAAGGCCGAGTTCGCCAGCTACCCGCCCGGCGACGCGGTGCCGGAGCCGTTCGCGCGCCGCGCCGTGTGGTTCGACGGGCAAGCGCACGACGCGCCGGTCTACGCCCGCGACACGCTGCGCGCCGGCAGCCGCTTCGCCGGCCCGGCCATCGTCGAGCAGGCGGACTCCACCTCGGTGGTGCCCCCCGGCGCGCAGGCCGAGGTCGACCGCTTCCTCAACCTCGTCATCCGCATGGAGGGCTGAGCCATGGCCGATTTCGCGCTCGATCCGGTGACGTTCGAGGTGCTGAAGAACGCCTGCATCACCACCGTCGACCAGATGGCGGAGCAGATGCTGCGCACCTGCTATTCGTTCGTGATCTACAACCGTGACTTCTCCAACGCGCTGCACGACGCGAACGGCGATTCGGTGGCGCAGGGCAACGCCGACATCGCGGTCCACGTCGGCACCTTGCACTACACCTGCAAGGCGGTGATCGACGCCTTCAAGGGCGACATGCGGCCGGGCGACGTCTACGCGATCAACGACGTGTACGCGGGCGGCACGCATTTCCCCGACGTGCGGCTGATCCGCCCGGTGTTCGTCGATGGCGCCCCGATCGCCTACGCGCAGTCGAACGGCCACTGGTCCGACGTCGGCGGCAGCGTGCCCGGCTCGTTCGACGTTTCGGCCTCGGACATGTTCCGCGAAGGCATCCGCATCACGCCGGTCCGGCTGTGGGACGCGGGCCGGTTCCGCCGCGACGTGGCGAACCTGATCGCCGCCAACACCCGTGATCCAGCCTCGATCATCGGCGACATGCAGTCCCAGGCGGCGGCGACGGCGGTGGCCGAGCGCGAGCTGTTGCGCCTGGTCGGCAAGTACGGCCGCGAGACGGTGGTGGCGGGCTTCGCCGACGTGCAGGACTACGTCGAGCGGGCGATGCGCAAGCGCCTCGCCGCCCTGCCCGATGGCGAGTGGAGCACGGTGGATTTCATCGACCGCGACGCCTCGCAGGGCGAGGGCATGATCCCGATCCACGTCAAGCTCACCATCGCGGGCGACCGCGCCACCTACGACTTCACCGGCAGCCATCCCTGCATCGACTCGCTGTACAACTCGGCGTTCGGCGGCACGTTCTCGGCGGTGGTCGCGGGCATGAAGACGTTCTTCCCCGACCTGCCGCTGAACTCCGGGTTCTACCGGGTGATTGAGGTCATCGCCCCACCCGACACCGTGGTGAGCGCCCCTTGGCCGGTCGCCTGCACCGGGTTCCTGATGCCGTTCGAGAAGATCATGAACGCGATCTACGAGATCTGGTCCGGCATCATGCCTGAGCGGGCGCTGGCCTGCTCGTTCAACCTCGAATACCTGCTGACCGGCGGGCGCGACCTGCGCAGCCCGGCCAAGCCGATCTTCATGTTCTACGACTGGCTGCCGGGCGGCTGGGGCGGCCGCAACGGCCGCGACGGCGCCAACGTCACCACCGCCTGCTTCGGCACCGGCCTGCAGGCGCAGCCGGTCGAGGGCCAGGAGCGCCTCTGCCCGATCCTGACCGAAGGCTTCGAGATCCTGACCGACTCCGCCGGCCCCGGCCGCTGGCGCGGGGGCGTCGGCGCCCGCAAGGTCAGCACGCTGACCGAGGTCGACCGCACCGTGATCTCCTACATCTGCGACCGCGAGCGTGCCGTGACCTGGGGCATCGAGGGCGGCCTGCCGTCGGTGCCGCACGGCCTGACGCTGCGCCGCCATGACGGATATGCCGAGGAGTGGCTGGGCGCCGCGTTCTCCGACGTGAAGCTGCAGTCGGGCGACCGCTTCAGCCGCATCACCGCCGGCGGCGGCGGCTACGGCGACCCGCTGGAGCGCGAGCCGCAACAGGTGCGCGAGGACGTGGCCGACAACTACGTCTCTCTCGACCGCGCCCGGCGCGACTACGGCGTGGTGCTGCGGGTGGTCGACGCCGACCTTTGCCAATACGAGGTCGACGCTGCGGCGACCGAGGCGGAGCGCGCCCGCATCCGCGCCGCCCGCCGGGGCTGGGTCGCCGAGGAGCCGGAGTCTGTCGCCGTCCGGTTCCGCGCCGGCGAACTGGACGCGCTCGACCTGGTGCGGCACTACGCCGTGTTGCTGGACTGGGGCGACGGCACGTTGCTGCCCAAATCCACCGTCCAGTTCCGTGAAGTGTTCATGCGCCGCAGCGCCGCGCACTGGCGTGACTGATCACGGCGCCTGCGCGGCCTCCAGTCGTGCCCATATCGTCCGCACATGCGCGCGCAGCGCCAGCGCCTCCTGCCAGCGGTCCGACAGCTCGCGCCCATCCACCCCGGTTATGGCGTAGTCGGGCGGCCCCAGCTCGCACAGGAACACCACGCTGTCATCGGCACCGGCCCGCTCCCGCCAGGAGCGGAGGCCCTGCTCCCACCAGCCGAGGAACAGAAGCAGCCACTTGGCATTCTGCGGGAAATCGAGCGCCACCTGGATCTGCCCGCGCGCCGCCACCCGGCCCTGGAACGAATCCGCCCGGTCGAGCACTCGGTCGACCAGCGCTTGCAACGCGGGCGGCGGCGGGCACGGCATCTCGCGGTCGACGACGTAGTGCGACAGGTCGGCCGAGAGCCGCATCTGCGGGATCGCGTCGAGCAACTGGATGGTCGCGAACAGGTCGTTGGTGATGCTGTTGCGGTGGGTCTCGAACTGGACCGCGACCCCCTCCTCGGCCGCCACGCGCAGCCAGTCGCGCGCCACCGGGACCATGTCGGCGACCGTCAGCGGCATCACTTGGCCGACCACCACGACGAACGGCGCCGCGATGTCGCGCGCCAAGGCCAGCGCCGGGCGCAAATCCTCAATCGAGCGCGGGAACGCCGTGACCAAGCCGCGCAGGCCGGTGCGGCAGAAATGCGGCACCGTCTCGCGCGCTTGCGCCAGGCTGAGCGCACCCAGGTCGATGGCCATGCCGTCGAACCCCGCCGCCGCCACCCGGTCGAAGCTGGCGGCGACCGGCGCTCCGGACATCGCCCATAGCGCCTGGAAGATGTCGAGGCGCTGCGTCAAGCGTCGGCTTCGGGGCCGATCCAGGCGCGGTCGTCGGGATAGTCGGCCTCGGTGCGGCCATGCCACAGCGCGGCGATGACGGCGCGCTGGAAGCCCAGGTAGCCCATGCTCGGCGGCTCGGCCCCGCGCGCGGTGAACAGCGTCGCGTGCAGCGCCGGCAGGCGGTGGAACGGCACGCCCGGGAAGGCGTGGTGCGCGGTATGGTATTGCATGTTCCAGCACATCCAGCGCATCGCGGCGTTGGTGCGGGTGCTGCGGGTGTTGGCCAGGATGTCGGGCGCGTGCGGCAGGCCGAGATGCTCGATGGTGTTCTGCAACTGGTGCGCCACCTTGGTCGCAAGCATCGGCGCCAGCCAGTACAGCACCGCCGCCCAACTGCCGAACCAGACCGAGGCCGCGGCGATGGCCGCGTAGCCCAGCAGGTGCCAGCGCGCCTCGCGGATGACGTCGGCGTGGCGCGCGGCCGGGATGTACGGCTCGGTGACGATGCCCGCGCCGAACCGCACGATGCGGCGCCAACGGGTGTACCAGTAGGTCGGCCCCAACATCCACAGCGCGTAGGACAGCAGCGTGTAGCGGTCGCGCGCCAACTCGCCGTCGCGCGCCCATTCCTGGGTGTAGCGGTGGTGCGCGCCGTGCTGGATCTGGTCGAAGTCGCGCGGGTAGAACAGCGCGAAGCCGAACAGCCGCCCGAACAGCTCGTTCAGGCGCCGGGTGCGGAACACCGTCCAGTGGCTCAGCTCGTGCTGCCCGGCATAGAGGAAGTTGAGCAGCACGCCATGCAGCAGGAACACCGGCGCCGCCAGCAGCGTGCCCCAGCTCGCGTGCAGCAGCAGTCCGGTCAGCGCCAGCGCGCCCAGGTGCGACCCGAGTTGCCGGAACCCGGACGCGTCGGAGGCCGCGCACAGCTCGCGCAGCAGCTTCGGTTCGATCAGCTCTCGGCGCGCGAAAACCTCTTGCATCGGCGGCATCCTCCCTATTCGGAAGCGGTGTCCAGGATGGATTGCACCCTTGCCGCGAAGGTGTCGAGCGCGAACGGCTTGCCGATCACCTGCATCCGGGGCGCCAACTGTTCCTCAAGCACGTTGCCGGCGAAGCCGGTGATGAACAGCACCGGCAGCACCGGCCGGCGCTCGCGCGCCGCGTCCGCGACCTGACGCCCGTTCAAGCCGCCCGGCAGGCCGACATCTGTGACCAGGACGTCGACCCGCGCCGGCGAGCGCAGCACCCGCAGCGCCGCCGGGCCGTCCTCCGCCTCCAGCACGACGTAGCCCAGCTCGCGCAGTTGCTCGGCCGCGAGCGCCCGCACCACCGCCTCGTCCTCGACCAGCAGCACCACCTCGCCATGGCCGGCACCGTCCCTCCCGGCTGGCTGCGGCGCTCCCTCGGCGATGGCGGTCGGCTCGGAGCGCGGCAGGTAGAGCCGCACCGTGGTGCCCTGGCCCGGTTTGCTGTCGAGGCGCACGACGCCGTTCGACTGGCGCACGAAGCCGTAGATTTGCGACAGGCCCAGCCCCGTCCCCTGGCCGAGCGGCTTGGTGGTGAAGAACGGGTCGAAGGCGAGCGCCCTGGTGGCATCGTCCATGCCGCTGCCGGTGTCGGCGACGAACACCTCCCGGTATTCCCCTGGCCGCGCCGCTCCTTGCCCGGCGACATCCGCCTCCTCCAGCCGCGCGGCGCGGCAGCCGATGGTGAGCCGGCCGCCTCCTTGCATCGCGTCGCGCGCGTTTATGACGAGGTTGAGCAGCGCGCTCTCCAATTGGTTGGGGTCGCACCGCGCGGTCGGGTCGCCGTCCTCCAGCCGCAGCTCGACCGTGACCTCGGGCCCGACCGTGCGCCGGATCAGGTCGGCCATGCTCTCGATCAGCGCGTTGAGCGCCACCGGCCTGGCCTGCAGCGTCTGGCGGCGGGCGAAGGCGAGCAGTCGGTTGGTCAGCGCCGCCGCGCGCTCCACCGTCTTGCGCGCCCCGTCCATGAAGCGGATCGCCTCGGCCACCCGATCCTGGTCGATCCGGCGCTGCATCAGCTCCAGGCTGGCGCTGATCGCCTGCAGCATGTTGTTGAAGTCGTGAGCGATGCCGCCGGTGAGCTGGCCCACGGACTCCATCTTCTGCGACTGCCGGAACGCCTCCTCGACCTGGCTGCGCTCCGCCACCTCGGCCCGCAGCCGGTCCTCCGCCTCGGCCAGCTCGCGGGTGCGGGCGGCCAGGCCCTCGACCTCGGCCGTGACGTCGAACTGGCTGGCGAAGAAGTAGGCGACCTCCCCGGTGGCATCGCAGACCGGGGCGATCAGCAGCCGGTTCCAGAACCGCGAAGCGTCCTTGCGTTCGTTCTGGATGTCGATCTCGATCGGCTCGGCCGCCGCGATCGCGGCACGGATGCGCGCGACCGCCTGCGGGTCGCTCTCGGGTCCCTGCAGGAAGCGGCAGTTGCGGCCGAGCACCTCCTCGCGCGCGTAGCCGGTGAGGCGGCAGAACGCGTTGTTGGCGAACACGATCGGGTTGTCGGTCTGCCGTGGGTTGGTGATGATCATCGGCATCCGCGTCGCCCGGACCGCGGCGGCGAACGGGTCGGTGCCGTCGTCGAGGCCGGCGAGCTCGGCCTCGATCCGGTCGGAGTCGCGCTCGCTGGTTTCCGGCATATCGTCGTCGGCCACGTTCGGCTCCCTCTAGCCCACGCCTGACATGGGATCGTACCACATGCCGACCAAGACGGGATGCCGACCAAGACGGGATGCCGACCAAGACGGGATGCCGACCAAGACGGGGCGCGAAGTCCGGGTTCGGCCGCGCGGCGCGTCGTGCGCCGACGTGGCCTCGCCGGGCGGCTAACGCTTTAGCTTGGTCCAGACCCGGTCCATCAGCTTGGTGGCTGCTTCGGGGCAGGACGGGGTGAACACGATCTTGGTGCCCTCGGGCACCTTCAGCTCCGGCGCGTCGCGCATCGCCGGGTCGTAGAACGCCTCCTTGCCGGTGATGGCGCTGGCGTAATGGGTGTAGTTCGACGACATGGCGCTGTTCTCCGGTTTCAGCATGAACTGCACGAACAGCTTGGCATTGTCCGGGTCCTTGGCGGTCGAGGGCACCGCGATGTTGTCCATCCAGCCGACCACGCCCTCCTTGGGGAAGACGAACTTCACGTCCGGGTTCTGGGCGCGGGCGCGGGCGGCGTCGCCGTTCCAGGTCTGGTGGATCACCGTTTCTTTCGACGCCATGCGGTCGATGATGCCGTCGGAGTTGTACAGCTTTACGTCCGGCGCCTGGCGCTCCAGCAGCTCGGACACCTTCTTCATGTTGGCGGTGTCGGTCTGGCACGGCGGCATCCCGAGATAGGCCTCCGCCAGGCTGATGACCTCGCTCGGGGCGCCAAGCATCCCCACCTTGCCCTTCGCCTCCGGCGGCGGCTCGAACAGCACCTGCAGCGTGTCGGGGACGTCCTTCACGACCTTGGTGTTGACCACGAACGCGGTGACGCCCCAGTCGTAAGGCACCGAATAGGCGTTGTCCTTGTCCCAGGCCGGGCTGCGCCAGCGCGCGTCGATCTTGTCGTAGCCGGGCAGCTTGGAGGCGTCGATCCTCTGGATCAGGCCCTCTTTCGCGAAGATCGGCACGAAGTCGGAGGACACGACGATGATGTCGTAGCCGGTCGAGCCGGATTTCATCTTCGCCAGCAACGTCTCGTTGGAGTCGTAGGTGTCGACCGTGACCTTGATGCCGGTTTCCTTCTGGAACTTGGCGATCACCTCGGGCGCCGTGTAGTCGGTCCAGTTGTAGATGTAGAGGTTGCCGCCCGCGGCGCTTGCGTCGCTCGCGGCGAGGGTCGCGAGCAGGGCGGCGGCGGCAACGCTGGAGGCGAGGATGCGGCGCATGGAACGATCCTTTCGGGTTGCGATCAGTTGGGGTTGCGGCGTCGGGCCAAGCCGAACGACAGTGCCACCGCGGCGATCGAGACCACCAACAGGATGGTCGCGGCGGCGTTGGCCTCCGGTGTGACGCCCAGGCGCAACATGCCGTACAGGTAGACCGGCAGCGTGGTGGCGCCGGCCTGGGCCACCATCAGGGTGATGAGGAAGTCGTCGAGCGAGACGACGAAGGCGAGCGTCGCCCCCGCCACCACGGCGGGCATCAGCAACGGCAGGGTCACGCGGCGGAACACCTCCCAGCGGTTCGCGTACAGGTCGCGCGCCACGTCCTCGACGTCGCGCGGCATCTCGCGCAGCCGGGCGCGCATCGGCAGCATCGCGAACGGGATGCAGAACACGATGTGCGCCAGGATGACGTTGCCGAGCCCGGCGTGCAGCCCGACCGCCTCGAAGAAGATGAGTGTCGCGATCGCGGTGACGATCTCCGGCGCCACCAGCGGCATCGCCACCAGCGCCTCGCCCATGGCGCGGCCGGGGAAGAAGCGTCCGCGCTCGAACGCCAGCGCCGCCGGGACCGAGAACAGGGTCGAGACCGGGGCCGCGACCGCCGCGACGACGACGCTGTTGATGGCGGCCCGGCGCAAGTCGGCGTTGGCGAACGCCTTGACGAACCAGCGCGTGCTGAACCCGCTCCAGATCAGCGCCACGCGGTTGGCGTTGAACGCGTAGATGACCAGCACGATCAGCGGCGCGTACAGGAACGCCAATGCCAGCAGGCTGAATGCCCTGTATTCAGGCATCCGCCGCCAGTCGAAGCCCCTAGCGTTCAGGCGTGCGGCGTTCAGGCGCGGAGCGCTCACGCCGCGACACCCAGCCGGGTGCGCCGGCGGGCGGTCCAGACCAGGGAGCCCAGCACGAACGCCATCAGGATCATCGAGAGCGCGGCGCCAAACGACCAGTCGCGCCCGGTGGTGAACTGCTGCTGGATCAGGCTGCCGATCATCAGCTTCTTGCCCCCGCCCAATATGTCGGGCTGCAGGAACGAGCCGAGCGCCGGGACGAACACCAGCAGCACGCCGGCGGCGACGCCGGGCTTGGCCAGCGGCCAGACCAGCCGCCGCATGATGGCCGGGCGGTCGGCGTAGAGGTCGTACGCCGCCTCGACCATGCGCGGGTCGACCTTCTCCAGCGCGCCGTAGATCGGCAGCACCATGAACGGCAGGCTGGCGTAGACCAGCCCCAGCAGCACCGCGCCGTCCGAATAGAGGAACGCGATCGGCGCCCGGATCAGGCCGCCGGCCTGCAGCGCCTGGTTGACCACGCCCTGCTCGCGCAGCAGGAGCACCCAGCAATAGGTGCGGATCAGCAGGTTGGTCCAGAACGGGATTGTGACCAGGAACACCAGCGCCTGCCGCAACCGCGCGGTGCGGGTCGCCATGTACCAGGCCAGCGGCAGGCCGATCACCACGCACAGCGCGGTGCAGAGCAGGGCCTGGACCAGGGAGCGGACGAAGATCACCGGGTAGGTGGTGTCGAACACCATCATGTCGTCGAGGTCGCGGTCGTAGAAGAACCGGACGTACGATTGCGTCGTCGCCGGTTGCTGCACGCCGCCATACGGGCTGGGCGTCAGGAACGAATAGACCAGGGCGATCGCCATCGGCAGCAGCATGAACAGCACGATGGTCAGCAGCGCCGGGCCGGCCAGCAGCAACGCGCCGTCCCGCTCCCGCGCCGCGGCCCGCTCCCGCTCCACAGTCAGTCCTCCAGCGCCAGCAGCGCGTCTTGCGGCAGCACGCAGCGCACCGCGGCGCCGGGCGCCAGGCCGGCCGGCAGGTCGTACCGCTCGGCCTTGACCGTGTAACCGGCGTCGAGCGCCACCGAGCAGGAGGTGGTGGCGCCGCGATAGGTGACGTCGAGCACTCGCCCGGGTAAACCCGCGCCGTCTCCCACGGACACGGTCACACGTTCCGGCCGGATCGCCACCGCGCCGCCGCCGGGACGGCCGACCAGGGCCGCCGGCAGCACGTTGGCCTCGCCGATGAAGTCGGCGACGAAGCGCGTGGTCGGGCGCTCGTAGATGTCCTGCGGCCGCCCGGCCTGCAGCACCCGGCCACGGTCCATCACGGCGATGCGGTCCGACATCGACAGCGCCTCCTCCTGGTCGTGCGTCACCAGCACGAAGGTGATGCCGGTCTCGCGCTGGATGCGCTTCAGCTCCTCCTGCATCCCGCGCCGCAGCTTGAGGTCCAGCGCCGACAACGGCTCGTCCAGCAGCAGCAGCCGCGGCTGCGGCGCCAGGGCGCGGGCCAGGGCGATGCGCTGCTGCTGCCCGCCGGAGAGCTGGTCCGGCCGACGCTTGCCCAGGCTCTCCAGCCGCACCAGGCGCAGCATGGCGGCCACTCGGTCGCTCACCGCCCGACCGCGCTGGCCCAGGCGCTCGAGCCCGAACGCCACGTTCTGCTCGATGGTCAAATGCGGGAACAGCACGTAGGACTGGAACACGGTGTTGACCGGCCGCTTGTTCGGCGGGTCGTCCACAACGTGCTTGCCGTCGAGCAGGATCACGCCGGAGGTCGGGTGCTCGAAGCCCGCCAGCAGCCGCAGCAGCGTGGTCTTGCCGCAGCCGGACGGTCCCAGCAGGGTGAAGAACTCGTTGGCGGCGATGGTCAGCGACACCTCGTCCAATGCCGTGACCGCGCCGGGCCCGGTGCCGAACACCTTGGAGACGCGCTGGATCTCGACCAGCCGGGAAGCGCCCGGGGCGGCGCGCTCGCTCACACGTCGGGTCGCGGGAAGCGGTTCGAGTTCCGTGGACTGCATCCGGCTATGGCGCTTCCGTGCGAGTGGGGCGTAGCTCTACGCAAACAGTGTGCCGGGCAACGCCGTTTGCGCGCGCATCACAGCACAAGCGGCGGCGGGAGCAAGCGGTGTTTGGGCGGTTGACCGAAAATCCGGCCGCACCTACCGTCCGGCAATGACAAACATGCCGCCGGTTCGCCCGAACGACGTGCTGACCCGCAGCATGTTGTACCCGTTCACCAACGCCAGCCACGCCGCCAAGCACCCGCCGCTGGCGATCGTGGGCGGCGAGGGCGTCTACGTCACCGACGGCAGCGGCCGCAGCTACATCGACGCCATGGCCGGGCTGTGGAATGTCAACGCCGGCCATGGCCGCCCCGAGATCAAGCAGGCGATACGCGAGCAGCTCGACCGGATCAGCTACTACCCGCTGTTCGGCGGCATGACGACCATGCCGTCGGTCGAGTTGGCCGAGCTGCTGTGCCGCATGACCACGCCGGAGGGCATGGTTCGGGCGTTCTTTTCCTCCGGCGGCTCCGAGGCCGTCGAAGCGGCGTTCAAGCTGGCGCGGCAGTACTGGCGCCACGCCGGCGAGCCCACGCGCACCAAGGTGATCTCGCTCAAGCGCGCCTACCACGGGGTGACGCTGGGAGCCCTGTCGGCCAACGGCACCGCGTCCTACCGCGAGCATTTCGAGCCGCTGCTCGCGGGCTTCGTCCAGGTCGAGACGCCGCACGCTTACCGCAACCCGTTCACCGCCGACCCGGAGGCGCTGGGCCTGCTCTGCGCCGAGCTGCTGGAGCGCGAGATCGCCTATCAGAACCCCAAGACGGTGGCGGCCTTCATCGCCGAGCCGGTGCAGGGGGCGGGTGGCGTCATCGTGCCGCCGGCCAATTTCTGGCCGTTGCTGCGCGCGGTCTGCGACCGGCACGGCGTGCTGTTGATCGCCGACGAGGTGGTCACTGGGTTCGGGCGCATCGGCAGCATGTTCGGCTGCCGGCACTGGGGGGTGAAGCCCGACATCATGGCGTTCGCCAAGGGCATCAACAGCGGCTACGTGCCGCTCGGCGCCACGATGATGAACGCCCGCGTCGCCGATGCCTTCCTGACCGAGGACGAGGCCGAGTTCACCATGGCGGCGTTCTGGCACGGCAACACCTACGCCGGCCACCCGCTCGCCTGCGCCGCCGCCCTGGCCAACCTTAGGATCGTGGAACGCGAAGGCCTCGACCGCAACGCCGGCGAGGTCGGCGCGCACATGCTGGCCGGTTTCCGCGACGTACAGGGCCGGCATCGCCACATCGGCGACGTGCGCGGCCTCGGCCTGATGATCGGCATCGAGATCGTGCGCGACCGCGAGACGAAGGAGTCGTTCCCGCTCTCGGCCGGCTTCGGCTCGCGCGTGGCGGCGCTGTGCCAGGAGCGCGGCGTGCTGATCCGCAACCTCGCCGACACGTTCATCGTCTCGCCGCCGCTGGTGCTGACCAAGCCGCAGGCCGACACGGTGGTGCAGGCGTTCGAGGACGCGATCACGGTAGTCGAGCGCGGGCATTTGCGGTGAAACCGGGATTTAACGGTTCAGCCGTGATATAGGCGGCTATGACCCTCGCGCGAATCCTCTGCCCCGACGAGCCGAGCACCCTCGATGCGACTGCGGACTTCCTTGCCGCCCTCGGCGGGCAGCGTTTTGGCTGCATCCTGGCCGACCCGCCATGGCAGTTCATCAACCGCACGGGCAAGATGGCCCCGGAGCACAAGCGGCTCAGCAGGTATGGCACGATGGACTTGGCGGCGATCTCGAATCTGCCCGTAGCGGCGGTCAGTGCGGCGACGTCCCACCTATATTTGTGGGTGCCCAATGCTCTCCTGCCACAGGGCTTGCAAGTCATGCAGGCATGGGGGTTCAACTACAAGTCGAACATCGTTTGGCATAAATTGCGCAAGGACGGTGGCAGTGACGGGCGAGGTGTCGGTTTCTATTTTCGCAATGTCACCGAACTCGTCCTTTTCGGCATCCGTGGCAAGAACGCGCGCACGTTGCAGCCAGGCAGGACGCAGGTGAACTATCTCGGCACCCGCAAGCGGGAGCACTCGCGCAAGCCTGACGAGCTTTATCCGATTGTCGAGGCGTGTAGCGCGGGGCCGCGGCTCGAACTGTTCGCGCGCGACGCACGCCTGGGCTGGACCGTTTGGGGCAACCAGGCCGTTGAGGGCTACGAGCCGACTTGGGACACCTACGCCCACAACTCGGCGTCCGAACGGAGAGCAACGCTCACCGCTGCGGAGTAGGGCGCATTACGCGACTTCGGTGTCGGCCTCCCCCGCGCCCGCTGATGGGGAGACGCCGACCCTGCCGCGACCCTTCCGCTTGGTGTCCCGCTCCGCCTTCCGTTGCAATGCCAGGTCGTATGCTTGGGGGCCGTCATCCACATACAGGGTCGGCGTGATGGCGAAGGTCAGCACGGGGCAACCGCCTCCGCCGCCGCCTTCGAGGCGCGGCCAGAGCTTGCCGTGGTGCGTTGTGCTGTTGCCATAGCTGGCTCCCTTGCCCAGGCTCTCGAACACTTCCTGTAACTCCGATGCGCGGGTCAGGATGACGCCGACATCGATGGCCCGCAGGTCGAACAGGAGCCGGAAATTGTTCAGGTCCCGATCGAAGAAAGGATCCTTGTTGTTCCACTCCAGCTCCAGCGCGACTCGCCCTTTGAAACAGTCGACAAGATGCGTCGGCGTGACGTACTCGGCATCGTCGACAACGATCTTGGTCGCAAACTTGGTCTCCTTCCAGCCTCTGCTGTCGAAGGCACCGTTGATCTGCTGCGAGATCGGCGACAGGCCGCCCCCGCCAACAGGATTTCCGATCGCAACAGGCGGAACGCGCGCAGCACCGCGATGATGTCGTCCCATTCGGCGGGGCAGGCCGTCGAGAGCACGCCGGCGGCGTTGCGCCATTCCCGTACGTGGTACGAGCGCCGCAAATCTTCGGGGACCAGATGATCGGTCGTCACGCCGCCACTATGGCCATATGGCCACGATTCTCCTAGCCAGTAAGGCTGATCGGACTAGGACTTGCAGCCTAAAAAGGCTCTAGCTCACCCAATGTGCGCGTTCGGCCACCTGTTCGCCCCCGCCGAAGGCTATTACAATCATTGGATTCTGAGCACTGGCACCGTGCCCGGACTAACCAAGGGGCGACACCGCCAAAAGGAGAACCGGACGTGGACGAACCAAGGCGCGTCGGGGAGGAGGCGAGCAAGTCGCATCAACTGCGGCTCGAGAACGGTTTCGTCACCACCTATCTCTCGGGCGAGCACATCCTCGACATCGGCTACAAGGGCTACATCGAGGGCGTCGTGCCGATCGTGCCGCAGGCCATCGGCGTCGAGCTCGACTACCCGGGCTATGACGGCCGTACCCTGCCCTTTCCCGACGGCTCGCAGGACGCGGTGTTCGCAAGCCACTGCCTCGAACACATCCCCGACCACGCGCAGGCGCTGCGCGACTGGTTCCGCGTGCTCCGGACGGGCGGCTTCCTCGTCGTCATGGTGCCGCACCAGTTCCTCTACGAGAAATGCGCCATGCTGCCGTCGCACTACAACGCCGACCACAAGCGCTTCTACACGCCCGCCTCGCTGATGGCCGACATCGAGGGCGTGCTGCCGCCCAACAGCTACCGGCTGCGGCACCTGGTCGATAACGACCGGGATTTCGACTACACGATCCCGCCGGAGCGCCACTCCGGCGGCTGCTACGAGATCGAGCTGGTGATCGAGAAGATCGCACGTCCCACCTGGAGCCTCGTGACCCGCGACACCAAGGCCCCCTCCGCCCGTTTCCTGGCCGACGCGGCCGGCGCCGGCGCCAGCGTCGACACGGTGCGCGAGCGCGACAACTCCATGCAGCAGGTCCACGTGCTGCCCGGCTCGCCGCTCAACCTCGCGCTGTTCGACTTCGGCGGCGCGCAGCCCCGCCGACGACGCGTCCTCGCGATGCAGCTCGGCCATTTCGGCGACTTCATCATCGGCCTGCCGGCGCTGCGCCAGCTCCGGGCGGCGTTCCCCGACGACCACATCCGTCTCGTGGTCGGCTCCTGGAACCGCGGTGTCGCCGAGGCGTGCGGCCTCGCCGACGAGGTGGCCACGCACGACCTGTTCCCCGAGATCGTGCGCGGCTGGGACCGCAAGCCGGTGCAGAGCGCGCACGAGTTCAGCCAGGCGGCCCTCGGGCACTTCGACGTCGCGGTCGACCTGCGCGTCGACGACGACACCCGCTTCCTGCTGCAGCACGTCGAGGCCACCACCCGCTGCGGCATCGGCACCACCACCCGCTTCCCGTACCTGGACGTGGCGCTGCCGTTCGACCAGGCGCTGCGCCGCACCGACAACATCGACCGGGCGCTCAACGTCCTGCTCGGCCCGGAGCGGTTCATCTCGCGGATGCCGACCCAGGGCGTGTTCAAGCACGAGACCGATTTCAGCGTCACCGACATGCACCTGGTCTATGGGCCGTACATCCGGCTGCGCCGGGGACGGTTCCGCGCCACCTTCGGGCTGCACCTGACCGGCCTGCGGTTCGGGCCGCGCCCGCTCATGGTGAAGATCGACGTGCTGCGCGGCGGCGTCGACGTGCTGGCCGAGCGCGAACTCGCCGTCCGCGAGATCGACGGCAGTTCCGGTGACGGCGTGTCGCTCGACTTCGACAACCCCGACGACAGCGCCACCTGCGAGTTCCGGCTGTTCGCGCGCGGCCGGC
Source organism: uncultured Acetobacteraceae bacterium (assembly GCA_964250775.1). Classification (GTDB taxonomy): domain Bacteria; phylum Pseudomonadota; class Alphaproteobacteria; order Acetobacterales; family Acetobacteraceae; genus CAVRQM01. The sequence continues at coordinate 3,741 of CAXUHK010000043.1, read as the reverse complement.
CGTTGCGCGCGACGCTGGCGTTCCGCGGCGTCAAGCTCGACCAGCTCGACATGCCGACCGCGCCCCGGCTGCAGCGCTCCGACCTGCACATCGGCGAGCAGCTCTCGCTTCTGGTGCGGCTCGTGGCCGACCGCACCCGCTCGCTCTACCCGGCATCGGACGGTGCGCCGGCGCCGGACCTGCCGGCGCTTGCGGGACGCTACCGGGTGGTGGTGGCCCCGGTCAGCAACTCCGACATGCGCGATTGGCCGCTCGACCATTACGTGGCGCTGGTGCGGATGCTGGTCGAGCGGTTGGACTGCGCGGTCCTGCTGGTCGGCTCGCGCCCGCAGACCGGGGCGCTGGCGCACGTGGCGCAGGCGAGCGGGGTCGGCGAGCGCGTCGCCAACCTCGGGGGCCGCACCGCCTGGGCCGACATCCCCGCCATCCTGCGCGGGGCCGACCTGGTGATCTGCAACAATTCCGGCATCGCCCACCTCGCCGCCTCGCTCGGCAGCCGCACCCTCGCGATCTACTCCGCAAGCCACCAGCCGCAGGAATGGGGGCCGCGCGGCGAGCGCTCGCGGGCGCTGATGGCGGTGGTGCCGTGCTCGCCCTGCGGCTACGACCGCCTGGCCGAGTGCCCGCACGACCACGCCTGTATGCAGGGGCTGCTGCCGGAGGCGGTGTTCGCGCAGGCGGCGAGCTGGCTCGGCGAGGCGTGACGGCTCACGGCGCGTCGCCGCGCGGCAGGAGCTGCTCGGCGAGCGTCGCCCAGTAGCTGGCGCCCACCGGCAGGATGTCGTCGTTGAAGTCGTATTTCGGGTGATGCACCTGTGGGTCGTGCTCGCCGCGTGCCGCGCCCAGCATCAGGTAGCTGCCCGGCTTGGCGTTCAGCATGTAGCTGAAATCCTCGGCGCCCATGGTCGGGCGCTCCATGCGCGACACCCGCGCCGGCCCCGCCACGGTCTCGGCGGCGTGCTGGGCCAGCGCCGTGGCCTCGGCGTCGTTCACCGTGGCCGGGTAGGAACGAGTGAAGACCACCTCCGCGGTGGCGCCATAGCCGGCCGCGACCCCTGCGGCGACGCGCTTGATCGCTGCTTCCAGCAGGTCGCCGACTTCGGGCTTGAACCAGCGCACGGTGCCTTCCATCCGCACCGTCTCCGGGATGACGTTCGACGCGTTCCCTCCGGCGATGGCGCCGATGCTGACCACCGCCTGCTCCAGCGGGTCGACGTTGCGCGCCACCACCGACTGCAAGGCGGTGACGATCCCGGCGGCGGCCAGGATCGGGTCGGTGCCGCGATGCGGGTAGGCCCCGTGCGCGCCGTGGCCGCGCACCGTGATCTCGAGCGTGCCGACCGCCGCCATCACCGGCCCGACCCGCCACAGGAACTCGCCGGCCTTGTGGCTCGGCCAGTTGTGCATCCCGAACACCCGGTCCATGGCGAAGCGCTCGAACAGCCCCTCGCGGACCATGATCTCGCCGCCGCCGAACCGTTCCTCGGCCGGCTGGAAGATCACGTAGACGGTGCCGGCAAAGTTGCGGGTCTCGGCCAGGTAGCGCGCGGCGCCGAGCAGCATCGTGGTGTGGCCGTCATGGCCGCAGGCGTGCATCACGCCGGGGTTCTCCGAGGCGTAGGGCAGCCCGGTCGCCTCCTCGATCGGCAGCGCGTCCATGTCGGCGCGCAGGCCGATCGCCCCGCCCGGCTGCCGGCCACGGATGATGCCCACGACCCCGGTGGTGGCCAGGCCGGTGACCACCTCGTCGACGCCGAACTCGGCCAGCCTTTCCTGCACCAAGCGGCTGGTGCGGGTCTCCTGCAGCGCCAACTCGGGGTGCCGGTGCAGGTCCTGTCGCCACGCCGTCATGTCGGCGTGGAACTCGGCGATGCGGTTCAGGATGGGCATTGTGGGACCTCGGTGATTTGACCGTGCAGCGCACGAAGGCATACGATTGAAGGCGGAAACAGTTTTCCGAAAGGATGTGCCATGGGCCGACTATCGGGCAAGCGCGCGGTCATCACCGGCGGCACGACGGGGATTGGCCTCGCGACGGCGCGGCTGTTCATGGCCGAGGGCGCCAGGGTCGCGATCACCGGGCAGAGCGCCGAGCGCCTTGAGGAGGCGCGCCGGACGCTTGGCCCCGACGTGTTGGCCATCAGGGCGGACGCCGGCAAGGTCGCCGACGCCGAAGCCATGGTGGCCGAGGTCGGGCGGGCGTTCGGCGGCATCGACGTGCTGTTCCTCAACGCGGGCATCGCCGCGTTCGTGCCGTTGGCGCAGGTGACGGAAGCGTTGTTCGACGAAGAGTTCGCCGTCAACGTCAAGGGCGTGCTGTTCACCGTGCAGAAGGCAGAGTCGCTTCTGCAACCGGGCGCCAGCGTCATCGTCACCACCTCGGTCGCCAACCGTGTCGGCATGGCCGGCACGGCCGTGTACGCCGCCACCAAGGCCGCGGCGCGGTCGCTGGTCCGGGTGCTCGCCGCCGAGTTGGCACCCAGGAGCATCCGGGTCAACGCGGTATCCCCCGGTCCGATCGACACGCCGATCGCCGGCAAGACGGGGATGACGCCGGAGCAGCAGCGGGCGATGCTCGCCGGCATGGCGACCAAGGTCCCGCTTGGCAGGCATGGCGAGTCCGACGAGATCGCTCGGGTGGCGCTGTTCCTGGCCAGCGACGACGCCTCGTTCGTGACCGGCGCGGAAATCGCCGCCGACGGCGGATGGGGCGACGTCACGACGTGACGGCCTGACTCGGGATGCGCGGCACCGAGGCCAGCAGCAGCCTGGTGTATTCATGTTGCGGCTCGGCGAAGATGCGCTCGGCGGACGCTTGCTCGACGATGCGCCCGGCCTGCATCACCGCGACATCGTGCGCGATGGTCTCGACCACCGCGAGGTCGTGCGAGATGAACACGTAGGTCAGGCCGAACCGCGCCTGCAGGTCGGCGAGCAGCATCAGCACCTGCGCCTGCACCGAGACGTCGAGCGCCGACACCGGCTCGTCCAGTACCACCACCTCCGGCTGTGCCGCGAGCGCCCTGGCGATGCCGATGCGCTGCGCCTGGCCGCCGGAGAACTCGTGCGGGTAGCGGTCAACGAAATCCGGCCGCAGGCTGACCAGGTCCATGAGTTCGGCGACGCGCGCGATGCAGGCGGCCGCTCCCATCCCGTGCAGCGCCTGCAGCGGGGCCGAAAGGATTTGCCGCACCGTGCGGCGCGGGTTCAACGAGCCGAGCGGGTCCTGGAACACCATCTGCACCCGCCGGTGCAGCGCCCGGCGGTCGCGCCGCGCCAGCTCGGGGATCGAGCGGCCGTCGATCTCCAGCCGGCCGGAGCTGGGCGGCAGCAATCCGACCAGCATCCGCGCCAACGTCGACTTGCCGCAGCCGGATTCGCCCACGATGCCGAGCGTGCGGCCACGCATTACCGACAGCGATACCCCGTCGACCGCGCGCAACAGCCGGCGGCCACTGCCGAAGCTGCGCACCGCGGCATGGACTTCCAGCGTCGCCGGCATCAAGCCAGCACGCAGGCGGCGCTATGGTTCGGGCCGACCTCGGCCAACGGGATCTCACCCTGGCTGCATCGCGCCTGCGCCAGGTCGCAGCGCGGCGCGAAGGCGCAGCCGGGCGGCAGCGCGTCGGTCGCGGGCGGCCGGCCGGGGATCGGCCGCCCTTGCCGGCGCTGCCCGCGCGCCGGGGCGCCGGCGGGGGCCGCGCGCGACCCGGTGGTGGCGCTGGACGACCCGCAGCAGAT
>CAXUHK010000042.1:0-27114 GCA_964250775.1 uncultured Acetobacteraceae bacterium | reverse complement strand
CAGGTTCAAATCCTGTCCCCGCAACCATACACACCAAAACCACTCCAGCCATGGCGACATATTGTCGGCTAAGAACGGCGCCAGTAGACTCATACATCCTCAAGATGCACCGTTCTGGGCCTTTCGCGTGAGACGGCGTTTGGTAACGGGCGCGACTGCGGCTCGGAACTTCCCGACCGGAGGTGTGATGGCGACTGGGATCTTGGCATTGGCGTCGGGCGCGTTCCTGACAGCCTGCTCCGCATTTGGCGTGCGTACCGTCGACGAGCCGCCCCATCGGAAATTGGCCCAACTCGGTGAGATCGAAATCCGTAGCTATGGCCCTCGTCTCGCGGCAGAGACGGTGGTGGCCGGCGATCAGATTGCGGCGCGCAGCAAGGGCTTCCGTCGTCTTGCCAACTATATTTTCGGAGCAAACCGCGCGCCGCTGGGCATCGCGACGAATGCTCCCGTGACCCAGGCCATCACTGATCGAGTGACGCGCAAACAGGCGGACGCGTCCGCCAGCATTGCCATGACTGCGCCGGTCGACCAGGCGCAGGACTTAAATGGCGGGTGGCGCATCCGCTTCTTCATGCCGGCGCATTATCGTCCCGAAACGTTGCCCGAGCCCCTTGACGATGCGGTGCGCATTGTGACCGTGCCAACCGAGACCGTGGCGGTGTTGCGGTATTCCGGAGTGGCCTCGGCGCGTGCGGTGCGGATCGCAAACACCCAGCTTTTGCAGGCGCTTGCGGGCACCGCCTGGAGCGCGTTGGGAACGCCTATGGCGTGGTTCTACGACCCGCCTTGGACCATTCCCCCGTTGCGTCGGAACGAGGCCGTTGTGCAGGTCACGCGCCGCGAGAATGGCAGATAGTCGTAATCGGAGTAAATCTTTCGCGAGCCGAGAACTCGGTGGCTGAAGGCTAGTTAAGGATCGCAGTCGCAAGAGGCTAGTATGTTCCCGCATCCTGTATATATTCTCGCTATCGTGACGTTCCTGCTGGTGATCGCATTCCTGGCATGGAACCTGATTTCGGTGCGTCGCAACCAGAAAACCGGCGGCAAGACGTCCGGCCTCGGTGGTCCTAACGATCCGCTGGCCTGACCTGGAAGGTTATGGTCGCTCCGCCTCGGCGAGTCGGCGCTCCACCATGCCGCGCCACGGCGCGTCGAGCGGCACTGCCGCAAGGGCGCGTCGGAACAGTGCGGCGGCATGGAAACCGATATGTCCGTTTACCGTGCTCTCAGCATCCGCAATGCGCACGGCGAGCACGGGGTCAAAGCGAATAGCCAGGGCTTGACGCCATAGGTCTGCGGCTGTGGCAAGATCACCACCCCGTTGCGCGCGATCTCCCTGCTGGATCTGCTCTTGGCGCGTCCCGTCCGCCACGGCATCGACACCGGCAATCATCCGCTGCAGCCCTGCTTGGTCGCTACGAGTGCTATCGCTCGCCTCCAGCGTGGCCGCAGCCGCTCCCTGTGCGGCCAGGTCCGCTCGGCCATGCAGCGCGTATAGGCCGAGCGCCACTGCCACCACCATCACCATGGCCAGCATCACCGGCTCCCGCCGTCCGACTGGCGGTGTGCCCGGCTCCATAGCTTCCGTGGCCGCCAACAACCGGCGCTGCACCTCAAGCGACGCGGCGGCGTGCTCGACGGCCACAATGCGGCCGTCGGCGAGATCGCGGTCGAGCTCGGCCAATTGCGCGCGAAAAAGCGTCACCGCTACCGTCTGGCTGTGCGGCTGCGACCCAACCCGGCGCAGCGTCAGCAACACCGGCAGCACCGCGCACATGGCAAGAAGCAGGAAGGCAAGCCAGGTCACGGGCGCCGCCGCCTCACGTAAATACGTCGGCGGGGCTGTCCGCCCGCAGGCTGTGGCCTAGCGCCTGGCCGATCGCCAGCGCATCTTCGGCCGATCCGCACAGCCGGCGTTTGAGCAGGAACGAGCCGTCCTCGCGCGCCACCAGCCCGGTCAGCGTCAGCTTGCCGTCGCTGGACACCCGGGCATGGCCGCCGATCGGCGTGCGGCAGGAACCGTCGAGCACCGCCAGCATCCCGCGTTCTGCGGCCGCCACGGCGCGGGCCTCTGGGTCCTCGATTGCCGCAAGCAGTTGACGCAGCTCGGCGTCACCGGCGCGGACGGTGATGCCCACGATGCCCTGGCCAGCGGCAGGCACCATCAGTTCGGGGTCGAGCACCACCGAAGCCTCGGCGGCCAGCCCCAGGCGCCGCATCCCGGCCAACGCCAACAGGCTGGCGTCGCAGGCGCCGGCGCGCACCTTGTTCAAACGCGACAGCACGTTGCCGCGCAGCAGCGTCACCCGCAGGTCCGGCCTGGCGTACAGCAGTTGCGACTGCCGCCGCACCGACGAGGTGCCGATCAGGGCTCCCGGAAACAGCGAGGCATAAGGGTCGGCGGGGTCGGGCTCCGGGCAATCCTGGCCCAGGATCAGGGCGTCGCGCGCGTCCTCGCGCGCCAGGACACAGGCGAGCACGATGCCGGGCGGCAGAAAGGTGTCGAGGTCCTTGAGGCTGTGTACCGCGAGGTCGATGCGACGGTCCAGCAGCGCCTCGTGGATCTCCTTGGCGAACAGCCCCTTGCCGCCGATCTCGGCCAGGCGGCGGTCCTGCACTTGGTCGCCGGTGGTGCTGATGGCGTGTTCCTGGAACGCCTCCATGCCGCGCAGCACCGGGCAGAACCGGGTGAGTTGATGCAGGAACGCGCGGGTCTGCGCCAACGCCAGCGGCGAGGCGCGGGTGCCCACGCGCAGCGGCAGCGGGCGGCGATGCCGCGCCACCGACAGCGCGGCGGGCGGGGCAACAAGGTCGGCGGCGAGGCTGGAGTCCAAGGCTTACTCCCCTTCTTCGGGTTTATCGTGGCACCGCGAAGCGCCCGAACGGCCGGTTCAGGCGGACGACAGTACGGTTGAGCACGGCCGCGAACGACACCCAGAGCAGGTACGGAACCAGCGCCAAGCTGCCGCGCGCCGAGAGCGGCGCCAGTCCCACGATCAGCGCCAGGATCGACAGCCATAGCGCCACGACCTCGACCAACGCCCAGTCGGGCCGCTGCAGCTTAAAGAACAACAGGCTCCAGAGCACGTTCAGCACGCCGTTGAGCGCGAACAGGCCGACCACCCAGGCGTGCTCGGCGTAGCTCGACGCGGCGTCCCAGGACTTGACGCCGGCGAAGGTCGCCAGGGCGAAGATCGTCGTCCAGGCTGGCGCGAACAGCCAGCCGGGTGGCTGCCAGCTCGGCTTGTGCAGCCGGTTGTACCACGGGCCGATATCGGTCAGCGCGCCGCCGGCGCCCAGGATCACCAGGGCCGCGAACCCCGCCGTGGCATACTCGACCGTCTCGGGTTGTCGCCACCAACTCACGTCGGCGCCAGCCCGACCAGGTGCGCCAAGTCCTTGAAGAAGATGCGGAGTTGCGCCGCCGGCTTCTTGCGCGTGAGTTGCTTGTTCATGTAGCTGTCCCAGGTCATCTGCTGCACGTCGCGGTCGCGGCAGATGGAGACGAAGCGCTCGCGGCGACGGTCATTCGAGTACCAGAACCACTGCATCACGCCCAAGACTATGAACACCGTGCCGTGCGCCCGCATGAAGCGCTTGCGGGCGGTGCGCAGCGCCCGCACGTCGCCGGTGCGCAGCACGGTGTCCGCCGCTTCGGCCGCCAGCCGGCCGCCGACCATGGCGTAGTACAGGCCCTCGCCCGAGGCCGGCGCCACCACGCCGGCGGCGTCGCCCGCCAGCAGCACGTCGCGGCCGTTGTCCCAGCGGCGCAGCGGCTTCAGCGGGATCGGCGCGCCCTCGCGGCGGATGGTCTGCTGCGCGTCGAGCCCGGTCGCGGCACGCAGCTCGCCCACCGCGCCGCGCAGCGAGAAGCCCTTGCGCGCCGAGCCGGTGCCGATGCTGGTGGTGTCGCCGTGCGGGAAGACCCAGCTGTAGAAGTCCGGCGACAGCGCGCCGCGATACACCACGTCGCAGCGCGCGCCGTCGAACTTGCCGCCCGGCTCGCCCGGAGGCGAGCGGACGATCTCGTGGTAGGCGAACACGTACTTCATCCGGGCGGCTCCCGGCACGGACTGGCGCGCCACCGCCGAGTTGGCGCCGTCGGCGCCGATGACCAGGCGGGTGCGGACCGAATCCGGCTCGGCGTCATGCGCGGCGCCGTGCGGCAGGTAGCGCACCACCGCGGTGCCGTCCGGATCGCGGTCGAGTCGCTTGAAGCTGCCGGCGCGGCGCTCGGCCCCCGACTCGGCGGCGCGTTCACGCAGGAACTCGTCGAAATGCTCGCGATCGACCATGCCGACGAAGCCGTTGCCCTGGATCGGCATGTCGACCTCGCGTGCCGAGGGCGCGACCATGCGCGCCGCCGTGGCGCGGGCGACCAGCAACTCGTCGGGGATGGCGAAGTCGCGGATCAGCCGCGGCGGGATGGCGCCGCCGCATGGCTTGATGCGACCGGCGCGGTCCAGCAGCAGCACGCGGCGGCCGAGCCGGGCCAGGTCGTCGGCCGCCGTGGAACCGGCAGGGCCGCCACCGACCACCACCGCGTCGAAAATCTCACCGCTCATGGACGCACCTCCTGGGCACTGGGGAGAACATAGCCGGCGACGGGTTCGGTCGGAGCGAATACCCGACGGGCTTGGCCGGACGCCGCCAGGAACAGCGCCGCCTGGCCCGCGAACACCACGGCGTAGGCGACGCCGGGCGAGCCGAGCAGCAGGCGGGCCAAGTCGCTGGCCGACGTGCCGAGCAGGCCGCCGAGCGCGAAGGCCAGCGCCTGTGCCGCGCCCCACACTCCCATGCGGGTGCCTTCGCGCGCCGACTGTCCGCTGCCGGCCAGCGCCATCATCGCGCCAATGGCGGACACCGCGAAGCTGCCGTTGGCTAGGCCAAGCGCGAAGACCGTCGGCCGCAGTGGCCAGGCCGGACCGACCACGCTGGCCAGCCCTAGGGCCAACACCGCCAGCGCCGAGGCGGCGCAGCCACCGATGGTCCAGCCGCGCATCGAGTTGCGCCCGCCGACCGCCACCAGCAGCATCCCAGCCAGCACGCCCATGTGGAACAGCGCCACCAGCGAGGCCGACTGGCCGAGGGTCAAGCCGAACACCCCGCCCGCGAACGGCTCCAGGATCAGCTCCTGCGCGCTGTAGGCCAGCATCGAGAGGAACACGAACAGGGCGAACGCGCGCGCTTGCCGCTCCGCCCAGACCTGGCGCAGCGCCACCGCGAAACCGGGTGCCGCCACCGGCGTCGTGACCGGCTCTGCAGCGGCCTCGACGCGCCACACCGCCAGCAGGGTCACGACGAACGCCGCAGTGGCGATAGCCGCGATCACCACCAGCAGCCGGGCCGGCGAGAACGGGTCGAGCAGCCTGCCAGCGACGCCGCCGGTGATCGCGATGCCGGCGATCATCATGATCCAGACTGTCGAGGCCGCCGCGCCGCGACGGGCAGGCGCCACGCGCTGCGCCAGCAGCACCAGCAGCGAGGTGCCCGCGGCGCCCACGCCCAGCCCGATCAGCGCATAGGCCAGCACTGCGCAGCCAATGCCAGACACCGGCCGGGTGCCCATCAGGGCAGTCGCCGCGCCGGCGGCGATGCCGCCCAGTGCCAGCGCCGCCATGCCGCCCACGATCCAAGGGGTCCGCCGCCGGCCGATATCGGAGCCGTAGCCCATGCGCGGGCGCAGCACCTGGGCGACGTAATGCAGTGCCACCAGCAGGCCGGGCACGATCGCCGGCAACGACCACTCGACCACCATGACCCGGTTCAGCGTCGAGGTCGCCAGCACCACCACAGCGCCCAGTGCCGCCTGCACCAACCCCAACCGGGCGATGCCAAACCAACCGAGGGGCGGGGTGCCGGTCATGCGCCCACCAGCCGCAACGCGAAGGCGCAGACCAGCATCCCGACCACGTAGAGCGAGGTGCCGGTGCCGTTGTACCAGGGCGCCCGCTCGCGTGGCCGCTCCAGGAAATGCGGCATCAGAGCCAGTTGCAGCAGCAGCAGCGCCACGATCGCGCCGCCGTAGGACGGCAGCCCCCAGTACAGCAACAGCGCCGCCACCCCGGCCTGCGCCGCCGCCATCACCAGGCAGGCAAGCCGGGCGGCGCGATCGACGCCAAGACGCACCGGCAGCGAGCCGATGCCGGTGGCGCGGTCGCCCTCGACCGACTTGAAGTCGTTCAGCGTCATGATGCCGTGGGCCCCGAGGCTGTACAGCGCCGCCACGGCGACCACCCGCCAGTCCGGCCGGGCGGCGGCCATCACCGCAGCGCCGGTGAACCACGGCAGCCCCTCGTAGCATGCGGCGCAGGCGGCGTTGCCCCACCAGCCGTTGCGCTTCAGCCGCAGCGGCGGCGCGCTGTACGCCCAGGCCAGCGCCAGGCCGAGCACCGCCGCGGCGAACCCCCAGCGTCCCAGCACGGTCGCCACCAGCAGCGACAGCGCGGTCCAGCCGAGCGCGATGAACAGGCCGACTTGGCCCGGGATGCGCCCGGACGGGATCGGCCGCCTTGGCTCGTTGATCGCGTCCACATGGCGGTCGAACCAGTCGTTGACCGCCTGGCTGGTGCCGCACACCAGCGGCCCGGCCAGCAACACCCCCGCCACGATGACCGTCCAATGTCCACGTCCCGGTAGCCCCGAGGACACCACGCCGCAGGCGAACGCCCACATCGGCGCGAACCAGGTGATCGGCTTGAGCAGCTCCACCACGCTCGCCGGATCGGGGCGCGTGGCGCCGCTGAGCCGATCCTGGGTGGCTGACATGTCGGCGGCCTCCGTCACTGGTCGGCCGCGAGGTCGCCGAGGCCGTAGCGCCGCAGCTTCACGTACAGGCTCTGCCGGCTGAGCCCGAGCATCTCGGCGGCCGAGGCGCGGTTGTCGCCGGTCAGCTCCAGCGCCGCCTCGATGCACAGCCGCTCGATCATGTCGGTCGACTCGCGCACCAGGTCCTTGAGCGGCACCCGGCCGATCAACTCGGTGAGCTGCGCCACCGAGCGCGGCAGCTCCCGCGCGGCGGGCGCCTCGGCGCTGACCCGGCGGCCCACGTTGCGGATCGCGAAGCCGTAGCAGGGCTGGCCGCCGTTCATCACCGAGACCGCCGAGACCTCGACCTCGGCGGTGCTGCCGAACTCGCCGCGCAGGTTGGTCGCGAACAGCCGCATCGAGCCGCGCTGGCGCAAGTTGGCCAGCAGCACGTCGAGGTCGACGCCGGAGCGGCCGAGCCAGCGGCCGAGCGCCTGGCCTTGCGCCTGGCTCTCGGTCGCCAGCTCCGCCATCTCCAGGAAGGCGGCGTTGGCGGTGACGATGCCGCCGTCCTGACTGGTCACGACGAAGCCGTCGGGCGCGTTCTCGACCACCTTCAGCAGCTTGGACTGCGCCGGCGGCAGGATCGCCGCCGCCTCGGACGGCAGCGCCGACAGACGGACCAGCAGGTGGTTGTGGCTGTCCTGGCGGAACAGCGAGGCGGAGACGACGAAGCCGGCCCCGCCGGGTAGCCGGGCGCGGACGTCGTCGGCCCGCCCGCCGACCCGCACGGTGTCGACCAGCGCCGCCACCGCCGCGACCGAAGCCGGATCGAAGGCGTCGGCGAAGCGGCGGCCGGCCAAAGCGTTGGCGGAAGCGTGGGCGCCGCCGGCCGCCCGCTCGAACAGCCGTTCGGCCGCCGGGTTGGCCTCCAGCACGCGTTGCGTGTCGGCGTCGAGGATCAGCACCGCCTCGGACGAGATCTGGAACAGCACGCGGTAGCGCATCTCGGCGTTCTGGAAGCGGTTGTAGTCGCGCTCCATGGTCTGCTGCGCGTTGACCAGCCGCTGCTGCAACGCCGAGACCGCGCGCAGGTCGCGCCCGAACGCCACCACCCGACCCTCGTCGCCGAGCGGCACGGCGGAGAACAGCACCGGCACGTCGACCCCGCCAGGCGAGACGTAGTTCACGTGCCGCCAGCGCGAGCCGGCGGCGCTGGTGACATCGTGCAGCATCGCCTCGACCTTCGGGCGGCTCTCGATGGTCACGGTGTCGACCCAACGCCGGCCGATCCAGCCGGCGCGCAGGTCCAGCTCGTCGGCCAGGTCGTCGTTCTGGAACGCGGCGTCGCGGATCACACCCTCGGCGTCGATCACGAGCGAGACGTCGGTGGCCGCCGCGATCAGCGCGCCCGCCGCTTCCGCGTCGAGGTTGCCCAGCGAGCCCTTCGGGGATTTGAACGCCTTCACGAGAGAAAACAGCCTCCAGCGCATTTTGTCCCCTCCCTTAATCGTTTGTGGTTGTTATCGGTGGTATTACGTGCGGCGCGCGGCGAGGTCGAGCAGGCCGTGCGCCTGCAGCACGGCTTGGCGACCGTCGGCGGCGGTCGCGTCGGCGCCGACCATCGCAACCAGTTCCGGACGCTCCTGGAACACCGGGCCGCCGACCATGACGCCGACGGCGCGGTTGCGCGACGCGCGGCGGACGCGGCGGATCGCCTCCGCCAGCGCGTCGAGGCGTGTCACGGTGCCGACCGAGAAGCCGACCACGCCGTACCAGTCGCGTCGCAGCATCCGCAGCATCTCCTCGGTGGATTCCGGCACGCCGCTCCAGACGTGCCAGCCGGCGCGGCCGAAGAACTCCGCCACCATGGCGAGGCCGAACGAGTGCTGGTCGCCAGGTCCCGGCACCAGCAGGGCCCGGTGGGTGTCCTGACGCAGGCAGGCGGCGCCGCGATGCGCCAGGCTGAAGCTGCGCATGGCTTGCCGCAGCCGGTCGGTGGCGACCGTGACCTGGCCGAAATCGACGCGGTCGTCATCCCACAGCGCGCCCAGCAGGCGCGCCGCCGGCGCCATCAGGTCGAGATAGATCGCGTCCAGCGCCATGCCGCCGGCGCGCAGGCGCTCAAGGAAGGCCAGCGACTCCGGCATCTCGCGCGCCATCGCGATCTCGGCCAACTGCTCGACCTCGGGTAGCGCGAGCGGCGCCGTGGTGGCGACGGCAAGCCGGGCGCGATGCGCCAACACCAGGCGCGGCAGCACGTCGCGGTCGATGGCGCGGGCCAGCGCGTGCTGCGTGCGCCTCGCGTCGGTCCGCGTGCCGCCATCCATCAACTCCAGCCGGTCGGCCAGGCTGAGCGGCACGCCGGCCGGGTGGCGGACACCTGCGATGTCCGCCCGGATCAGATCGCCTGCGAGCCGCGCGTCTGTGGTCATTTTGCACCCTCCCCGATAGTGAGCCATTCGGCTCGAAAAGTGTCAAGCTAGATTGACGTCCAATTCTGTTGACAGTGAGAAATTCGCCAGGTTAGCTTTCGTCGGCGGCAGGGGTGGCGAAGCGATACGGCTCTCGGATTTATCCGACAAAGCCCGAGGCGTCGTCGTCCCGGTCAGCTTCGTTAATTCGCAGCGTTTACAGCGCGGAGTGTCAAGCCATGTTTGATGGCGGCGTCGTCGGACGGTTGATCGAACGGGTGGATTGCTGCCCCTGGGGTGTCGCATCCGGTCGCGATATGTCTTTCCGGTCACAGCCGGCGCGAACAGGTGTCGTGCCACTCTATACATATGAGGAGCGGCAGCGACGCGACGCGACGCCGTGGACGCTGGTGCAGGGCGTGCTGGCGCCGGTGCAGTTCGCGATCTTCCTGACCAGCCTCGCCCTGGTGCTGCATTACCTCGCTACCGGCTACGGGTTGGCGCTGGCCACCGGGTCGATCGTGGTCAAGACGCTGGCGCTGTACGCGATCATGGTCACTGGCTCGATTTGGGAAAAGCGGGTGTTCGGGCGTTACCTGTTCGCGCCCGCATTCTTCTGGGAGGACGCGTTCAGCATGTTGGTGCTGGCGCTGCACAGCCTCTACCTGCTGGCGCTGTGGAGCGGCGCGCTCGATCCGCGCCAGTTGATGCTGCTGGCGCTCAGCGCCTACGCCTCGTACGTCGTCAACGCGGCCCAGTTCGTCGTCAAGCTGCGCGCCGCCCGGCGCGAGATGCCGGCATCGCCCGCGCTGCGGATGGCGCCTTGACCGACGCGGCGCTCCTTGAGCGGCCGGTGCTGCGTGAGCGCGGCCAGCGCGAGGTGTTCTGCGGCCTGACCGGGATCGTCTGGCTGCACCGCAAGATCCAGGACGCCTTCTTCCTGGTGGTCGGCTCGCGCACCTGCGCCCACCTGCTGCAATCGGCCGCCGGCGTCATGATCTTCGCCGAGCCGCGCTTCGCCACCGCGATCATCGATGAGCGCGACCTGGCCGGCCTCGCCGACGCCAACGCCGAGCTGGACGGCGTGGTGGAGCGGCTGCTGGCCCGCCGGCCCGACATCCGCCTGCTGTTCCTGGTCGGGTCCTGCCCATCCGAAGTCATCAAGCTCGACCTGTCGCGCGCCGCCGGCCGGCTGTCGCGGCAGTTCGCGCCCGCGGTGCGGGTGCTGAACTACTCCGGGAGCGGCATCGAGACCACTTTCACCCAGGGCGAGGACGCCTGCCTCGCGGCGCTGGTGCCGGTGATGCCGCAGGCGTCCGGCCGCTCGCTGCTGGTGGTGGGCGCGCTGGCCGACGTGGTCGAGGACCAGTTCGCCCGGCTGTTCGCCGCCATGGGCATCGAGCGGGTGACCTTCTTGCCGCCGCGCCAGGCGGGCGCGCTGCCGGCGGTCGGGCCGGACACCGCCTACTTGCTGGCGCAGCCGTTCCTGGCCGACACCGCGCGGGCGCTGGAGGAGCGCGGCGCCACGCGCGTCGCCGCCCCGTTCCCGCTCGGCGCCGAAGGCACGACCGGCTGGCTGCGCGCCGCCGCCGAGGCGTTCGGCGTGCCGGGCGAGCGCTTCGACATGGCGGTGCGCCCGGCCGAGGACCGCGCCCGGCGCGCGCTGTCGCGGGCACGCGGCCAGTTGGCCGGCAAGCGCATCTTCTTCTTCCCCGATTCGCAGCTGGAGGTGCCGCTGGCGCGGTTCGTGGCGCGCGAGCTGGACATGGCGCTGGTCGAGGTCGGCACGCCGTACCTGCACCGCCAGCATCTCGCGGAAGAACTCGGCCTGCTGCCCAAGGGGGTGGCGCTCAGCGAGGGGCAGGACGTCGAACGCCAACTCGACCGCTGCCGCGCCGCCGCCCCTGACCTCACCGTCTGCGGGCTGGGATTGGCCAACCCGCTGGAGGCCGAGGGCTTGGCGACGAAGTGGTCGATCGAGCTGCTGTTCACGCCGATCCAGGGCTACGAGCAGGCTGCCGACCTGGCTGAGCTGTTCGCCCGCCCGCTGTCGCGCCGCACTCGGCTGGAGGTCTAGCGGATGCAGTTGACGCTGTGGACCTACGAGGGGCCGCCGCATGTGGGCGCGATGCGGGTCGCGACCGCGATGCGGGACGTGCATTACGTGCTGCACGCGCCGCAGGGCGACACCTACGCCGACCTGCTGTTCACCATGATCGAGCGCCGCGACCGCCGCCCGCCCGTCACCTACACCACGTTCCAGGCGCGCGACCTGGGCGGCGACACCGCCGAGCTGTTCAAGACCGCGGCGCGCGACGCCTACGAGCGGTTCAAGCCCGAGCTGCTGATGGTGGGCGCCTCCTGCACCGCCGAGCTGATCCAGGACGACCCGGGCGGCCTGGCGCGGGCGTTGCGGCTGCCGGTCCCGGTGGTGGCGCTGGAGCTGCCGGCCTACCAGCGCAAGGAGAACTGGGGCGCGTCGGAGACCTTTTACCAGTTGGTGCGCGCCTGCGCTGGCCCGCACATGCCGCCACCGGGGGCGCAGGCGGTGGCGGCCCCGCGCTGCAACGTGCTGGGCGCCACGGCGCTGGGTTTCCGCCACCGCGACGACGTGCGCGAGATCACCGGCCTGCTGGGTCAGCTCGGCGTCGCGGTTAACGTGGTGGCGCCGCTCGACGCCACGCCCGCCGACCTGGCGCGGCTGGGTGAGGCTTCGTTCAACGTGGTGCTGTATCCCGAGGTGGCCGGCCAGGCGGCGACCTGGCTGCAACGCAGCTTCGGCCAGAAGATGACCAAGACCGTGCCGATCGGTGTCGCGGCGACGCGCGAATTCATCGCCGAGGTTGCGGCACTGGCCGGCGTGTCGGTGCCACCGGCGCTCGACGCCGTAACCCGGCTGCCCTGGTACTCGCGCTCAGTCGACTCGAACTACCTGACCGGCAAGCGGGTGTTCGTGTTCGGTGACGCCACGCACGCCATCGCCGCCGCCCGCGTGGCAGCCCGCGAGCTGGGCTTCACCGTGGTCGGGCTTGGCAGCTACAGCCGCGAGTTCGCCCGCGAGGTGCGCGCCGCGGCGGCGCTATACGAGGTCGAGGCCCTTATCACCGACGACTATCTGGAGGTGGAGGCCCGCATCGCCGAACTGGCGCCGGAACTGGTGCTGGGCACGCAGATGGAGCGCCATGTGGCCAAGCGCCTCGGCGTCCCGTGCGCGGTGATCTCGGCCCCGGTGCACGTGCAGGACTTCCCCGCGCGGCACTCGCCGCAGATGGGGTTCGAGGGCGCCAACGTGCTGTTCGACAGCTGGGTGCATCCGCTGATGATGGGTCTCGAGGAGCACCTGCTGACGATGTTCCGCGACGACACAGAGTTCCACGACGACGCGGCGCCCTCGCATTTGCCGGTCGCGCCCTCAAGAGTCGGCGTCATGGCCGGGCTTGACCCGGCTATCCACGCGGTTGACACGGCACCGGATGTCGCCGGGCCAGTGTCCGATGTCCCGACTTCCGAGTGGCGGCCGCGCGTGGATCACCGGGTCAAGCCCGGTGATGACGGAGTGGAGGCCAAGTCTGGGCAACCGGGCAACCGTGCTCTGGAGCCGCTGACGCCGCGCTGGGAGCCGGCGGCGGAGAAGGAGCTGGGCAAGATCCCGTTCTTCGTGCGCGGCAAGGCGCGGCGCAACATCGAGCAGTTCGCCCGCGACCACGCCACGGCCACCATCACGGTCGAGACCCTCTACGACGCAAAGGCGCATTATGGCCGCTGACGTGACCCCCATTCGCGTCGTCGTCGTCACCATGGACAGCCACCTGTCTACCGCCGCCCGACGCGCCGAGACCACCTTGCGGCGCGACATCCCCGGTCTGGAGCTGTGCCTGCACGCCGCCGACGAGTGGGGCGGCGATGCGGCGGCGCTGGCCGCCTGCCATGCCGACATCGCGCGCGGCGACATCGTGGTGGCCACCATGCTGTTCCTCGAGGACCACATCGAGGCGGTGCGCCCGGCACTGGAGGCGCGGCGGCTCGAGTGCGACGCGATGCTGTGCTGCATGTCGGGGCCGCAGATCACCAAGCTGACCCGGCTCGGCCGGTTCGACATGGCGCACGAGGCGACCGGGGCGCTGGCGCTGTTGCAGCGGCTCAAGCCCAAGCGGGGCGAGGGCGCCGCCGTCACCGCCGGGCAGCAGCAGATGAAGATGCTGCGCCGGCTGCCCAAGCTGATGCGCTTCATCCCCGGCACTGCGCAGGACGTGCGGGCCTACTTCCTGGCGCTGCAGTACTGGCTGGCCGGGTCGGAGGAGAACCTCGGCAGCCTGGTGCGGCTGCTGGTCGACCGTTACGCGCGCGGCAAGCGGGCGGCGCTGGCCGGTACCGCGAAGGCGGCCGCCCCGGTCGTCTATCCCGATGTGGGGCTGTACCACCCACGGGCGCCGGGCCGCATCGTGGAGCGGGTCGAGGAGCTGCCCGGCCACGGTACCGCCGGCACGGTCGGGCTGCTGGTGCTGCGCTCCTACGTGCTTGCCGGCAATTCGGGGCACTACGACGGCGCCATCGCGGCGCTGGAGGCGCGCGGCCTGCGCGTCGTGACCGCGTTCGCCAGCGGCCTAGATCAGCGGCCGGCGATCGAGCGGTTCTTTCAGCGCGATGGCGTGGCCCTGGTCGACGCGGTGGTGTCGCTGACCGGGTTTTCCCTGGTCGGCGGCCCCGCCTACAACGACGCCCGCGCGGCCGAGACCGTGCTGGCGGCGCTTGACGTGCCGTACGTCACCGCCCACCCGCTCGAATTCCAGACCATGGCGCAATGGCAGAGCGACCCGCGCGGGCTGCTGCCGGTCGAGTCCACCATGATGGTGGCACTGCCGGAGCTGGACGGAGGCGTGCTGCCGATGACCTTCGGCGGCCGCTGCGGCCGTGCCGACACCGCCGAGCGCTGCGCCGGCTGCGACGGTGTGAGTTGCGGGCGCGACATGGTGGCGCATCCGGAGCGCGCCGACATGCTGGCGCGCCGCGTCGCCCGCCTGGTGGCGCTGCGCCGCAGCGAGCGCGCCGAGCGGCGCGTCGCCATGGTGCTGTTCAACTTCCCGCCCAATGCCGGGGCGACCGGCACGGCGGCGTTCCTGTCGGTGTTCCAATCGCTGCACAACACGCTGCTCGCCATGCGGGACGCCGGCTACAAGGTCGAGCTGCCGGCCGATGCAGACGCGCTGCGGGCACGGGTCACGCAGGGTAACGCCGAACGGTTCGGCGCCCAGGCCAACGTGTTCGCCCGCGTGGCCGCCGACGACCATGTGCGGCGCGAGCCGCATCTGGGCGAGATCGAGCGCGTCTGGGGTCCGTCGCCCGGTCGGCAGCAGAGCGACGGCGCCGCGATCTTCGTGCTGGGCGAGCGGTTCGGCAACGTGTTCGTCGGCATCCAGCCGGCCTTCGGCTACGAGGGCGACCCGATGCGGCTGCTGTTCGAGCACGGCTTCGCGCCGACGCACGCCTTCAGCGCGTTCTACCGCTGGCTGCGCGAAGACTTCGCCGCGCACGCGGTGCTGCATTTCGGCACCCATGGCGCGCTGGAGTTCATGCCGGGCAAGCAGACCGGCATGTCAGCCGCCTGCTGGCCCGACCGGCTGATCGGCGACCTGCCGAACTTCTATCTGTACGCCTCGAACAATCCTTCCGAGGGCATGATCGCCAAGCGCCGCGCCGGCGCCACGCTGGTCAGCTATCAGACGCCGCCGGTGTCGCAGGCCGGGCTGTATCGCGGCCTGCTCGACCTGAAGGCCTCGCTCGACCGCTGGCGCAACATGGAGCCGGACGCCGACCCGGCGCAGCGCGCCGAGCTGGCGGCACTGGTGCAGGCGCAGGCCGCCGCTGTCGATCTGGCGGAAGCCGAACCCGCCTGGGATGACGCCGAGCGGCGGATCGATGCGGCCGGCCGGGCGCTGCTGGAACTCGAATACACGCTGATCCCGCACGGCCTGCATGTGGTGGGCGAGCCGCCGGAGCCGGGTCAGCGCGCCGAGATGCTCGACGCCGCCGGCGTCAGCGATCCGGCCGAGCGCGCCCGGCTCGACGCGCTGCTCGGCGCCGACCACGAGATCCCCGGGATGCTGCACGCGCTCGATGGCGGCTACATCCGCCCGGCGCCCGGCGGCGACCTGCTGCGCAACACCGACGTGCTGCCGACCGGGCGCAACCTGCACGGCTTCGACCCGTTCCGCCTGCCCAGCGCGTTCGCGGTGCAGGAGGGCGCGCGCCAGGCCGACCGCCTGCTGGCGCGGCACGCCGCCGACGGCAAGCCGGTGCCCGAGACCGTCGCCATGGTGCTGTGGGGCACCGACAACCTCAAGACCGAGGGCGGCCCGATCGCCCAGGCGCTGTGGCTGATGGGGGCCGCTCCCCGGCGCGACAGCTACGGTCGGCTCACGGGCGCGCAACTGGTGCCGCTGGCCGAACTCGGGCGGCCACGCATCGACGTGGTGTTCACGCTGTCCGGCATCTTCCGCGACCTGCTGCCGCTGCAGACCAAGCTGCTCGCCGAGGCGGCGCTGCTGGCCGCGACCGTCGACGAGGCGCCCGAGCAGAACTTCGTGCGCAAGCACGCCTTGACGTTCCAGGCCGAGCACGGCGGCACCATGGACGAGGCGGCGCTCCGGGTGTTCGGCAACGCCGACGGCGCCTACGGCGCCAACGTCAACGGACTGGTGGGCGAGGGCGCCTGGAGCGACGAGGACGAACTCGCCGAAGCCTTCGTCCGGCGCAAGGGATTCGCCTACGGCGTCACCGGCCGGCCGCAGCGCCACGACAAGGTGCTGGCGCAGGTGCTGGCCAGCGTGGACATCACCTACCAGAACCTCGACTCGATCGAGGTCGGCGTCACCACCGTCGACCACTATTTCGACACGCTGGGCGGGGTGTCGCGCGCGGTGCGCCGGGCGCGCGGCGGCGTCGCGTCCTCGGTCTACATCGGCGACCAGACCCGCGGCGACGGCGCGGTGCGCACGCTGTCCGAGCAGGTGGCGCTGGAGACCCGGACGCGGGCGCTCAACCCGAAATGGTACGAGGCGCTGCTCAAGCACGGCTTCGAGGGCGTGCGCGAGATCGAGGCGCACGTCACCAACACGCTCGGCTGGTCGGCCACCACCGGCGAGGTCTCGCCCTGGGTCTACCAGCAGCTCGCCAGCACCTACGTGCTTGACGAGGAGATGCGCGAGCGCCTGGCGCAACTGAACCCGACCGCCTCGGCCAAGATCGCCAACCGGCTGATTGAGGCGCACGAGCGCAGCTACTGGTCGCCGGACGCCGATACGCTGGACGCGCTGCGTCACGCCGGCGAGGAGCTGGAGGACCGGCTCGAAGGCATCGCAATGGGAATCGCCGCATGAACACCGCCACCATGGTCCGCCGGGTGCCCTCGCTGCGCGGCGACGGCGAGGGCAGCGTGCAGGTCAAGCTCGAAGGCACGGTCAAGATCGGCACCGCCAAGGTGTTCGCGGTCTACGGCAAGGGCGGCATCGGCAAGAGTACCACGTCGAGCAACCTCTCGGTCGCGTTCAGCAAGCTCGGCAAGCGCGTGCTGCAGATCGGCTGCGACCCGAAGCACGATTCGACCTTCACGCTGACCAAGCGGCTGGTGCCCACCGTCATTGACATCCTGGAGAGCGTGAACTTCCACGGCGAGGAGCTGCGCCCGGACGACTTCGTCTACCCCGGCTACAACGGCGTCATGTGCGTCGAGGCCGGCGGCCCCCCCGCCGGCACCGGCTGCGGCGGCTACGTGGTGGGGCAGACGGTGAAGCTGCTCAAGGAGCACCACCTGCTGGAAGACACCGACGTGGTGATCTTCGACGTGCTGGGCGACGTGGTGTGCGGCGGCTTCGCGGCGCCGTTGCAGCACGCCGACCGGGCGCTGATCGTCACCGCCAACGATTTCGACTCGATCTTCGCCATGAACCGCATCGTCGCCGCGATCCAGGCCAAGTCGCGCAACTACGACGTGCGCCTCGGCGGCGTGATCGCCAACCGCAGCGCCGGCACCGACCAGATCGACCGCTACAACGACGCCACCGGCCTCAGCACGCTGGCCCGCTTCCCCGACCTCGACGCGATCCGCCGCAGCCGGCTGAAGAAGGCGACGCTGTTCGAGATGGACAGCTCGCCCGAACTGGACGCGGTGCGCGCCGAGTACATGCACCTGGCCGAGATGCTCTGGGCCGGCACCGAGCCGCTCATGGGCAGCCCGATGCGCGACCGCGACATCTTCGACCTGCTGGGGTTCGACTGATGGAAGCCGGCTCCTACGTCCGCCGCCGCGAGGAGATCGAGACCTATTTCGACCGCACCGCCGCCGAAACCTGGGCGCGCCTCACCTCCGACGCGCCGGTCAGCGGCATCCGCGCCACGGTGCGCGCCGGGCGCGACCGGATGCGCGCGCTGCTGCTCGATTGGCTGCCCGAGGACCTGACCGGGCGCAAGCTGCTCGACGCCGGTTGCGGCACCGGGGCGCTGTCAGTCGCGGCAGCGCGGCGCGGGGCCATCGTCACCGGCATCGACTTGTCGCCTCGGTTGATCGAGGTGGCGCGCGAGCGGCTGCCGCGCGACTTGGGCGACGGCTCGGTCAGCCTGCAGGCCGGCGACATGCTCGACCCGGCGCTGGGCCGCTTCGACTTCGTGGTCGGCATGGATTCCCTGATCCACTATCGCCTGCCGGACACGCTGCGCGCGGTGGCCAGCCTCGCCGAGCGCTGCCACGACAAGATCCTGTTCACCTTCGCCCCCGGCACGCCTGCCCTGATGGCGATGCGCGCGGTGGGCCGGCTGTTCCCCCGCCGCGACCGCGCGCCGGCGATCGAGCCGGTGGCGCCGCGCGCCATGCTGGTCGAGGTCGGCCGCTGCGCCGCGCTGGCCGACTGGCACTTGGCGCGCACCGAGCGGGTGTCGAGCGGCTTCTACAAGTCGCAGGCGTTGGAGCTGGCGCGGCGATGAGCGTCCGCTCCCTCAACGCGCGCTGGGCGCGGCAATGGGGCCGGGTCGGCACCCATTTCCTGCCGTTCGCCGACGCCGCGACGCCGGAGCTGCCGTTGGCCCGGCTGCTGCGGCTGTCGCTGTTCCAGGTTAGCGTCGGCATGGCGCTGGTGCTGCTGATCGGCACGCTGAACCGGGTGATGATCGTCGAACTCGGCGTGCCGGCCTGGCTGGTGGCGCTGATGGTGTCGCTGCCGCTGGTGGCGGCGCCGTTCCGCGCCCTGGTCGGCTTCCGTTCCGACACCCACCGTTCGGCGCTGGGCTGGCGGCGGGTGCCGTACCTGTGGATGGGCACGCTGCTGCAGTTCGGCGGGCTGGCGATCATGCCGTTCGCGCTGCTGGTGCTGTCCGGCGACACCCACGGGCCGGTTGCCGTGGGCCAGGTCGGCGCCGCCTTGGCGTTCCTGCTGGTGGGGGCCGGGATGCATACGGTGCAGACCGTGGGCCTGGCGCTGGCGACCGACCTGGCGCCGCCGGAGTCGCAGCCGCGCGTCGTGGCGTTGCTGTGCGTGATGCTGCTGCTGGGCATGGTCGGCAGTGCCGTGCTGTTCGGCTTGCTGCTCGCGGACTTCTCCGAAATCAAGCTGATCCAGGTGGTCCAGGGGTCCGCCGTCGTCACCATGCTGCTGAACGGCGTGGCACTCTGGAAGCAGGAGGGGCGCGGGGCCACCCGGAAGGACGCCGTGGGCCAGAGCTTCGGCCAGTCCTGGCGGCAGTTCACCGCCGGCGCGCAGGCCAAGCGGCGGCTGGTCGCGGTCGGCCTCGGCACGGTCGGCTTCAGTATGCAGGACGTGCTGCTGGAGCCGTACGGCGGCCAGGTGCTGCACCTCGCGGTCGGCACCACGACGGCGCTGACGGCGCTGCTGGCGGCGGGCGGGCTGAGCGGGCTGGCGGCGGCGGCGGTCTGGCTCGGCCGCGGCGGAGACCCGCACCGGGTGGCGGCGCTGGGGGCGACGGTCGGCCTGGCGGCGTTCAGCGCCGTGGCGTTGGCGGCCCCGCTCGGCTCACCCGTCTTGTTCGGCGTCGGCACCGGCCTGATCGGCCTGGGTGGCGGCTTCTTCGCTCACGGCACGTTGACCGCCGCGATGCGGATGGCGCGCGGCGGCCAGGCTGGCCTCGCCATCGGCGCCGGGGGCGCCGTTCCGGCCGCCGCCGCCGGGCTTGCCGTGGCGGCCGGCGGGCTCGTGCGCGACGGCGTCGCCGGCCTGGCCGCCAGCGGCGCGGTGGGGCGGGGGCTGGTCGACCCCGCCACCGGCTACGGCGTCGTCTACAGCGTCGAGATCGCCTTGCTGTTCGCGACCCTGGTCGCGATCGGCCCGTTGGTGCGCGCCACGGAATCCGTGCGGCGCGTCCCGTTCACCGCGTTGCAACCGAGGTAGTCATGCAAGCAGGCGCCATCACCGGCTATTTCGACGTCGCCCAAGTGGCGCTCTACGTGTTCTGGATATTCTTCGCGGGCGTGGTCTACTATTGCCACCGCGAGAGCAAGCACGATGGCGGCTTCCCGATGGTCCCGGACCGTGGCGACCGCAGGCGGGGGCGCGACAACATCCAGGGCTTCCCGCCGATGCCGCCGCCCAAGCAGCGGGTGCTCATCCATGGCGCGCCACGAGTGCCCGCCCCGGAGCGTCCGATCGCCGCCGTACCGACCGGGAGCTGGGCCGGGGCGCCGCTGGAGCCGACCGGCAACCCGATGGTCGACGGCATCGGCCCGGCCTCGTACGCGATGCGCGTCGATCATCCCGAGCTGTGCTTCGACGATGGCGGGCCGAAGATCGTGCCGTTGCGCGCGGCGCGCGACTTCTGGCTCGCGACCGAGGACCCCGACCCGCGCGGGATGCCGGTGGTGGCCGCCGACAGGCGGGTGGCGGGCGAGATCGTCGACGTGTGGATCGACCGCTCCGAGGTCCTCGTGCGCTACCTGGAGGCCGAGGTCATGGTTGACGGCGCGCCGCGCCGGGCGATGATCCCGATGTTCCTGGCGACCGTACGGGGCGGCCGGCGGCCGGAGGTCCGGGTGCGCTCGATCACCGCGGCGCAGTTCGCCGACGTGCCGGCGCTGCGCGAGCCGGACACCATCACCCTGCTCGAGGAAGACAAGATCATGGGCTACTACGGCGGCGGCAAGCTCTACGCCACACCCTCGCGGCTGGGGCCGGTGCTGTGAGGGAGCATGATTGGGAGCCGGTGCCGGGCCTGCCAGAGCGGCTGCCGGACGGCGAGCGCGTCCTGTGGCAGGGCGCGCCCGACTGGCGCGTCTTGGCGCGCCGCGCGTTCCGCATCCGCGCGCTGGCCGTCTACCTTGGCGCGTTGTGGCTGTGGCTGGCGGCGTCGACGCTGAGCGCAGGCTCGCTCGGCTGGCACGCGGCCGCGAGGGTCGGCGGCAATCTCGGCCTGGCGCTGGTGGCGCTCGGGCTGGTGGCGCTGTTCTGCTGGCTGACCCAACGCAGCACCGCCTACACCCTCACCAACCAGCGGCTGGTGATCCGCTTCGGCATCGCCTTGCCGCTCACCATCAACGTGCCGTTCGCGGCCGTGGCCAGCGCCGGCCTACGCGCCGACCGGGAAGGTCGCGGCGACATCGCGCTGACGCTGCTGCCGGCACGGCGGCCGAGCTATTTCGTGCTGTGGCCGCATGTCCGGCCGTGGAAGCTGGCGCGCACCGAGCCGATGCTGCGTGCCCTGCCGGACGCCGTGCAGGTGGCGCAGATCCTGTCGCGGGCGTTGGCGGCCTCGGCGGCACAGTCGGCGCCGGCGCTGGCCGAAGCGCCGGTGGCCGAGCCCGTCCGCGCCGAGGCGGTCGCATGATGCGCCTGCCGGTGCTCGGCGTGGGCCTGCTGCTGTCCGGCCTGGTGGCCGGGGCGGGGCTGGCCAGCCGCGATCCAGCACGCACCGAGGTTCCCGCCTCCGCGCCGCTGGTAGTGCGTCAGCTCGCCTTTCACGACCGTCCCGACGGGAGCGTCGCGGTGCAGGACGCCGATACCGGCGCCGTGTTGGAGGTCGTCACCGGACAAGCCGGATTCCTGCGCGCCACCGTACGCGGCCTGGCGCAGCAACGGCGGCGCGAGGCGATGGGCTCCGCCGAGCCGTTCCGCCTGACCGCCTGGGCCGACGGGCGGCTCACGCTCGACGACCCGGACACCCGCCGTCACATCGAGCTGGAAGCGTTCGGCAGCACCAACGAGGCGAGCTTCGCGCAATTGCTGACGGCCAAGGAAGCCACGCCATGACCCGGCGCATCGAGGTCGAGTGCGCGGTCGACATCGAGCAGACGCACGACAGCTTCCACGCCCATGCGGTGCCGGAGGGCGTCGAGATCCGCCCGGGCGACGCGGTGCTGGTGCACGACGCGCCACAGGCGATCCGCTTCGGCGACCGCATCGCCTGCCGCTGCCGCGCCACGGTGTTGCGCGCCGGACCGCTGGCGCGCGCCTGGGAGCACATCGCGGGCTTGCTCGAACTCACCGAGCTGTATGAAGTCGGCTTCCAGGCGCGGAAATGAGGAGATCGACATGAACGCCATTCCCCCCCGCACGCCCAACGCCAGCACCAAGCTGGCGCAAGCGGACACGGTGCTGAGCCCGCGCTTCTACACCACCGACTTCGCCGCCATGGACAGGCTCGACGTGAGCGGGGTGCGGGCCGAGTGGGACGCGCTGATCGCCGAGCTCCGCTCTGACCCCAATCGCGGCCACTTCGTCCGCACGCCGGAATTCGCGGTCGACCTCGCGGCCATGGAGCCGGAGTTGCGCCAGGAGTTCCTGGACTTCCTGGTCAGCTCGGTCACGGCCGAGTTCTCCGGTTGCGTGCTGTACTCGGAGATCAAGAAGCGGATCAAGAACCCGGACGTGCACGAGCTGTTCGCCTTCATGAGCCGCGACGAGGCGCGCCATGCCGGGTTCATCAACGAGGCGCTGCAGGATCTGGGCGTGGGCGTGGACCTCAGCTTCCTGACCAAGGTCAAGAAGTACACCTACTTCCAGCCCAAGTTCATCTTCTACGCGACCTATCTCTCGGAGAAGATCGGCTACGCCCGCTACATCACCATCTACCGCCAGCTGGAGCGGCAGCCGGAGCGGCTGATCCACCCGATCTTCAAGTGGTTCGACAAGTGGTGCAACGACGAGTTCCGTCACGGCGAGGCGTTCGCGCTGCTGATGCGCGCCAACCCGCGCGTGCTGAGCGGCGTCAATCGGCTGTGGATCAAGTTCTTCCTGCTGGCGGTGTTCGCCACGATGTACGTGCGCGACCACGGCCGCCCGGCGTTCCATGCGGCGCTCGGCCTCGACCCGACCGAGTATGACTTCCAGGTGTTCCGCATCACCTCAGAGATCTGCCGCCAGGTGTTCCCGCTGACGCTCGACCTCGACGATCCGGGCTTCCGCGCCGGGCTCGACCGGCTGTTCGCCGTCACGCAGGCGATGGGCCGGGCACGGGCGCAGGGCGGCGTGATCGGGCGCGTCAAGCGGGTCGGCCTGACCGCCGCCGCCGGTCTCACCTTCGCGCGGCTGTACCTGCGGCCGGCGCCGCCGCACGCTCTGCCGGCCAGCATCCGCCTGCAGCCGGCCTGGTAGCCATGGCGCTCCATGCCCATGCGGTGCTGTTCGCGCTGTCCGTCTGGTATTTCAGCACCGGGGTGATCCTCTACCTCGACGGGCTGCCGGTGCGCACCTTCCGCTGGAGCATGGTGGGCGTGACCGTGCTGCTCGCCGCCGCCATGCACGGCCTGGCGCTCGGCAGCGGCGACGCCACCGCGTTCGGCGCCTATCTCTCCTTCACCTGCGGCGTGGTGGCCTGGGCGTGGCAGGAGATGGCGTTCCTGATGGGCTTCCTCACCGGCCCGCGGCGGCACGGCTGCGCCAAGGGCTGCGGCGGCTGGCGGCACTTCGGGCATGGCGTGCTGGCGGTGCTGTACCACGAGCTGGCCATCATCGCGGGCGCCGGACTGGTGGTGGCGGCGAGCTGGGGCGGCGTCAACCAGGTCGGCGTGTGGACCTACATGATCCTGTGGGGAATGCGCGAGAGCGCCAAGCTCAACGTGTTCCTGGGCGTGCGCAACCTGAACGAGGAGTTCCTGCCGGCGCACCTGGCGTTCCTCAAGAGCTACCTGACCAGGAAGCCGATGAACCTGCTGTTCCCAGTCTCGGTCACGCTGGCCAGCGTGCTCGCCGTGCTGCTGGTGCAGCGTGCGGGGAACGCCGAAGGTTACTTCGCCGCAACCGCGTTCACGTTCCTGGCAACGATGCTGGTGCTGGGGCTGGTCGAGCACTGGTTCCTGGTGCTGCCGGTGCCGTTCGAGCAGCTCTGGCGCTGGGGGCTTCGCTCGCACAAGGCCACCAGCGCGCCACCGACTTTGCGCGTCATCGAAGGCGGGGCCGCCGTGGCCGCGTCGAGCCTGACTAGAGCCGAGAGGGGCCGATGAACTACGAGAGCTTCTTCCGCCGCCAGATCGACGGCCTGCACCGCGAGGGGCGTTACCGGGTGTTCGCCGACCTGGAGCGCCAAGCCGGGTCGTTCCCGCGCGCCACCCACCACCGCGAGCGCGGCACGGCGGAGGTGACGGTCTGGTGTTCCAACGACTACCTGGGCATGGGCCAGCACCCGGACGTGATCGCCGCCACGCACGAGGCGCTCGACCGTTGCGGCGCCGGGGCGGGCGGCACGCGCAACATCTCCGGCACCAGTCACTACCATGTCGAGCTGGAGCGCGAGCTGGCCGACCTGCACGGCAAGGAGGCGGCGCTGCTGTTCACCTCCGGCTACGTGTCGAACTGGGCGACGCTTTCGGTGCTGGCCTCGCGGATGCCGGGCTGCGTGGTGTTCTCCGACGCGCTGAACCATTCCTCGATGATCGAGGGCATCCGCCACAGCCGCGCCGAGCGCCGCATCTTCGCGCACAACGACCCGGCCGACCTCGACCGGCAGCTCTCCGAGGTCGGCGACGTGCCGAAGCTGGTCGCCTTCGAGAGCGTCTATTCGATGGACGGCGACATCGCGCCCATCGCCGAACTGTGCGACGTGGCCGACAGGCACGGCGCCATGACCTACCTCGACGAGGTGCATGGCGTGGGCCTGTACGGCCCGCGCGGCGGCGGCATCGCCGAGCGCGACGGGGTGGCGCACCGGCTGACGGTGATCGAGGGCACGCTGGCCAAGGCGTTCGGCGTCATGGGCGGCTACATCGCGGCCTCGGCGGCCCTGTGCGACTTCGTGCGCAGCTTCTCGTCGGGCTTCATCTTCACCAGCTCGCTGCCGCCGGCGGTGGCGGCCGGGGCGCGGGCCAGCGTGCGCTACCTGAAGCGCAGCGGTGCGGAGCGCGAGGCGCAACGCGAGCGGGTGGCGGCGGTGCGGCGCGGGCTGGACGCGCTCGGCATCCCGCACCTCGACAACCCGAGCCACATCGTCCCGGTGATGGTGGGCGACCCGGTGCTGTGCAAGCAGATGAGCGACCGCCTGCTCGACCAGTATGGCGTCTACGTGCAGCCGATCAACTACCCGACGGTGCCGCGCGGCACCCCGCGGCGTCGCATCACGCCGTCCCCGGCGCACACTGACAAGGACCTCCCCCCGCTGCTGCGCGCCCTGTCGGCGATCTGGTCCGACCTGAGCCTGCAGCGCGCCGCCTGACCCTACCGACTGTCACGTCCGAGGAAATGGAGACAAGCATGAAGCAAGACGATTTCAAGCCGTCGCGACGCGCGGCGCTCAAGGCCGGCCTAGCGGCCACGGGCTTCGCCGCTCTCGCCGCCGTAACTGCGCGCCGGGCCGCCGCCGACGACAGCGCCAAAGTCGCCAAGGAGGCGGTGCAGTACCAGGAGCAGCCCAAGGACGGCAACAAGTGCAGCGGCTGCGTCAACTTCCAGGCGCCCAACGCTTGCACCATCGTCGCCGGCAACATATCGCCGAACGGCTGGTGCCTGTCGTACGCGCCCAAGGAGTCCTGACGCTGGGCCGCAGCTACCCGTTCTCGGCCATCGTCGGCCAGGAGGAGATGAAGACGGCGCTGTTGATCGGCGCCGTCGACCCCGCGATCGGCGGCGTGCTGGTGTTCGGCGACCGCGGCACCGGCAAGTCGACCGCGATGCGGGGGCTGGCGGCGCTGCTGCCGCACATGCAGGTCGTGGCCGGCTGCCGCTACGGCTGCGACCCCGACGTCGACGTCTCGCAGTGCGCGTCCGACTGCGGCGCCCGTCTTGAGGGTGGCCGTGTCACCGCACCGGTGCCGGTGGTCGACCTGCCGCTCGGCGCCACCGAGGATCGCGTCGTGGGCGCGCTCGACCTGGAGCGGGCGCTGACCCAGGGGGTCAAGGGGTTCGAGCCCGGCTTGCTGGCGCGCGCCCATCGCGGCTTCCTCTACATCGACGAGGTGAACCTGCTGGAGGACCACCTGGTCGACCTGCTGCTCGATGTCGCGGCCTCGGGCGAGAACGTGGTCGAGCGCGAAGGCATCAGCGTGCGCCACCCGGCCCGTTTCGTGCTGATCGGCAGCGGCAACCCGGAGGAGGGCGAACTGCGGCCGCAACTGCTCGACCGCTTCGGCCTGTCGGTCGAGGTTCGCACGCCCGACGACCTCGCCACCCGCGTCGAGGTGGTGCGCCGGCGCGACAGGTTCGACCGCGAGCCGGACGTGTTCGCGCAGCGCTGGGCCGAGGAGGATGCCGACATCCGGGAACGCATCGTGGCCGCGCGCGAGCGCCTGCCGCGAACCGGCGTGCCGGACACCGCCCTGGAGCGTGTGGCGCGGCTGTGCATGAGCCTCGGCACCGACGGCTTGCGCGGCGAACTGACCTTGATCCGCGCCGCCCGGGCGCTCGCCAGCCTGAACGGCGACGAGCAGGTGGGCGACATCCACCTGCGCCGCATGGCGCCGTCGGCGCTGCGCCACCGCCTGCGGCGGAACCCATTGGACGAGGCGGTGTCGACCACGCGGGTCGACCGCGCCGTGGGCGAACTGTTCGACGCATGACCGACACCCCGGACGCCGGGGAACGCTGGGCAATGGCGGCGACCGTGGCGGCCGTGCTGGCGACCGACCCGGCGGGGCTGGGCGGGGTGTCGTTGCGTGCCCCGCCGGGGCCGGCGCGCGAGGCGTGGCTCGCCATGTTGCGCGCGCTGTTGCCGCATGACGCGCCGGTGCGCCGCTTGCCTTTCAACACCAGCGATGAACGCCTGCTAGGCGGCCTGGATCTCGCGGCGACGCTGCGGGCCGGGCGGGGCGTGGCCGAGCGCGGCATCCTCGCGCAGGCCGATGGCGGCGTGGTGGTGCTGGCAATGGCCGAGCGGGTCGGCGCCGGCACGGCCGCGCGGCTCGGCGCGGCACTGGACAGCGGCGAGGTCGGCGTGGCGCGCGACGGCATCGCCGGCCGGTTCGCGAGCCGCATTGGGGTGGTGGCGCTCGACGAAGGGATGGCTGCGGACGAGCGCCCGCCGGCGGCGCTGCTCGACCGGCTGGCGTTCCTGCTCGACCTCGACGGCGTGCGCGCCGCGGGGCCGGCGCTGCACACCGCAGGCGACGTCGCGGCGGCACGGCCGATCCTGCCTCGGGTGCAGGCGAGCGAGACGGTCGTCACGGCGGTCTGCGCGACGGCGCTGGCGCTCGGTGTCGGCTCCGTGCGCGCCGCCTTGTTGGCGCTGCGAGTGGCGCGGTGTTGCGCGGCTCTCGACGGGCGGGAGGTTGTGTCGCAGGACGACGCGACCCTGGCGGCAAGCCTGGTGCTGGCGCCGCGCGCGACGCAGGTGCCCGCCGTCGAGTCCGAGGCGGCGGAAGATGAGCGGGACGATACCGAGCCGAGTGCCGCTGGCGCGGAGGCCGGACCGGACACCAAGCCGGATACCGGGCGGGATACCGAGCAGGATGGCAGGCAGGCGATGGCCGACCTGGTGCTCGCGGCCGCGCAGGCGGCGATCCCGCGCGGCCTGCTGTCGCGGTTGCAGG
>CAXUHK010000041.1:0-27294 GCA_964250775.1 uncultured Acetobacteraceae bacterium | reverse complement strand
TTGGGCGTGGTGGGCGAGGGCGCCGCCGCCGCGGCCCCGGCGCCCAAGCCATCCACCCCAGCCAGCGCCTCCACGCCGGCCAAGCCGGAGCCGCCGCAGCCCGCGCCGGCCGCCAATCCCTCCGCCGGGGTGAATCCGCCGCCGAAGCCGTCCGGCCCGGTGGCGCGCCCGGCGGCACCGGCGCACGAGCCGATGCCGTCGGCGGCCAAAATGATGACCGAGCAGAAGCTCACCGCCGGCCAGTTGGGCGAGGGTTCGGGCAAGGACGGGCGCATCACTAAGGGTGACGTGCTCGACTTCCTCGACCGCCCCGCTCCGGCCGCGCCCAAGCCCGCGCCGCAGCCGCCGCGCGTGGCGCAGGACGGCGAGGAGCGGGTCAAGATGACCCGCCTGCGCCGCACCATCGCGGCCCGGCTCAAGGAAGCGCAGAACACCGCCGCCATGCTGACCACCTTCAACGAGGTGGACATGAGCGCCGCGATGGCGCTGCGCTCCGAGTACAAGGACGCGTTCGAGAAGAAGCATGGCGGCGTCCGCCTCGGCTTCATGTCGTTCTTCGTGCGCGCCTGTGTGGCAGGTCTGAAGGAGTTCCCGGCGGTCAACGCCGAGGTCGACGGCGAGGACATCGTCTACCGCAGCCACGTCCACATGGGCATCGCGGTGGGGGGTGCCAACGGCCTGGTGGTGCCGGTGGTGCGCCACGCCGACGGCATGACCATGGCGGAGATCGAGCGCGCGATCGGCGATTTCGGCCGTCGCGCGCGTGACGGGGCGCTGAAGCTGGACGAGCTGAGCGGCGGGACGTTCAGCATCACCAATGGCGGCGTCTACGGCAGCCTGATGTCGACGCCGATCCTGAACCCGCCGCAATCGGCGATCCTGGGGATGCACAAGATCCAGGACCGCCCGATCGCCGTCGCCGGAAAGGTCGAGATCCGGCCGATGATGTACCTGGCGCTGTCGTACGATCATCGGATCGTCGACGGCCGCGAGGCGGTGGGCTTCCTGGTGCGGGTCAAGGAAAGCGTCGAGGACCCGCGCCGCCTGTTGCTGGGGTTGTAGGGGCATGGCCGAGAGCTTCGACGTCATCGTCATCGGCGCGGGGCCGGGCGGCTACGTGTGCGCGCTACGGGCGGCGCAGCTCGGCCTCAAGGTCGGCTGCGTCGAGAAGCGCGCGACGCTGGGCGGCACCTGCCTCAACATCGGCTGCATCCCGTCCAAGGCGCTGCTGATGTCGAGCGAGAACTTCCACGCCGTGCAGCACGATTTCGCCGAGCACGGTATCAATGTTGACGGCATCAAGCTCGACTTGGCGCGGATGCAGGCGCGCAAGGGCGAGGTGGTGACAGCCAACGTCAAGGGCGTCGAGTTCCTCTTCAAGAAGAACAAGGTCACGTGGCTGAAGGGCGCCGGCCGCATCGCCGGGCCTGGCCGGGTCGCGGTGGACGGCACCGAGTACGAAGCCAAGCACGTCGTCGTCGCCACCGGCAGCGAGAGCGTGGCGCTGCCGGGCGTCGAGGTCGACGAGAAGCGCATCGTGACCTCGACCGGGGCACTGGAGCTGGACCGCGTGCCGGGCAAGCTGGTGGTGATCGGCGGCGGCTACATCGGGCTGGAACTCGGCAGCGTGTGGAGCCGACTCGGGTCCGACGTCACCGTGGTCGAGTACCTCGACCGGTTGGTGCCGGGCATGGATCTGGAGATCGGCAAGACGTTCGAGCGCGTGCTGGGCAAGCAGGGCATCAAGTTCCGGCTGTCGACCAAGGTCACGAGCGCCAAGGCCGACGACAACGGCGTCACCCTTACGGTCGAGCCGGCGGCGGGCAGCGAGGCCGAAACTTTGGAGGCCGACGTCGTGCTGGTCGCCATCGGCCGCCGCGCCTACACCGCCGGCATCGGGCTGGAGGACGCCGGCGTGGCACTGGATGAACGCGGCCGCGTGGTCATCGACGAGCACTTCGCGACCAACGTGCCGGGCATCTACGCGGTGGGCGACGTCGTGGCCGGTGTGATGCTGGCGCACAAGGCCGAGGAGGAAGGCGTCGCCCTGGCCGAAATCCTCGCCGGGCAGGCCGGGCACGTGAACTACGGCGTGATCCCGGGGGTCGTCTACACGTGGCCAGAGGTGGCCTCGATCGGCAAGACCGAGGAGCAGCTCAAGTCCGAAGGCGTCGCCTACAACGTGGGCAAGTTCCCGTTCACCGCCAACGGCCGCGCCCGCGCCATGGGCAGCACTGACGGCTTCGTCAAAATCCTGGCCGACAAGGGCAGCGACCGTATCCTGGGGGCGCACATCATCGGCCCGGATGCCGGCACGCTGATCGCCGAGATCGCCACCGCGATGGAGTTCGGCGCCAGCGCCGAGGACGTGGCGCGCACCTGCCACGCGCACCCGAGCCTGAACGAGGCGGTCAAGGAAGCTGCGCTGGCGGTCGAGGGCCGGGCGCTGCACATATGATCCGCACGGTCGGGACGCCGACGCTCGCTATCGCCTACCACGAGAGCGGCCCGGCGGACGGCCCGGCGGCGATCCTGTTGCACGGCTTCCCCTATGCGCCGCAGGCCTACGATGCCGTAACCCCGATCCTGGCCGCGCGCGGAATGCGCGTGCTGGTGCCGTACCTGCGCGGCTATGGGCCGACCCGGTTCCGCGACGGTGCCACGTTGCGGTCCGGCCAGCAGGCGGCGCTGGGGCAAGACCTGCTCGACTTCATGGACGCGCTGGGCGTGCCCCAGGCGACGCTGGCGGGGTATGACTGGGGCGGCCGGGCCGCCTGCATCGTGGCGGCACTCTGGCCGGAACGAGTCCGTGGGTTGGTCACCGGCGGTGGATACAACATCTTCGACCATGCGGCGATGGCGCGGCCGGCGGCGGCGGCGCAGGAACATCGCCTGTGGTATCAGCACCTGTTCAACACGCCGCGCGGTCCCGACGCTCTCCGCGAGCGGCGGCGCGAGCTGTGCCGTTTCATCTGGGGCTTGTGGTCGCCCGCATGGCGGTTCGACGACGCCACCTTCGACGCCAGCGCCGCCGCCTTCGACAACCCGGATTTTGTCGATGTGGTGATCCACTCGTACCGCCATCGCTTCGGCAACGTCGCGGGCGATCCCACGTATGACGCGACCGAAGCGAGGCTGGCGCGACAGCCGCACATCGGCGTGCCAACGGTCGTTCTGGTCGGCGATACTGGCGACATGGCCGATCCCGAAGAAGCCGATGACGTCGCCCAGTTCTCCGGCCGTGTCCGTGGCGAGGTGCTGCCCGGCATCGGCCACAACATCCCACAGGAAGCCCCGGAAGCCTTCGCCCGCGCGGTGCTGGACCTCGCCTGATGCTGGCGCTGACCATGGGCGACCCCGCCGGCATCGGCGGCGAACTCGCGGTGCGCGCCTGGGCCGCCGGCGCGCCGCCATTCGTGGCGCTGGACGACCCCGAACGGCTCGCGGCTATCGCCACGCCGCTCGGCCTGCGTGTCCCGGTGCGCGCCGTGGCGAGCGTTGCCGAGGCCACGGCAATGTTCGCCAGCGCGTTGCCGGTGTTGCCGGTAGCCCTGAGCGCGAAGCCCGTGCCAGGGCGGCCAGACCCCGCCAACGCGCCCGCGACCATCGCCGCCATCGAGCGCGCGGTGAGCCTGGCGCTGGCCGGCGAGGTAGACGGCATCGTCACCAACCCGATCAGCAAGGCGGTGCTCTACGGAGCGGGCTTCAAGCATCCCGGCCACACCGAGTTCCTGGCGGCGCTGACCGGGGCGGCGCTGCCGGTCATGCTGCTGGCCTGCCCCGGCCTGCGCGTCGTCCCGGTCAGCATCCATTGCTCGCTGTTCCAAGCCATTGCCCGGCTCGACGCCGACGTCATCGTCGCTACCTGCCGCATCGTCCATGCCAGCCTGGCGGCGCAATTCGGCATCGACCGCCCGCGCCTTGCCGTGTCCGGGCTGAACCCCCATGCCGGCGAGCAGGGCAGCATGGGACGCGAGGAGATCGAAACCATCGCGCCGGCCGTCGGCCGCTTGCGCGACGAGGGTATCGACGCCTCCGGGCCGTGGCCGCCCGACACCATGTTCACCGCCGACGCGCGCGCCGGCTACGACGTCGCCATCGGCATGTACCACGACCAAGTATTGATCCCGCTCAAGACGCTCGACATGCATCGCGGCGTCAACGTGACGCTCGGCCTGCCGATCGTGCGCACCTCGCCCGACCACGGCACCGCGTTCGACATCGCGGGACGGGGCGTCGCCAAGCCCACGAGCCTCATCGCCGCCATCGAACTCGCGGCCCAGCTTGCCGCTAGGAGAGTCGCGTGACCGCACTGCGCCTCGGCGTGAACATCGACCACGTCGCCACCCTGCGCAACGCGCGCGGCGGCGCGCACCCCGACCCGCTGGCGGCGGCGCTGGTCGCCGTGGCGGCGGGGGCGGACGGCATCACCGCGCACCTGCGCGAGGACCGTCGCCACATCCGTGACGCCGACCTGCGGGCGCTGCGGGCCGAGCTGCCGGTGCCGCTCAACTTCGAGATGGCGGCGACGGAGGAGATGGTCACGCTGGCCTGCGCGCTGCGTCCGCACGCCTGCTGCCTGGTGCCGGAGAAGCGTGCCGAACTCACCACCGAGGGCGGGCTCGACGTCATGAACCAGGCGGCGACGCTGCGCCCGGCAGTGGCGCGGCTGACGCAGGCGGGCATCCGCGTATCGATGTTCGTCGATCCCGAGCCCGCGCAACTGGAGGCCAGCGCCGCCGTCGCCGCCGCCGTGGTCGAGCTGCACACCGGCGCCTACGCCGAAGGCCGGGCAGGCGAGCTGGACCGGCTGCGCGAGGCGGCGACCGTGGCGCGCCGGCTCGGCCTGGAGTGCCACGCCGGGCACGGCCTGACCTACGGGAACGTGGGGCCGGTGGCGGCGCTGCCGGAGGTGGCCGAGCTTAACATCGGCCACTTCCTGATCGGCCAGGCGCTATTCGACGGCTTGGCCGCCACCGTGCGCGGAATGCGGGCGCGGATGGACGCGGCGGTCAGCAGCCGCCCGGCAGCAGCTTGAACGTCCTGATGGTGCCGTCCATGGTGAACTCGCCGAAGTTCATCGCCAGGTTGTCGGCCACCCCATTGTCGTAATAGTGCATCGACACCTCGTAATCCGGCTCCGAGGCGCTGGCCTTGCGGTCGAAGAACGCAAGATGGAAGTTGCCGCCCGGCAACGTCGCCAGCGCCGGCCACTTGGACGCCGCCGGCCCGTCCCATTTCGTCACCACGATGAAGCTGTCCTGCGCCCCTTTCGCGGTGGTGCCGTCGAACAGCGGCAACGCCACGGTCTTCTTGCCCTGCTCGGCGTCGGCCAGGATGGCGACGGTGTGCATGGTGGGGAACAGCGTGCCCGCCGGCAATGCCATGGTGGTCGGCTTGGGCGTGATGAAGTGTACCGTCCCGCCGCTGCCCGACAGCTCGGCCGAACCCTCGATCATGCTGGTCACCGCCTCGTCAGTCACCTGGCGCATCCGGAAGCGCATCTTGCGGCCGTCCTTGGTCTCGAACGTGTTGTAGTCGGAGACGGTGTGGACGTTCTGCCCGTCGGCGCTGGTGACGGTCATCTCGAGCCGCTGACGGGTGGCCCAGCCGTCGCAGGTGTCCTGCATCTCGTAATCCATCGTGCCGGTGGCGCCCTGCACGGTCGTGGTGCGGTTGGGGTCGAGCTTCAGGTCGTAGACCGCATGGTGGGCGGCCAGCGGCGCGGCCACGGCCGGCAGGGCCGCCACCACGAGGGCGGCCGCAGAGGCAGCGAGGCGACGGCGTGGCTTCATGCGCTGGATTTCCTCACGGGGTGGGATCCATCTGGGATACTGCGTTCGCGACGTTTGCGCCATCGTATCCCGCTGGCCAGCAGGGCTCCCAGGGCGAGCACGGTGATGCCGGCCATGAGGCGCAGCACCTTCATGATGGCGAAGCTGTATTGCCCGGTCAGCGGGTCGAAGTGGAAGCACAGCAGCAGCACCGGGTT
Organism: uncultured Acetobacteraceae bacterium; assembly: GCA_964250775.1. Classification (GTDB taxonomy): domain Bacteria; phylum Pseudomonadota; class Alphaproteobacteria; order Acetobacterales; family Acetobacteraceae; genus CAVRQM01. Next base: position 21,302 of record CAXUHK010000041.1, on the reverse strand, counting down.
GGCTTGCGGCGCCAGTACCCCCGCCGCGGCCAGGCCGATGCCGCGGCGCAGCGCCGTCGCGGTGTCGGTATAGCCGAACTGGTAGCCGGAGATGCGCCCCTGCGGTGTCACGAACAGCAATCCCTCGGGGTGCAGGAACTGCTTCAATCCGGCATCCCAGCGGGCATGGAACCCAGCGGCCTGTTGCAGCGCCGTCAAGCTGGCGGCGGGTCCGGTCAGAAAATGCCACGCCTTCGCGGCGTTGGCTTGCGGGAAACGCGCCAGATCATCGCGCAACGCCGCGGCGGCGTCCGGCGGCCGCTCGGCCGGATCGATGCTGATCGCCGCGAGCACGTAGTCCTGGCCGGCCCGCAGCCCCGATTGCGTCAACGCTCCGAGCAGGTCGTCACGGGTCACCGAACATAGCGTCGGACAGTGGAAATAACCGAAATCGACGACCATCGGCCGCCCGAGAGCAACTTGCCCGAGCATGGTGTCGTTCCCGCCAGAGTCGCGCAGCGGGGCCGCCATCGGCATCGCGCGGCCAATATGCTGCGCGTAGTCGAGGCCGGACAGGTCCGGCGCCGCGGCACCCAGGGCCAGCACCATGGTCGCCGCGACCGAAAGGCGCATTCAGCGCGTCGCGTAGTCGAGCATGGTCAGCCCGAACAGGATGCCGAGCCAGACGAAGCCCAGCATCGAGAACAGCCGGATCAACGCGACCTGCTGGATCGCCTCCATCGAGAACAGGATGGTGATCGTGACCATGATCGCCACGATCGACAGTTCGAGCGGCCACAGCCTTCCGTGCGGCCGCAACGCCCCCAGCGTCACGTTCACCGCGAGCAGCGCCAGCAAAGCGACAAACACGACGATCGGCCCGCGTAGCGCGTGGCGCAGTTCGGGCGAGGGCTGCCTCATCGGTTCACCAGATACAGTGTGGCGAACACCATGATCCAGACCAGGTCGATGAAGTGCCAGTACAGCCCCACGATCTCGATGCGGTTCTGCCGCCGCGCCAGGTAGCCGGCGTGGTTGGCCTGCCAGGCGGTGAACAGCAGCAATGAGATGCCGATCAGCATGTGCGCCGCGTGCAGGCTGGTCGCGGCGTAGTACAGGTTGATGAACAGCTCGCTGGCATGGTCGCCCGCCAGCGCGTATGGCCGGCCGCGCAGGAACGGCATCATGTGTTCCTGCCAGTCCTGGAAATACTCGAACGCTTTGAAGCAGAGGAACAGCGCGCCCAGCGCCGCAGTCGCCAGGATGCCGCGCAGCATGTCGCGCTGGAGGCCGAGCTTAGAGAATTCGATCGCCATCGCCATCGTCAGGCTGGAGACGATCAGCACCACGCTGTTGAGCGCGCCGATCCAGAACTTGAGGTGGCCGCCGGCATCCAGCACCGATTGCGTGTGCGTCCAGCGCAGCACCAGCGCCGTGAGCAGCAGGCCGGAGAACAGCAGCAGCTCGGTAAGCAGGAACACCCACATGCCCATCAGCCCGGCGTGGCGCTGCTGGCCTGCGGTGCTGAACTGCTCCGCGACCTCGAGGCCGACGCCGGACGCCAGCGCCTCAGCCACGTTCCGGCGCCTGCAACGGGTAGTCGTACGGCTCGAAGTCGACCACCGGCTGCTCGTGGAAATTGTGCTTGGGCGGCGGCGAGGTGGTGGTCCACTCCAGCCCCTTGGCGTCCCACGGGTTGTCCGGCGCCTGCTCGCCGTTGTACAGCGACCAGATCAGGTAGAACATCGGGAAGATGTAGCCCACCGCCAGCACCAGGGAGCCGGCCGAGGAGACCACGTTCAGCACCTGGAACTCCGCCGGATAGACGTGGTAGCGCCGCGGCATCCCGAGATAACCGAGGATGAACTGCGGGAAGAAGGCGGTGTTGAAGCCGAGGAAGATCAGGATCGCCGACAGCCGGCCCCAGACTTCCGGATACATCTTGCCCGTCACCTTCGGCCACCAGAAATGCAGGCCGCCCATGAACGCCAGCACCGTCGAGCCAACCATGATGTAGTGGAAATGCGCCACCACGAAGTAGGTGCCGTGGGTGTGCTCGTTGATCCCGAGCGAAGCCAGGAACAGGCCGGTCAGGCCACCGATGACGAACAGGCCGATGTAGCCCATGGCGTACAGCATCGGCGTGTCGAGCCGGATCTCGCCCTTGTGGATGGTCGCCGCCCAGTTGTACACCTTGACCGCCGATGGCACCGCGACGGCGAAGCTGAGCATCGAGAACACCATCGCCGACAGCTCGCTCTCGCCGTTGACGAACATGTGGTGGCCCCACACGAAGAAGCTGATGCTGGCGATGGCGAGGCTGGCCATGGCGACGAACTTGTAGCCGAACAGCTTCTTGCGGCTGAACGCCGTGACCATCTCGCTCATGATGCCCATGCCGGGCAGCACCATGATGTAGACCGCCGGGTGCGAGTAGAACCAGAACAGGTGCTCGAACAGCACCGGGTCGCCGCCCAGCTTGGGGTCGAACACGCCGATCCCGAACACCCGCTCCATGATCAGCAGCGCGATGGCGATGGTGATGACCGGGGTCGCCAGCACGAAGATGATGCTGGTCGCGTAGTTGGACCAGATGAACAGCGGCATCCGGAACCAGGTCATGCCCGGTGCCCGCATGGTATGCACGGTGACGATGAAGTTGACGCCGGTCAGGATCGACGAGAATCCGACGATGAACACGCCGATCAGCGCCGGCACCACCCAGGTGTTCGAATAGGTCGTGCTGTACGGCGCGTAGAACGTCCATCCGGTGTCGATGCCGCCCATCAGCAGCGCGAACATGGTGAACAGCGCGCCGATCATGAACACGTACCAGCTCATCAGGTTGAGCCGCGGGAACGCCAGGTCCTTGGCGCCGATCATCAGCGGGAACAGGAAGTTGCCGAACGTCGTCGGGATCGACGGGATCAGGAAGAACCACACCATGATGACGCCGTGCAGCGTGAACAGCTTGTTGTAGGTGTCGTTGGTGAAGATGGCGCCGTTGGGCACGATCAGCGACAGCCGGATCAGCCCCGCCGCGATGGCGCCGAAGATGAAGAAGGTGGTGATCGCGATCAGGTAGAGGATGGCGATGCGCTTGTGGTCGGTGGTGGTCAGCCACGAGCGGATGGTGGTCTCGTCGTTCAGGAAGTCCTTCGGCCGCGCGATGGTGGAACGCGGCGTCGGAGGGTCGCGTTGCGTGGTGTCGCGCAGGGTGACGTTGGCGCTCATGACATGACCCTCCTCATTGCGCGCTCTCCCGCGTCACGTCGCGCGCCGCGCGCTGCTCGGCCGGCGATTGGGTGCGCCCGCCGCCCGGCTCGGCACCGAGCGAGCGGATGTACGCAACCATTTGCAGCAGGTCGGACTCGCTCAGGCGATCCGCGTAGGTCGGCATCTTCTGCTCGTAGCCAGCGATCAAATGGTGGTCGGGATACAGGATCTTGTCCCGCAGGTAGGCGTCGTCGGCGGTAACTGTGCCGCCCTCCTGCATCGGCACCGGACGCATGTACAGCCCGGCCAGGCTGGGCGCCCGGACCTGCGCGCCGGTGCCGTGGCAGCCGCTGCAACCATAGGCGGAGAACAGCCGCCCGCCCGCCTCGGCCACCGTGCCGGTGCTGCCGGACTGCGCCAGCCAGCGCTCGTAATCCGCCTCGGACAGCACGCTCAGCGTGCCGCCCATCACCGAATGGTCGGTGCCGCAGAACTCGGTGCAGAGCAGGTGGTAGGCGCCCACGCGGTCGGCGTGGAACCAGATCTGGGTGTAGCGGTTGGGCAGCGTCTCGAACTGGATGCGCAGCGCCGGGACGTAGAGCGAGTGGATCACGTCCTGCGAGATCATGTTGATGCGCACGTCGGTGTCGACCGGAACGTGCAGGTCGTTGATCTCCGCCTGCCCGGTCGGGTGCTGGAACTTCCACATCCACTGCTTGCCGATGGCGTCGATGGTCATGGCGCCCGGCGGCGGGTGCTGCGACGTGTCGTACAGCCGCGCCGCCCAGAAGAAGAAGCCCAGCGTCAGGAAGAACGGGATCAGCATCCAGCTCAGTTCGATGGCGACGCTGCGCTCCTCGGTGAAGGTGCGGTCGGCCACTCGCCCGGCGCGGTAGCGATACGCGAAGTAGGTGATGGCGATGAAGATCGGCACCGTCAGCGCCAGCGTCACCAGGGTGAACGCCAGGATGACCTGGTCGACCGACAAGGCGTGCGCCGATGCCCAGACCGGCCACAGCCCGGCCAGCGACTCGCCGCCGTTCATGGCTTGGGCGCCGACAACGGATCGAGGCTGCGGCCGATCACGCGCCGCATCGCCTCGGTGATCGGGATGCGCGCGTGCGCGGGGTCGTCGGGCAGCGCCGCGTAGCTGCCGAGCACCTGCCCCTCGTAGGCGCGCAAGCTGGCCAGGTCGTGCGGCGGGTCGGCCTGCAGGCGCGGGCCGGGGGGCACCACCGCGGCCCCGGTCTGCGCCGTGACCGGCGGCGCGTCCACGCGGTCGGTGCGGGCGTAGATGCCGCGCAGCGTCGCAAGCCCGGCCACGACCACCAGCACCAGGCAGAGCCAGCCGAGGATGACCATCGAGGCGCCACGGGCGCTGATGTCCTTCGGCTCGAACCCGGCCTGTCGCGCGCGCCGGCTGGGGACATGGCTCGGACGGCCGCGCCCGGTCTCGCCCCCGCCCTCTTCCAACCTGGCGCCCGCACCCGCCCTGGCCGCCGCCGGCGTGCGGCGGCCGAGCAGCATCCCCGCCGTGGTGAACACGCCGGCCACGGCCAGCATCGCCAGGCGGTCCCATGCCCGGCCGCGCTCAGCCATGCCGCACCTCCAGCGCCCGCCAGGCGGTGGAGCGGCGCGCCAGCAGCAGCGCGCTGCCGACCACGATGCCGCCCACTCCCACCGCAGCCGTGACGTCGGCGAGGCTCACCGAGAACTGCCCGCGCCGCCCCGGCGTCACCAGCCAGTACATCTCGATGAAATGCGCCGCCACCACGAACCCCGCCGCGACCGCCAGGGGCCGCACCGTCCGGCTCAGCTTCGCCAGCACCGGCAGCAGCAGGCCGGCCCCGATCAGGAACCACTCCGCGAGCTGCCCGATGCCGGCCGAGCGGTCGAGGTAGTAGCCGATCTCGCGCGGCAGGTCGCCCGACCAGACGATGAGGAACTGCACGAACCCGAGGAACGCCCAGCACGCCGCCGGGATCAGCAGCAGCGCGCGCGCCTCGCGGGCGACGCCCGCGAGCAGGCCGGACCACGCGGCCAGCAGCACCGCCACGGCCCCGGCCGCGGCCACCTGCGCCGCCACGAACAGCAGCCCGTAGGTGCTCGACTGCCAGGGCGCGTCGACCGACATCGCCCAGTCGAACGCCGCCAGCGTCCCGATGATGGCGTGCAGCATCAAGCCGATCGTGGCTGCCACGCGCCGCGTGCCGACCGCCCGCGGCCAGGCGAACAGCAGCGCCACCGCCAGCCATATCGCAAGGTAGGCGCACGACCGCACCACGAACAGGTAAGGCGTCAGCCAATGTCCGGCGAAGCCTGCCTGCGGCGTCGACGCCCACGGGTACAGCACGCCCACGCCGAGCAGCAGCGGGACGGCAAGGACCGCCACCGCCGGCCATGCCAGCAGCAGCGGGCGCACGAACGCCGCCAGCGCCTCGCCGCGTCCGACAAGGTCGAGCGCCATCAGCACCGGCAACGCGCCGATCGGCAACGCCGACCAGAACAGCCAGGCCGCAAGGTAGGACGGCATCGCCACGCGCGCGTCGCCCGCGCCCAGCAGCGCCGTGACCAGCAACCCCAACACCCCCAACGCCAGGGCGATGACGCTGGCGCGGTTCATTGACGCAGCGCCGCCCGGTCCGCCGGCGACAGGCTGGCGACCTCGGCGAAGTGGCTCTCCTGCAGCGCCCGGACGTAGGCGGTGACGGCCCAGCGGTCGGCCGGCGAAAGGCGCGAGCTGAAGCTGTACATCACGCCGTAGCCATTGGTCAGCACGTCGTAGAAGTGCTGCGCCGGGGCATTGCGCAGCTCGGCGGTGTGGTAGGACGGCGGCTGCGGGAAGCCGCGCTGGACGATCATGCCGTTGCCCTCGCCGGTGCGGCCGTGGCACTCGGAGCAGAAGATCTCGAAGCGGTTCTGGCCGCGTGCCAGCATCGCCGCGTCGATGCGCACCGGTTGCGGCTCGGGCGGGTTGGGCGCGTCGCGCGCCACCGTGCCCTCGACCGGATGCTGCATGGTCGCACCCTGCGGCAGGAAGTCGCTGGAGTCCCAGGTCTGCGAGCGGCCTTGCGTGTACATGTCCTGGCGCTTGCAACCCGCGAGCGCCAGCGCCGCCAGCAGCGTCGCGGCCAGCGGCCTCATCGCGGCACCCGCTGCACCGAGAGCGGGCGCAGCGCCAGCGCCGCCATCGCCGCCTCGATCGCGTCGACATCGAACCGGGCGTCGCGCGCCTCGACGCACAGCCAGAAGCGGTCCCGCGTGGCGCTCTCGAAACCCTCGATGTTGAACGCCGGATGGTTCAACCGCGGCAGCCGGCAGATCGCCCCGAGCGCCAGCGTCACCAGGATGGCCGAGACCAGGATGCCGGCGGCGAAGCTAGGCACGATGTAGTACGGCCAGCTCAGCAACGGCCGGCCGCCGATGTTGAAGCGGTAGTCGTAGACGGTGGCGTAGACGATCATGGCGAAGAACCCGCACGCTCCGACCGCCCAACCCGTTAGGGCGATCGCCCCCATGCGGTTGCCCCGCATGTCCAGGACGGCATCAAGTCCCGGCACCGGCATCGGCGTGAAGGTATCGAGCCGCCCGAAATCCCGGCCGTGCAGCGCGCGCGTGGCGGCAACCAGCGCGTCGGGCGTGTTGAACTCGGCGGCGATGCCGTAGAGCGGCGCGCCGCCGGCGGACTCATGTTCAAGCATTGCGGCGCATCGTGGCCATCGGCAGGAAGCGCGCCGCCAATAGCAACAGCAGCATCAGCAGCCCGGCCGAGCCGATGAAGGTCGACCATTCCCAGAACGTCGAGGCGTAGGCGTGCCGCGAGCTGGGCAGGAAGTCGTCCACCTGGGTCGACACCAGCAGCATGAAACGGTCCGCCCACATGCCGACCAGCACCAGCACCGAGACCACGAGCGCCACCGCCGGGCTGCGCCGCAGCCGGCCGACCCAGAGCAACTGCGCCGGCACGAACGCCGCCCCGACCACCGCCCAGTAGCTCCAGGCCAGCGACCCGGTGAGCCGGCGCGCCTGCACCGCGAGGTCGAACTTGTCATGCGCCATCGCGGTGCCGAACAGGTCGAAGCCGTAGCAGTAGATCGAGGCGATGCCGGCGCCCAGCAGCAGGCGGCCCAGCAGGTCGAGATGCGCCGTCGTCACCGCCTCCTGCAGCCCGAGGCCCTGGCGCACCACGACCGCGACGGCCAGCACCCCGGCCAGGCCGGTGAACGCGGCGGTGGCGACGAACAGCGCCGGCAGCAGCGTGTCGTGCCAGCCGGGTTCCACCGTCGCCGCGTACATCACCGAGGCGCCGGTCTGCAGGCAGACCACGATCAGCACCGCCAGCACCGCCAGGCTGCGATAGGCGTGCCGCCAGCGCCGCCAATGCACCGCCGAACCGCGCCAGCCGAGCGCCGCGACGCCGTAGAGGCGCGCCCGCGGCAGGCTGCGGCTGCGGTCGCGCATCGCCGCGAGGTCGGGGATCAGGCCCACGTACCAGAACGTCAGCGACACCGCGAGGAAGCCCAATATGTCCATCTCGTCCCACACCAGCGGGCTGCGGAACTGCGGCCACAGCACCAGGGTGTTCGGGTATGGCAGGTTCCAGAAGAAGAACCAGGGCCGTCCCAGGTGCAGGATCGGATAGATCGCCGCCGCCAGCACCGCCGCCACCGCGACCGTCTCGGCCACCCGGTTGACCCCGCTGCGCAGGCCGGTGCCGAACAGCAGCGTCGCCGCCGAGGTGAGCAGCGCGCCGGTCGCCAGCCCGATCCAGAAATCGTAGCCGACGATGTCGAGCGCCCAGGCGACCGGGATGTTGTTGCCCCAGACGCCGACGCCCACCACCAGCGCCCAGGCGATGCTGGCCATCAGCAGCCCGACCAAGCCGAGGCTGGCGAGCAGCGCCAACAACCAGCGCCGCTGTCCGGGATGGTCGAGGGCGACCGTCGCGATACGGTCCGGGACGACGCGCTCCGCGTTGGCCAATCCCGACATCAGGTGTGCTCCGCGGCGGCGGCCAGGGCAGCCAGGTAGGTCGTGCGCGGCCTGGTGTTCAGCTCGCCCAGCAGCGCGTAGTTGCGCGGGTCGTGGCGGGCGGCCGCGACCGCGCTGCCCTGGTCGGCCAAGTCGCCGAACACGATGGCCCGCGTCGGGCAGGCCGACTGGCAGGCGGTGCGCACCTCGCCGTCGCGGATCGGGCGGTTGCCCTTGTCGGCGGCGATGCGCGCGTCGGCGATGCGCTCGACGCAGTAGGTGCATTTCTCCATGACGCCGCGCGCCCGCACGGTCACGGCCGGGTTGCGCCCGGCGCGCACCGACGGCGGTGCCGGCTCGCTGTAGTCGAGGTAGTTGAACCGCCGCACCTTGTACGGGCAGTAGCTCGAACAGGCGCGGGTGCCGACGCAGCGGTTGTAGACCATGAGGTTCAGGCCCTCGTGGTCGTGCAGCGTCGCCTCGACCGGACAGCCGACCTCGCACGGCGCCTGCTCGCAATGCATACACGGCACCGGCATGAAGCGACTGCCGGCGTCGTCCAGGCCGCCGTCATGGTAGCGGTCGATGCGCAGCCAATGCATGTCGCGGCCCTGCGCCACCTGCTCCACGCCCACCACCGGGCTGTTGTTCTCGCTCTGGCAGGCGACGACGCAGGCGTTGCAGCCGATGCAGGCGTCGAGGTCGATCACCATGCCCCAGGCGCGGCCGTCGCCCTCGGGGCCGTCGTACAGCGTCGGCTGGGTGAAGCTCGCGGTCTCGCCGACCGGCGCGCCGCCCACCGTCTGCACCCGCAGGAAATCGTGGCCTTCCATGGCGTGATGGTCCTGCGTCGTCACCAGGTCCGCCTGTCGCTCGGTGCGGTGCAGCGTGGCGCCGCTTAGGGAAGCCGGCGTGGCGCGGTCCTGCAACGCGCCGGCATCGTAGCCGATGCCATCGCACAGCGCGCCGTTCATCCGCCTGCCGTAGCCGAGCGTGGCGCTCACGGTGTTGCCCGCCTGGCCGGGGCTGATCCAGACCGGCCCTTCCAACCGCCTGCCATCGACCTGCAACTCGATGACGTCACCGTGCCGCAGCCGCTCGCGTTCCGCGAGCTGCGGGCTGACCGATAGCGCCGCGTTCCAGACGATCTTGCTCAGCGGCTTGGGCAGCTCCTGCAGCCAGCCGTTGTTGGCGAAGCTGCCGTCCCAGACGCTCGGGTCGGGACGGAACACCACGTCGAGCCCGCTTGCGGCAACCGTTGGCGGCGCGGCCGTCAACGGTCTCAGGGCCGGCGCCGCCTGTTCCGTGAACGCGGAGCCGGCGACGAAGCCGTCGTCGAGGATACGCTGCCACGCCGGCTCGAACTCCGAAGCGGCCTGGGTGCCGCGATGGAAATCGCGCACGATGTCCTGCCCGCGCCGCGCCGGCGCCTCGGCTACCAGCGACAGCAGCTCCTGCGCGCTGCGCCCGGCATAGAACGGGCGCACGGTCGGCTGCAGCAGCGTCACCGTACCGTCGAACGCGCGCGCGTCGCCCCAGCTTTCGAGCGGGTGCGCCGCCGGCAGGTGCCAGTCGGCGTGCGCCGCGGTCTCGTCGAAGTACAGGCCGGTGTGCAGCTTGAGCCGCACCCGTTCCATGGCCGCGGCGAAGCCCAGCGTCGCCGGCGCGGTGTACGAAGGGTTGGTGTCGAGCATCAGCAACGTGTCGACCCGGCCGGCGGCGGCGTCGGCCACCAAGCTGTCGAGCGGCTCCGCCTGCGCCACGACCGGCTCGGTCAGGAACACGCCGGCGCCGAGGTTGCCGAGCGCCGCGTTGATCCGATGCGCCGCCTCATGCACCGCAGCCGGCTGGCTGGCGCCTGCGAGCACGATGCCGCGGCCACGCGCCGCGAGCAGCGCCGATGCCGCCCGTGACCGCCACCGCGCCACCGGGTCGCCCCCGGTCGCTTGCGGCCGCCCGCTCACCTCGCGCAGCAGGGCGGCGGCGAGGCCCGCCATGTCGCGCTGGTCGACGCCCACCCGGTCATCGGCGCGGCCGCTGGTGAGCGTGGGCGTCGGCCCGGCGCTGAACAGCGTGAGCAGGCGGCCCGACTTCGCCAGCGCCCGCCGCGCCTCGATCCAGCCGCGCGCCACGCCGACCTGGTGCGGCCCCGGGTCGAGCATGTCACCATCCAGCGAAACCACGACGTCAGCCCGGTCGAACCGCCAACGGGTCTCGAACGGCTGCCCGAACGCGGCGCGGGCGCCCTGGTACGCGGCGTCGCGCCCGGTCGGCGCGTGCACGTGCCAGCGCATCGCCGGGAACGCCGCCCGCATCGCCACGACCTGCGCCAGCAGCGTCGGCGACGACACCGGCCCGGTCAGCAGCCGCAGTCCCTCGCCTTGCCGCGCGCGCAACAGCCCGAACGCGCCCGCCATGGCGCCGCCGAACGTCTCCCAGCCGCTGATGCGGCCGAGGTGGCGCACCGCCTGCGAACGCTCCGGGTCATACAGGCCGAGCACCGAGGCTTGCGCGAACACGTCGGTGCCGCCGCGCGTCCAGGGATGCCGGTCGTTGCCCTCGACCTTGATCGGGCGGCCGTTGCGGGTCGTGACCAGCACGCCGTTGGCCACGCCGTCGAGCATCGCGGCCGAGGCGTAGTGCAACGGGATCGCCGGGATGGCGCGTGCCGGGTCGCGCACGTACGGCACTTCCTGGTCGCGGCCGTCCGGCGGGTCGTCGCAGGCCGCCAGGCCACCGAACGCGAACGATGCAGCCATCAACTGCATGAAGCGCCTGCGGTCGGCTCCCGGCGGCGGCGCGTAGGCGGCGGGGAACTCGGCCGCCAGGAACTGCGCGAACTCCGGAGTCTCGGCCACGGCGTCGAGGCTGCGCCACAGCGTGCGTCCGCCCTGCCGCGACAACTTGGCGCGTAACGCGCCCAGGTCGAGGGTGGATCGGATCACCGCGTCACCGATGGCAGATCGAGCAGTCGGACAGCCGTCCGGGGCCGCTGATGTGGTAGTCCATCACGAGTTGCTTGCCGCGGGTGTCCTGATCGGCCGGCGGCGTCCACTCCATGTTCCAGATCTCCTCGGGCGAGCGCACGTACTTCGCCGGGTTGCGATGGCAGTCGACGCAGAACTGCATGGTGAATTTCTGGGCGCGGTAGGTCAGGTTCATCGTGTTGACCGCGCCGTGGCAGGTCGAGCAGCCGATGCCCTTGGCGATGTGGATGGAATGGTTGTAGTACACGTAGGACGGCAGCCGGTTCAGCCGCGCCCAGCGCAGCGGCTCGTTGTTCACCAGGCTGGCGCGCACCGGCTCCAGCATTGCCGCCTTGTTCCAGATCTGCGAGTGGCAGGTCATGCAGGTCCAGGTCTGCGGCAGGCCGGCGGTCGATGACAGCTCGACCGCGGCGTGGCAGTTGCGGCAATCGATGCCGAGTTCGCCGGAATGGTGCTTGTGACTGAACGGGACCGGCTGCTCGCGCGCGATGCCGACGCCGTAGAACCAGTCCGACCGCGCGATGCCGCCGCCCACGATCAGCAACAGCCCGATGGAGACCACGACGATGTATACCGCGAGCCGGAACCGGGCATCGGCGCTGGGCGCAAACAGTTGCATCGGACCCCTTGGCGCTCACTGACCACGCAACGTCGACGTGCAATGAACACTGGGGAGCCATCCGAGTTTCGCTAGGGTTGCTGCGCCGCCGGATTCCCGTGGATGGACTGGCGCCGTAAGGCTACTCGGCTTCGGCGACAGGCTTGGCGGCACGACGCGACTTGGCGGACGGCGCTTCCGCCGACGGCTCGACTGCCTCTTCGGCCGGCATGGAAGGCGGCGACGCGGTCTTGGCCGCCGAGGGTTTCGGCGCCGTCGCCCGCTTCGCCGGAGCCTTGGCGCCCGGAGCTTTGGCGCCCGAAGCCTTGACGTCCCGCGCTGTCGCGGCGGCTTTGCGGGCAACGGGAGCGCTCTTGCGCGTGGCCTTGGCCGCCGTGGCGGCTGGCTGGTTCTTGCCCGTGCCGGCAGCGGCCTTTCGGGTGGGCGCGGCCTTTGCCGCGGGCTTGCCGTTGGCGCGGGCTCGCTCGCTCGCGGCCTTGGTCTTCTCGCGCCGCGTGCGCAGCTCGTCGCGAATCATCACCTGCGCGGCCCGCGCGATCGCCGTCCGCTGCGCCTCGGGCGCCGCGTCGAGCGCACTGAAGAACGCCGCGCTGACGGGCTTGGTGCCACGAGGCGCGCGAAGTGTTCCGGTCTCAGCTTTGGCCATGGTGCCTGTTCTTTCGTTACAGCTCTAATATCCCAAGCACATTCAGTCGCGCCGACGCCAGATTTATCTTGCAAATTTCGGTCGGGCAACGTCTCCCGCATCGGCGCACCGCCGGCGGCGCTCCGCGCCCAATCACGAGAGCCGAGAAATTTGCAGTTCAATACTAGAGATTCTCGATCCGCGCCGGGTCAGCCCGCCGCATCACCTCGGCGGCCAGCCGATCGCAGTCGGTGATCCGCAGCGCCCGGATGGCGCGCTTCACATGCGGGATCGCCGATGCGTTCATGCTGAAGCTGCGCAGTCCCAGCCCGAGCAGCAGCGGCGCTAGGCGCGGGTTGCCGGCCATCTCGCCGCACAACGACACGGGCAAATGCCGCCGCGCCGCAGCCTCGGTCGCGAACCGCACCAAGCGCAGCACCGCAGGATGCAGCGGGTCGTACAGCCCTGCCACCTCGCTGTCGCCGCGGTCGACCGCCAGCGTGTACATCGTGAGGTCGTTGGTGCCGATGGCGAAGAAGTCCGCCTCCTGCGCCAAGGCGTCGGCCGACAGCGCCGCCCCCGGCGTCTCGATCATAACGCCGAGCGGCGGCAGCGTGTCGGCCAGCCGCTCGCCGCGCCGGCGCAGGGCGTCGGCCACGCGCCGGTAGGTCTCGCGCGCCGCGAGCAGCTCCGCCACGTTGGTCACCATCGGCAGCAGCACCCGCACCCGGCCGCCCGTTGCGGTGGTGTTGGCGGCGGCGCGCAGGATCGCCGCCAACTGCGTCTCGAACAGGTCCGGGCGGCGCAGCAGCAGGCGGATGCCGCGAACGCCGAGCGCCGGGTTGGCGACACCCGGCCCCGGCATGGCGCCGCCGGACGACAGCGCCTCGATCTCCTTCTCGCCGCCCCAGTCGAGCACGCGGATGGTGACGCCATCGCCATCCATCGCCTCGACCACGCCGCGATAGGTTTCGTACTGCGCCGCCTCGTCGGGCAGCGTCTCGCGGTTCATGAACAGAAACTCGCTGCGCAGCAGGCCGATGCCGGCGGCGCCGGCCTGCGAGATCAGCGGCAGCTCGGCAGGGATCTCCATGTTGGCCTGCAGCTCGACCGCGACGCCGTCCAGCGTCACGGCGGGCAGCCGGCGCAGCCGCGCCAGGCGCTGCCGGCCGCGCGCGAAGACGGCGACCTGCCGCCGCGCCTCGGCCAGCGTCGGTTCGGTCGGATGCACGGCGACCATGCCGTTGCCGCCGTCGACGACGACCAGGTCGCCCGGCTGCGCCGCCTGCATCAGCCGCGCGGCGCCCAGCACCGCCGGCACGCCCAGCGCCCGCAGCATGATCGCGGTATGGCCGTCGGCGCCGCCTTCCTCGGTGGCCACCCCGGCCAGCCGCGACGGGTCTAGCAGCGCCGCGTCGGCCGGGCGCAACACCTCGGCGACCAGCACCGCGCCGCCCGGCATCAGCGCGAAGCTGCGGAACGGCGCGTGGGTCAGGTTGCGCACCAGGCGGCGGCCGATCTCGCGCACCTCGTCGGCTTGGCGCGCCTGCGTCGCCTGGTCATCCGGGTTCGGCGTCGCCAGCACGGCGGCGGCGATGGCGGCGCTCTCGTCGGCCACGGCGGTCTCGGCGGCAACCAACCCTGCCGCGATGCGTGCCCGCGCGCCGCGCACCAGCCGCGACGGGCCGATCATCTGCAGATAGGCGTCGAGCAGCGGCCCGATCTCCGCCTGCGCGTTCTCCGGCAGCACCGCGAGCTTGCCGCGCAGCTTGGTCAACTGCCGGCGCGACTGCTCGATCGCGGCGTCAAGGCGATCGGTCTCCGCTCGGACATCGGCGGCGGCGATGCTGCGCCGGGCCGCCGCGGCAGGCTCCTCGGCGGCCTTGAACACCTGGCCGATGGCGATACCCGGCGATACCGCGATCCCGCTGAACCGGCGTTCGGCGGGGGCGGTCGGGGCAGGCGCCGCATCCGGCGACGGCGCATCGCCGGAAAGGGTTGCCGGCAATTCACCGCTCACCGGCTTGCTCCGTCACTCCGCTTCGGAGAATCCAGATTCAACCAACTGCGCCAGCGCGTCCAGTGCTTCCTTGGCGTCCCAGCCGCTGGCCACCAACTCGATCGGCGTGCCGATGCCGGCGCCCAGCATCATCAACCCCATGATAGAACGCGACGATACGCTTTGGCCGTCCTTGATGACCTCGACCTCGGCGGAGAAACGCTCCGCCATGCTGACGAACTTGGCGGCGGCGCGGGCGTGCAGGCCGCGGCGGTTGGCGATGGTCACGACGCGCCGCGCGACACCCGCCGGGGCCGCGTCGCCGGCGTCAGACATCGCGCGCGTCAGCCGGCGGGCGCGTCAGGCGTGACCGTTGCCGGCCAGGCGGCCGACGGCCGCGACCAGGCTCGCCACTGGACGGGGGCCGGAGAACTTGCAGCACGCGACGTCGGATGCCCTGGCAATGTATTTTCGGCCGGCGGCCACCGCCATCGCGACCGCCTCGCCCAAGCCCAAGGTGGAGCGCACCTTGGCCAGCTTGACCAGCATCGGCAAATTGACGCCGGCCAGCACCTCGACGCCGGGCCGGGCCAGTTGCGAGATGCACAGATTGCTCGGCGTGCCGCCGAACATGTCCGTCACCACCACCACCCCGTCGCCGGTGTCGACCTGCTCGATGCAGCGATGCACGTCGCTCCGCCGCGCCTCGGTATCGTCGTCGGGCGCGATGCAGACGGTGGCGACGTTGCGTTGCCGTCCCACGACATGTTCCATGGCCGCGCGGAACTCCTCGGCCAAACGCCCGTGGGTCACGATGACCAAACCAATCATGGTGCTTCAGGCCTCCTGTGCCTGATCCGGCACGGCGGCGAGCGGGATTGCCCCAGCCACCGCGCCCCTGGCGGGCAAGCCCTCGCGTGCCAATTCGCGATGCGAGACGGTCACATGCCAGCCAGTCCCAACCAAATGCAAAGCCAGCCTCTCGATGATGTGAACGGACCGATGCCGTCCGCCAGTGCATCCGACCGCAAGAGTTGCATACTTCTTGCCCTCACGGACGAAGCGCGGCAAGAGCAGATCGAGCAGCTCGACCGCCAGTGCCATGAACCGACCGTAGTCGGGATCGCACTGCACAAAACGGGCCACGGCCTCGTCGAGACCGGTTTTCGGTTTCAGTTCACAGACATAGTGCGGGTTGCTGAGAAATCGTGCGTCCAGAACCATGTCGGCCTCGCGTGGCAGCCCTGCGGGAAACGCGAAGGACACCAGCGTCACCGCCATGCCGGCCTGAGCATTCGCTCCGGCGCCGAAGCGTTGCTCGATCTGTCGCCGCAGCTCCGGCACCGGGATATCGGAGGTGTCGATCACCAGGTCGGCGGCGTCACGCAGCGGCGCGGTCAACGCCTGCTCGGCCACGATGCCCTCCCGTACCTGGCCGCCGGTCGCCAGCGGGTGACGCCGCCTGGTTTCGGTGAAACGGCGCTGCAGCACCCCGGCATCGGCCCAGACGAACACCAAGTCAAGCCGCAGCGCGGGGTCACGGCGTAGACGGGCCAGCGTCGCCAGCACCGCTTCGGCGTCGAAGCCGCGGGTACGGGCGTCGACTCCGATCGCCAACCGCCGCCCCGCGTCGCCCTGCGCTTCGGCCTCGGTGCGGCGCAGCAGTTCCTCGACCAGCGCCAGCGGCGGGTTGTCCACCGCCTCGAACCCGAGATCCTCCAGGGCGCGCAGCACCGTCGACTTGCCGGCACCGGACAGGCCGCTGACCAGCACCGCCGGCGGCCCACCCCGGCTCATGCCTTCCAGGCTCGCGCGACGCTCATGCGGCGAAGGCGCCGCAATCCTGCGCCACGCCGCCGAGCGCGCAGCCGAGCGCCATCGCCACGCGGGCGGCGGCGGACGCCATCGCGGGATCGACCGCGATGCTGGGCAGGTGGTGATCCGGGTCCATGGCCGGCCCCGGCAGGCGCGCCATCGCCGCCATCCGCACGACGAGAACCAGCCTGACCGGCGCCGCGTAGGACAGGCGCAGGATGCCCAGCCCGCGCACCTCCAGCAGCCCGGCCAACGCCTCGGGCGGGCTGGCCCGGCCGGCCTCGACCTCGACCCGGTCATCCGCGACCAGCGTGAAGCCATGGTCCAGCAGCCGCAGCAGCAGGTCGGACTTGCCCGACCCGGGAGGGCCTAGCAGGAGCACTCCCGCGTCGCCTCGCGCGGCGCAACTGCCGTGGATCTGCATGGGGGCGGACTGTGCCGCGTCCATGGGCCCAAGGGAAGCGCCATGCTCCAGGACGGCTATGCCTTGCCGCGCTTGCGGGCCGGCGAGCCGACCAGGTGGCCCAGCGGCGTCAGCACCGGGATGCGGTCGCAGACGATCTTCATGATCGCCAGCAACGGCACCGCCAGCAGCGCGCCGGCGACGCCCCACATCCAGTCCCAGAAGAACAGCGACACGATCACCAGCACCGGGTTCAGCGTGAACCGCCGCGCCAGCAGCATCGGCGTGATGGTCTCGCCCTCGAGCACGTGCAGCCCGAGGTAGATCGCCGGCGCCAGGAACGCGTGGCCGAGGCTGGGCGAGGCGAACAGGCCCACGAAGAAAAAGATCAGCATCCCGGTGGCCGGACCCAGGATCGGGATGTAGTTGAGCAGGAACGCCAGCGTGCCCCACAGCAGCGGATCGGGCATCCCCAACGCCCACATCGACAGCCCGTTGGCGATGCCGACCAGGACGTTCATGCCGGTGATGGTAACGAGGTAGCCGGAGATGTTGCGCTCGATCTCGTTGGCGATGTCGACCACGCGGCGCTTCTCGTCGAAATGCGGCATGATCTCGACCAGGCTGCGCAGCAGGCTGTCGCCGTAGGCGAGGCTGAAGAACAGCACCATGAGCAGGATCAGCACCTGGCCCAGCGCCGCGCGGGCGCCGCTCAGCACCGTCATGCCCATGCCGCCGAGGTTGGAGGGCTGCTGCACCGTCATCTGTTGCGCCGGCGGCGGTTCGGCGGCCCCGCCCGACTGCATCAGGTGTTGCAACTGTCCGATGCCCTTGCGCGCGAACTCGACGGCGGGGCCGATGAAGCCCAACCGCTGCTGCAGCGTCGGCAACCCTTCCGGAGCGCGGGCGATCCAGCGCGACGCCGGCAGCGAGATGGCGAGCCCGATCGCGGTGATGACCACGAACACCGCGATGATGAGCAGCAGCGCCGCGAGCGCGCCGGGCAGCCGCAGCCGCTCGATCAGCAGCCGCTTGGCCGGCATCAGCAGCAGGTTGAGCACGACTGCCAGCAGCATCGGCAGCACGATCTCGGCCGCGAAGTACAGCGTGTACAGCACCGCCAACACCGCCAGCACGATCAGCGCCACCTTGGCCGCGTCGAACGGGGTGGCGGCCACCTCGTCGCGCGCTTGCCGGGTCGCCGCTTCCGGGGTGCCGGGGAGGCCGGGTGCAGCGTTCATCGCGCCACAACGGCCCATGCCGTGCATCGTTGCGCCGCCACCGCCGGCGACGCCCGGTTCCGGCCCGCGGTCAGCCCAGCGCCTTGGGCAGGCTCAGCACGAAGCGGGCGCCCAGCAGGTGGCCCTGCGCATCCCGGCGGTTCTCCGCGACCAGGCGGCCCTTCAGCGCCTCGGCGATCTGCCGGCTGATCGACAGGCCGAGCCCGGAATGCTGGCCGAACCGCTCGCCGTGCGGGCGTTCCGAGTAGAAACGGTCGAAGATATGCTCGAGCTTGCCGTCCGGCAGCCCCGGCCCGTCGTCCTCGACGCTGATCTCGACCATGGCGCCGGCCTCCTGCGCCGCCACGGCGATGCGGCCGTGCGAGGGCGAGAAGCTCTGCGCGTTGGCGATCAGGTTGCGCAACACCTGCACCAGCCGGCCCTCGACCGCCTGCACCACGACCCGACCCTTCAGCGTCACCAGTTCGAGCTTCGGGTCGTCGTCGTCGCGCGTCGCCTCGTCGAGTTCGACCAGCATCGCCAGCAGCGGCGTCAGGTCTACCGGCTGGGTCGCCATGCGCGACAGCTCGGCGTCGATGCGCGAGGCGTCGCTGATGTCGCTGATGAGCCGGTCGAGCCGGGCCACGTCGTCGCCGATGATGGCGAGCAGGCGGCGCTGCTTGGCGGGGTCGTCGATCCGGCGCAGCGTCTCGATGGCGCTGCGGATCGAGCTCAGCGGGTTCTTGATCTCGTGCGCGACGTCGGCGGCGAACCGTTCGATCGCGTCCATGCGGTCCCACAGCGCCCGCGCCGAACCGTCCAGCGCCGCCGCCAGCTCGCCCACCTCGTCGGTGCGCGCCAGCAGGAGCGGCGGCACGCTGCCGGCGCGGCCACGGCCCTCCTGCATCTGCTCGGCGGCGCCGGCAAGGCGCAGGATCGGCCGCGCGATGGTCTGCGACAAGTACCAGGACAGCAGCACGGTGAGGCCCAGCGCCAGGCCGAACAGGCTCAGGATCGACAGCCGCACGTCGAGCAGGCTCTGGTCGACCTCGCGCGCCTCGCGGGTCAGCAGCACGATGCCGACGGTGTGCTTGTTGCGCGCCACCGGCTCGGCCACGGTCAGCAACAGCCGGCCCTCGGCGGTGCGGCGGATGTAGGGCGGCATCTCGCGGCTCTGGTCGGAGCCGCTGAGCTTGACCTCCTGGCGCACGTCCGGCTGCCAGTCGGAGCCGGCGGCGGACGGGCCGGTGTCGAACACCGGGCCGGCGCTGCCCGGCCACAAGTTCGCCACCCAGTCATAGGCGCGGCCGACCGCGGCGGCCAGCGCGTTGCGTTCGCGCGGCGGCTCGGGCAGCTCGCTGGCGATGGTGCCGTCGAGCTGGACGCGGCTGTCGGCGACCACCTGGCCGTCCGGCGCGTACAGCTTGGCCTGGGCGTTCGGGCTCGGCTCGGTCAGCCGGCGCAGCAGGGCGCGCGCCAGCTCCGGCACGAGCTGCACGTCGCCGTGCACGTCCTCGCGCACCGCCGCCTCGCCCAGCGCGCCGGCGTAGCTGCGCGCCTGCTCGCGGAAGGTGCTGACCTCGGCGCCCAACAGGCCGTTCTGGTACTGGTCGAGCCGCTGCAGCGCCGCCAGCAGCAGCGCCAGCGGCACCAGGTTGACCAGCAGGATGCGGCGCAGCGTGGGCGACGCCCAGCGCATCGCCCCGGTGCTGCGGGTGCGCGGCCGGCGCTTCGGCGCCGGCGCGGCCGGCAGCGCGTCCGCCGCAGGCCCGACATAGGCGGAGCCATGGAGGTCCGGCACGCTCAGCTCTCCTTGTAGCGGTAGCCGATGCCGTACAGCGTCTCGATGTGGTTGAAGCTGTCGTCGTGGGCGCGGAACTTCTTGCGCACCCGCTTGATGTGGCTGTCGATGGTGCGGTCGTCGACGTAGATGTTCTCGCCGTAGGCGGCGTCGATGAGCTGGTCGCGCGACTTCACCATGCCCGGCCGCGCCGCCAGCGTCTTGAGCAGCAGGAACTCGGTCACGGTGAGCTGGATGTCCCGATCATGCCACATGCATTGGTGCTTGGTCTCGTCCAGCACCAAGGGCCCGCGCGTCATGATGCCGCCGGGGGGCGCGCCCGAGCCCTCCGCCCGACTGGTCTCGTTGCGGCGCAGCAAGGCGCGGATGCGCTCGATCAGCAGGCGTTGGCTGAACGGCTTGGTGATGTAGTCGTCGGCGCCCAGCCGCAGGCCCATCAGCTCGTCCACCTCCTCGTCCTTGGAGGTGAGGAAGATCACCGGCAGGGCGGAGCGGGCGCGCAGCTTCTGCAGCAGCTCCATGCCGTCCATGCGCGGCATCTTGATGTCGAGCACGGCGAGGTCGACCGGGCGGGACACCAGGCCCTGCAGCGCGCTCTCGCCGTCGGTGTAGGTGCGCACCAGGAAGCCTTCCTGTTCCAGCGTCATGGCAACGCTGGTCAGGATGTTGCGGTCGTCGTCGACCAGGGCGATTGTCTGCTTCATGGCGCGGGCCGGACCTCCTGTGCGCCGGGGATATGGGTCTTTATGCGCCGATTGCGGCGCAAATCAGCAGGAAAAAGCGCAAAATGACGGCACAGGGCGACGGGACCGAGATTTCGCCGGCGACCGAGGCGCGGCGGCTGCTGCGCGCCGCGCGTGCCGGCACGCTGGCGACGCAGCGCGATGGGCAGCCGTTCGCGGGGCTGGTGACACCGGCGACGGCGCCCGACCTGTCGCCGCTGATGCTGCTGTCCGACCTGTCGGAGCACACCAGGCACCTGCGCGTCGACCCGCGCTGCGCGCTGATGGTGGCGGGCGCGCCGTCCGAGGTGAACCCGCAGACCGCGCCGCGGCTCACCGTTTCGGGCCGGGCCAGCATCACCGCCGAGCCGGCGCTGCGGGCGCGCTGGCTGGCGCTGCACCCCTACGCGGAGCTGTATTTCGAGTTCGGCGACTTCAACCTGTGGCAGGTGGAGGTCGCCGAGGCGTCGTTCGTGGGCGGCTTCGCGCGCGCCTTCCGCCTGCCACCCGCGAAGCTGCTGCCCGACAAGCAGGCGGCGGCGGCGGTCGCCGAGGCGGCGGCCTCAATCATGGCGCATTGCAACGACGACCACGCCGCCGCCCTGGCCCGCATCGCCAAGCAGCCGGGCGAGTGGCGGATGGTTGCGGTCGACGCCGATGGCTGCGACCTGGCGCTTGGCGAGCAAGTGCTGCGGGTCGACTGGGCGGCCCCAGTGCGCGACGCGGACGGCGTGCGGATGGAACTGGCGCGGCTGGCGCGCGCGTAGCCGGCTGTGCTACCGCCGCCCGCAACAGCGGAGACCAAACCATGTCCGAAACCACCCCGATGCCCGACGCGGCCGGCGCGCAGCCCGCCGTGCCGCCGCTGATGGTCAACATCCAGTACGTGAAGGACCTGTCGTTCGAAGTGCCGGGGGCGCCCGCGCTCTACACCACGCTGCGCCC